>CAZSRF010000014.1:0-47776 GCA_964609155.1 uncultured Gammaproteobacteria bacterium | reverse complement strand
ACATATATAAATCTAAAAAAAAGGTAGAGTAGCTAAAAATAAAACTGGTTCAATAAAGAAAAAAAACACTAAAATGGATTATGCTAAGGCTGCTAATGAACCTTGGCTACTTGTAACTAACCTGCCACGTTCCTTTAATATTGCAAAGAAAGTAATTAAGTTTTACAAAACTAGAATGCAAATTGAAGAAACCATAAGGGATAACAAAAACTTACGCTATGGTTTTGGTATAAATCATACACTTTCTAATACTAAAGAAAGAGTGGCTGTTTTAATGCTAATAGCTGCTTTAGCACATGTTATTCTTGCTATTATAGGTACTTTTGCATACCAAACAGGAATTTTTCGACATTATCAAGCAAATACTATTACGACAACCCGAGTACTCTCTATAATTTTTTTAGGGCAGCAAGTCTTACAACATTCTAGAGATACAATACCAAAGAATGAAATCTTAAATGCCTTTGATACCATCACCCACGGAATTTTAACACATGGAATTCAATAAATTCGTGGGGATCTATCAGCTATTGTGGGGGCAGTGAGCACCGATTGTTACTGACTACTTCATGCATTTCTTCATACATTGACGCAAGTTTTTCATACAACCTGACGCTTTTTGTGTAGCTTTAGTGTGGCAAGATTTAGAATCACTAAGGCTAGGCTCACCATTAGCAGGAGTTGTATCTGGTGTGCAGTCGCTATAGGATATTGATACCATTTGCTCGAAGCAAGTTTTCATTTCAGCTGTGTTAGCATTAAAACAGTCATCTGCACATTTAGCAGCATCTTGAGCAAAACTGTTAGCCCATGGACTGCATAACGCAAAAACAAAAAGTAAACTACGGATTTGAGTCTTAAAAGTGGAGAGTTTCATAAGTCCTTCCTTGGTAAATAAAAATTATTAATTACATCACGTTACTACAACAGCTAGTATAGCAAGAGCCCTTCAATATTTCACTTACTAAGTGCTATAAATTATAAACATTTGTCTGTAATTTCATGGCATATAAACTAGTCGAATAGATTTAGTATGAGATATTTTCGACTCAGCAGTCTCTGACCACATTGGTAAACTTGTTGCCATTGCATCTGCATCTGTTGTTCTATAATGATCTGTGTCGCAACCAATGAAGTATCCTCGATATCGATCAGAAGTAAGAGATGGTGACTTTAACACCGGATTAATAATGCTTGGGGAAGCTGTTAAAGAAATAAAATTATTAACAAGCTTTTTTTCTCGAGTTATCAAGCGCTTCCAGATCAGGGAAGCCAAGCTTTTAGGTGAGAAAGGTAATACTTTTTGAGTAACAGCATTCCATAAGACAGTTGCGGACATCCTGCCAGTTTCAACACTATGACCTGATTTATGGTCATTGAATTCAGCCAAACCATCGACAAATTTAGGATTAACAAAGCCATAATAGCAAGCAAGTAGTTTTAGATTAACCATGGTATTACATTTTTTAATTAATCCAGCAAATAGAATTGCCAACTTTAAATATTTGGCTTGGTATGGGCCTAAAGAATAAATCTGCGAAGGATCTGGTTTGAAACCATGTCCAATTGCAATTAATGTATGAGCGGTTCCTCCTTTTGTAGGGTTAAAGGCTTCAATAATGCTATCTTCACTGCATCGTATTATACAATGCTCAGGTTTATATTTTACAAGAATAATAGCTATTGATTCGATGACTTCTTTATCATAAAGGTAACACTCTGAAACTGTTATAACATAGTGTACCTCAGCAGTCCCTAATGGTAATTCTGTAAGACCTACTAGGGACTTTGCTCGGCATTCGAAAAGCAGTGGTAGCATATATGATTTACTAAAGGGCAAATGTTCTCGTAGCATCCTTTTTAGAGGATGGTCAGGAAGTGCACATACAAGTCGCATAACTTCCTCTTTGTCGCGAGATTCAGTAATCTGTTTCCAAGTAAGAGTAAAAGTAGGCCATTCGACCCTCGATCTTTTAGTGCCTAATTCAGATGTACTGGTAGGAGTTAGGATTTTACCCAAATCGTGCACTCGATCTATCAGCATACTAGTTGGGGTTGATATACGTGAACCACTTTTTTCGTGTTCAGAGTCAGATGGCATGTAACTTATTAATTTTATACAGGTACTATTGTAGATGACAAACTATATCATAATTTGCTATTTTATACAACGAGCTTGTCCTAGACCCTGTTCTGAAGCAGTAAAATGGAGGGAAAGCTTTGCAATGCCTGAAGAGATCTAAGCTTGTTTTAGATTTTAATATATTTTAAGTAGGCCTAACAAACAGGCAATCAACTAACTTTCTATTTATGAGTCTGCTTCAACCATATTTTGGCTAACTTGGTATAGAAAATAATCGCTATTAGTTATCTCAGCTTTGAAAAAATTAAATAAAACTAATAAATCAAGCGAGGTCTCATTTTTAAGTTTAGAGTAAGTCACAGCAATTTCCTCTGTTAACTTATAATATTTTAACTCGTCATTATCAAGTAAATTGATTATTTTATTTGTTATATCAGATAAAGTATCGGAGATATATTCGTTATTTAGATCATTATTATCAACAGTATTCTTAAAATTTTCTAGTTTAACTAATAGATTTCTTAAATTACTATTGTTACTATCACCACTCTCAGTGTTATTTATGGTAGGTAAAGATGAATTATTTTTCACTAAACATCCCTGTAATTAATAGGTATTAATTGAAAATTTTATTTATTTTAGCTGCACAAATAAAATCATTATCTGTTAAGCCTTTTATAGCATGTGTAGTAAATTTTACTAAGCAGCTATTATAACTGACCTCAAGATCGGGGTGATGATTTTCTTGATTAGCAATCCAGGCTATTGCATTGACAAAGCTTATTGTTTTATAAAAACCTTTGAATTCAAATTTACGAGAAATCATCGTGGAGTTTGAATTTAACTCCCAATCTGGGGTGAGCTTTAAATAGCTTTGAATTTCTGTTGTATTTAATGCTGGTACTCCACCTTCACAAGGGACACATTTTTTTTCTGTAAGATCTATGGCCATAATATATTAAAATTTATGTTATTGCTTTTTAGGGTAAGTAGGTTTGAACTCACCTAACTGAATTGCAGTCTCAATAGTTTGTATTACATCAGTATTCATTATATTAAATAAATCTTCAAATTTATTTATGATAAAATATATAGTTTGATATATATCAATCCGGTATGGTGTTCTTAAAGCTGTTAATAAATCGAAAGGTTTGCGTTCAGGTACATTACTATCTAGGGCATACACTGTTTCACCAATAGAGGATAAAATTCCTCCACCATAAATTTTTAAGCCTTGAGTAGTTTTAATTAAACCAAACTCTATGGTAAACCAATAGACTCTAGCTAATAATTTCTGAATAAGAGGGGAAGCTCCTACACCGAGTTTACCAAACGCCTCTGTAAAATTGGCGTATACTTGATTAGTTAGCATGGGGCAATGCCCAAATAATTCATGAAAGATATCTGGTTCTTGTAAATAGTCTAATTCCTCAGGAGTTCTAATAAAAGTTGCTGCTGGAAATTTCCGGTTAGCTAGTAAATGAAAAAATTTATCAAAGCTAATTAATGCAGCAACAGGTGCAACCTCCCATCCTGTTGCTTTAGATAAATGATTATTAACGTCATCTAATTGAGGTATTGTATCCTCAGAAAATTTGAGAATATTTAAACCATCAAGAAATTCTGGACAAGCACGCTTTTCTACCACATGGAATTGTCTTGCGAATAGTGTTCGCCATGTAGTATTTTCTATATCTGTATAGTCGATATAACCCTTAGCATTGGGTTTTTTTGCTATATACTTCGTAGTTTTATCCATGTGATAATATACTTTGTAATGTCTGTTTTAAAAAATGGTTTTCTTGTGCATTCCCAATGGTAATACGTAATGATTCATGGAGATCATAATTTGCTAGTGGACGAGTTATTATTCCATGATCTAATAATTTATTGTATAGTTGCAAGCTATTTTTGATATTGACAGTAATAAAATTTGTTTGAGAGCGAATATAATTAATATTTAACTCATCGAAAACAGTATAGAGTGAATTTCTCTCAAAGCTATTTTTCGCAACAATATCCTGTATAAACTTTTGATCTGATACTGCTGCTATTGCAGCTATTTGAGCTAACCTATTTACATTAAAAGGTTGTTTAACTTTATGTAAAAGATTAGAAATATCAGAGTTGCTGATAGCATAACCAATTCTTAGCCCTGCTAGACCATAGGCTTTTGAGAAAGTACGCAGAATAATTAAGTTATTGAATTTTTTTAGCAAGTTTATTGTGTGATCAACTAGATAATCAGTATTTAACGAATTAAAATTATTAGCATATTTAATGTATTCAAAATAAGCTTCGTCCAATAATATTAAAATATTTTCAGGAACTTTGGTCAAAAATTCTTCAATGACATCTGGATGTAAATAACTTCCAGTAGGGTTATTGGGATTTGCCAAACAAACCATTTTGGTCTGAGGATTAATTTTATCTAAGATCGCTTGTAAGTCACTTTGCCAGTTAGAATGAATATTAGTTGTAATATATTCAGCTTCTACAATTTGAGCGTTAATCAAATAGCTACTAAAACTGAATTTGGGTGCTATTATATTATGTTTATTGTTAACAAATGTTTGAATAATAATTCGGATAAGCTCATCAGAGCCGTTACCAATAGTTAAGTTATTAAAATTAATGTCATAAAAATTCGCTAAAGTATTTTTTATACTATATTGATCCGGATCGGGATATAAATTTATGGAATCAATATTGTCAATTATGGCTTGTTTGACTTTAGGGCTGGGTCCATAGGGGTTTTCATTACTAGCTAATTTTATTATTTTTGATAAATTCTTTTCACGCGCTAAAGTCTCTATAGGTTTACCAGGGACATAGGTAGTTAAGTTTTTGGTATAAGGCAACCCTAAGGATGTATGGTTGTTTGTCTGCTCAGAAATATTAAGTATCTTATCTATTTTATCAAAAGTCATTTCTATATAGTTTTATATGCAATATTTTGTATAAGTCTACAAATAGTTTAGCTATTATAATTATATAAACCAAAATATATTTTGTAATAATAGTTATTGTTTTATTATAGTAAAGCATAAAACAAAAGGAGAGCATATGTTGTTATCTAAAGCGTTTTTAGTTGAGAAACCTTCAAAGGCAGCGACTATTTTCAATGCCAATCCGATGGCTACAGATGGATTCGAATTTTTGGAGTATACGTCCCCCGATCCTCATAGGCTGGCTAAAGATTTTGAAAATCTTGGTTTTAGAGCTGTTGCAAAGCATCGCTCAAAAGATGTTGTTTTATATCGTCAGGGGCATATTAATTTTATTTTGAACAAAGAAAAGGGCTTTGCACAGGATTTTGCAGCTTCTCATGGGGCTGGTGCGTGTGCTATGGGATTTAGAGTTTTAAATGCTGACTATGCTTATGAACGTGCTCTTAAATTGGGAGCTGAACCTTATCATAGTAAGATAAATACGGGAGAATTAAACATTCCGGCAATTTATGGTATCGGAGGTAGTGTTATCTATTTTATTGATAAATATGGTCAAGATAATATCTATCAAGTTGATTTTAAGCCAATTGAAAATGCAGACTTTGATAATATAGGTAATAAATTATCTTATATAGATCATGTTACTCATAATGTCAGACGGGGGCAAATGGATACTTGGGCTAAATTTTACGAGAAATTATTTAATTTTAAAGAGATTAGATATTTTGATATTGAGGGCAAACTAACAGGTTTATTAAGCCGTGCCATGACTAGCCCATGCGGTAAAATACGTATTCCTATTAATGAAGGTACAGACGATAAATCACAAATAGAAGAATATCTTCGTGAATTCAGAGGTGAAGGTATTCAACATATTGCACTCGGTTCTACAGATATTTATGCATCAGTTGCAGAATTAAAAAAAAGTAGTATAGATTTTTTAGATGTGCCTGATACTTATTATGATTTATTAGATAAACGAGTGCCTGATCATAATGAACGATTACAAGAGTTAAAAAAATTGAGAATCTTAGTAGACGGTGCACCAACTAAAGGTCAGGGGTTGCTGCTACAAATTTTTACTAAAAATATGCTAGGCCCAGTATTTTTTGAAATCATACAACGTAAAGGTAATGAAGGATTTGGTGAAGGTAATTTTCAGGCTTTGTTTGAATCAATCGAGCTTGATCAAATACAAAGAGGAGTACTGTAAATGAAATTAGCGACTTTAAAAAATGGTACACGCGACGGGCAATTGATAGTTGTTGATAGAGCTTTACAAAAAGCTGTTCTTGTACCTGATATTGCATCTACTTTACAAGAGGCTTTGGACAACTGGTCTAAACATAAGCCAGCATTAGAGCAAGTTTACAACGAGTTGAATACTAATAAATTAGATAGTGCTTTTGTATTCGAAGAAAAACAAGTCATGTCTCCTTTGCCAAGGGCTTATCAATGGGCTGATGCGAGTGCTTATGTTAGCCATGTTGAATTAGTAAGAAAATCACGTAGAGTCGAAATGCCAGCAAACTTCTGGACAGATCCTTTAATGTACCAAGGTGGGTCAGACAAGTTTTGGGGTCCAAGGGATGACATTAAAGTAGCAGACACAGAGTATGGGATAGATTTTGAAGCAGAAGTTGCTGTTGTTACTAATGATGTTCCCATGGGGTGTGATCTTAAAATTGCAGAGAAATCTATTATATTATTAATGCTCGTGAATGATGTTTCATTGCGTAATTTAGCTGCTGGTGAATTAGCCAAAGGTTTTGGGTTTTTTCAGTGCAAACCAGCAAGTACTTTTTCACCAGTTGCAGTAACCTTAGATGAACTAGAAGGTAATTGGCAAGAGGGAAAACTACATTTACCAATTATATCTAAAATCAATGATAAAATTTTTGGCACACCTAATGCAGGTGTAGACATGACATTTAATTTCCCAAAATTAATTACCCATGCAGCTAAAACTCGAGAATTAACTGCAGGTACGATTATAGGTTCTGGTACAGTTTCTAATATAGATCGCAATACAGGATCATCATGTATTGTTGAAAAAAGAAGTTTAGAAACTATTGCTAAAGGTAAGCCAGAAACTAATTTTTTACAATATGGCGATATAGTTAGTATAGAGATGTTAGATCACGATAATAATTCTATATTTGGTTTAATAGAACAAAAAATAGTAAAGTACTAATAATGCGCAATATAGCTAAATTCAATTTCCCTGCTGATAAAGTTATTTATGGAAAATATGTTATTCAAGAAAAACTGGGTTCTGGGTATGAAGGTGAAGTATATAAAGTTAAAGAATTAACGACAGGAATTATTAGAACAGCGAAATTTTTCTATCATGAGCGCAATAGAAATAATAAAGTGGCTATACGTTATGCTAAGTTGCTACATGAACTTTCTGAATGTCCACTGATTATCCAATACCATACTCATGAGACTATTTTGCACAATAAAAAATTAATTACATGTCTAATATCAGAATATGTTGAGGGTGAAATTTTATCAGATTATATTGCAAGACAACCAAAAAAGAGATTAAGCAGAACATTGTCATTACAATTGATTCACACAATATTGCTTGGCCTTGAGTTTATGCATTCTAAAAAAATATTACATGGTGATTTACATAGTGATAATATTATAGTCAATAGATATGGATTAGGTTTCAAAATAAAAATATTAGATATGCATCATTGGGGTAACAGTTGTAAAGTTAATAGTTTTGATGATATTTATGAAACTATTCAAATTTTATATGAGTGTTTAGGTGGCAAGAAAACATATGCAAATCACCCTCAACCCATTAAAGATATTTGTATGGGATTAAAAAAGTCTTTAATTACAAAAAAGTTTCGTAACGCCACAGCGCTTCGTGTTCATTTAGAGAATATAGTTTGGGAAGAAGCCTATAATGAGTAAGCAAGTCATATCGGTATCATTATCTATGAGCTGCTATGAGCTGTGGTCTGCTAATAATTATGACGTAGTATATTTTACAACTAAACTTCCAAGCAAGAGTATTAATGAAGATGGATTATTAATTTACTCAATTCCTCATGGTATTGTCATGGCTGTTGCTGATGGTGTTGGCGGAAGCGTAGATAGTTTTCGAGCGGTAGATCTTGCACTTTATGGGATATTAGATGTTTTCAAGCAAAATAATTTAACATACAGTATGTCTGAAATTGTTTATGCTATTGAAACGAAATTACATCAGGTAAATAATAAAATCTTAAACTTATCTGGCCCTCCGCAGACAACTTTATCGATTATAGTTATTCTTAATAAGAAAATTACAATATTCCAAATAGGGGATTCTGGTATTTTATTGGCAGGTTGTAAAGGTAAATTAAAATTCCTTACTCCATTCCAATCAGAGGTTGGTGAATTATTATCAAAAAATTTGATTACACCAGAAAATGCATTGTTACATCCAAGATTAAATATTGTCAACAATGTTGTAGGTTGTCATGATTTTTATGTAAAGAAATTTCAATCTGACGAAGTATGTAAAGATAATAACCATAGTAAAATGTCCAAATTTGATACAATTTTTTTAGCTACAGATGGTGTCTTTGATAACTATACATATATGGAGTTAATATCTATAATTAAATCAGAAAAATTAGAGGATATAGCAAAAAAAATTGTTTACTCTATCCAAAACAATATTAATATATTAAATAACAAGCCATTGTTTAAATCAGATGATGCAAGCTTTATTATATGTAGAAGAAAGTAATTATTAAAAAATCGGATAGGTCAATGTGGAAACCATTATTATATTATGATAAACTCGCTGCTTTTAAAGAGTTGTACTCAATCCGTGATGGTAGTGACGAATTTAAGCGTTCACAAGCTTTAATGGAAGTTAGAACTAAAATTACTGAAACTTTGCTTTCTTATGGGTTAGATATTGACGGAGTAAAAAACTCTGCTGCTTTTATCGCATCGATAGATGCGATGGGAGAGTTTTTTAAAAACTCAATTGATGCCGATGCGTCATATATTTGCATGTTTCTATTAGAGGAATCATTAAGTTATGCTAATAGAGTAGAGATCTGTATTCTAGATGATGGATCGGGCATTGTTCCTTCATTAGTGGGAGAGTATCATTACAGGACAGCGCTTTGTAGAGACTCACACAAATCAAAGGATAAATTAGGTGGTAGAAACTTGGGTTTAGCTATAGTAGCAAAACTACTTGACGGCTATGAGGGGCATCTTATTCTAAATAACAGAACATCAAAAGGTGCACATATTACACTATCATCTAGTAAGGTTCGATGTGGTCAAACATTTGATACCGTCTTAGACTCAATATCAAGTGTGGCGACAGAAAAATTTGCGAAGTTAAGCAGATCAAGTTTAAATAAAGAGGATACAATATTATCCTTACCTACCATCTGTGGTCCTCATCGTGTAAGGCAGTTTTCAGTACATGGGCGTAAAGCCGCATCAAGTATGAGTTTTGTAATTTCCACCTCTGCAGAGTCAATGGATGGTGAACAACATTCTTGTGATTACCCTTTATGGTATGGCAGATCTTTTAAATAAGTATATACGATATTTTCTTATTAACTTTGTAGCCATCTTTCAAGAATAATGCAAGCAGCTATGTCATCCAGCTTAGAACCTTTTTTAATTAGGTTTTGTTGGCGTAGCTCTATGAATTTTCGTTTAGCTTCAATGCTGGAATAGCGTTCATCAATAGTTACAACGGTAAGCTTATATTGAGTTTGAAAATTTTGTGCTAGGTAATGGGCAAATTTTTCAGCTAACAAGCCCATCTCTTGAGAGCTGCCATCTTCTTGATAAGGCATGCCAACAACTAGTATTTTAGGTTTCCAATTTTTAATAATTTTTTCTAATTGTGTTTTGTTCGGTAGACCATTATTAGCTGGAATAATATCTAGAGGTGCAGCAGTTTTTGTGATGCTCTGGCCAACAGCAATGCCAATTTTCTTTAAGCCAAAGTCAAAGCCTAGAGCAACAAATGCAGCAGAATTATGCATGACCACCATAAGTACTTAAATTATGTAGTTCGTCAATACCCATATTATAAGTGCATTCACGCCATTGATGCTCGAATGGAGTGCTGAATATAATTTCAGGATCGGCAGGTGTTGTTAGCCATAGATTATTGACCAACTCTTGCTCTAGTTGACCAGCTTGCCATATGCAGTGGCCAAGTGTAATAATAAAAAGATCAGGACCTTGGCCATAGGATAAAGAACCAATAATTTCTTCATTTTTATTTAGGACAAGTTCATTGTTATCAGTAAAAGAGAGCATCATTGCTTTATTTGTTTTAACAGGACCTCCAGATAATACAGGCATATCTATAAGATCTTTATTATTATTCTTAAAGCGCATTTTAATTAAAATATCTTCAACTGTAATATCTAGCGGTCTATTTATTATGATACCCATGGCTCCAGTTTCATCATGTCGACAAACAAGGACGACTGACTGACTGAAGTAATGATTATTTAGGTTTGGCATCGCCACTAGTAGATGGTTATCTAGGGAATTAAATTGGTATTGCATAAATTTATTTACAGTCTAGGTAAAAGCTTACTTGTAAACGTTCAGGGCTAGATCCTCTCAATGACAATATTTGGGCTCAGGCTAAACGGTTTGCTTATTTTATATAGTACACCTTCAGCCAGCCGCATAAAAGTATAAAGCATAAAAGTTTATGTTTTATTAACTGATATAGGATCCAATATTTTTAAGCGGGCTAATTTTGTTTTAATTACTTCGGTGTCTTGTACGGGAAATGGGCCTAAATAAACACGATACGTGTTCTTATCTTTATTATTTATATTAACAGGATGATTCAAAACGCTAGAAACTTTATGGGTTAAAATTAAAGCTTTTTTACGATCTTGAAAAGAACCAATTTGTAGTGTAATCAAGTTATCCTTATCTATAAGATTATTTAAATTAGGTTTTTTAGACGTATTGGGTTTAGTAGTTTTAAGATTTCTAGTAACTTTAGTTTTTTTGTTATTTTTTTTATCAACAATTGCTAGATCTTTTGTTGTAGTATTATAAGTTTTAGGATCTATAGCTGCTAGTTCTACATGAGCTGTTCCATGTCCAAGTAATCCCAATTTACTTGCAGCTGCGTAGGATAAATCTACAATACGATCGCTATGAAAGGGTCCACGATCATTAATTTTTACTATAATAGACTTATTGTTAGCTTTGTTAGTTATTTTTGCATAGGTTGGTAAAGGTAAAGTTTTATGAGCACCAGTCAGAGCATACATGTCATATGGTTCACCGCTAGAGGTTCTTTTACCATGAAATTTTGTACCATACCAAGAAGCAAGACCAGTTTGTTTGAAACCTTTGCTCTTATCAAGAGTATAGTAGCGTTTTCCAAGAACTTTGTAAGTATCTGGGTTGCCATACTTACTTAAGGGTTCATCAACAGGAATAGGTTCCTTGAGATAAGAAAGATCGATAGGATTCAATGGAGCTCCATCTTTTTCTTCTAGAAAAGTAGAACAACCACTAATATGAATAAGAGATATCAGCAAACAAATTTTTACTAGTAAGCTCTTATATGTTCTAAAATTATTAATACACATCAGTTACTAGTGTATATTTATTTAGGCCTTTATGCTACTTGTTTTGTTTTTTTCAGCATTATTCTTATCATTATTTTTAGCGCTATTTTTAGCAACTTCTTGTTGATATTGAGTTTTTAATTTCTCACTTAGTTTGACGGCAGCTAAGGCATAATTTTGGCTAATATTGTATCTGGTTATAACATAAAAATTATTAAATCCAGCGCGATAGGTTTTTTTATTTTTAGCAATTTCAAAACTAACTAAATTTGTTTTCATTTGGTCATAAATATCGTTATTATAAAACTCTTGAAAAATAACCCCTGATTGTTTTAATTGTTTTACAGAGAAGCTTGGTTTTAATTTATCAATGCTAGTCTCTAAAGACTGAAAATTTTTCTTGCTAAGTTTATTTAATGATGCTCTAGAAGATATAGGAGCATCTTTTTGCCAACCATTTTTATTTAGATAATTAGCAACACTGCCAATAGCATCGTCTACATTATTTAATAAATCTCGATGACCAGTGTTATTAAAATCTACTGCATAATTTCTAATACTACTAGAAATAAATTGTGGATATCCCATTGCGCCTGCATAGGAACCATAATAAGTATGGGGGTTAGTATTTTCTTCATGAGTGTATAACAAAAAGTGTTCTAACTCTGAAGTAAAAAAAGCGGAACGCGGTTTATAATAAAACGCAAGGGTTGCCAATGTATCTAAAACTGGAAACTTACCCTTGTTTTGCCCATAAGAAGTTTCAATACCAATTAGAGAGACAATAATTTCGGGGGGAACGCCATATAATTCGTAGGCTTTATTTAATGCTTGAACATTTTCTTGCCAAAATTTTACACCATCTTTTATTCTTTTTTCTTTTAGAAAAATTTTTTCATATTTATACCAAGGTAACTTTTCAGCAGGTTTTTGAATAGTTGTAATAACCTCAGATTGATATTTCGTTTTATATAAAAATTCTCTGAGATCAGTATCATCTAAGTCATGTTTTTTTACCATATAATCAATAAAATTTTCGACTTCAGGACCTGAGATATATTGTTCAGAGTTGGCAAATATAGAACTAAGAAATATGAAGCAACTAAAAAGAATCGTAATTTTTCGCATAGGAAGGGAACACATTATTATGTAATTATAATAATATGCTACTATATTTTTAACAGTAGGTAAATCTAGTTCTATCTCTTGTTTTATGGCGCAGTGCTTTGTTGATTAGGAGTCTAATAATTTTCTGTGGCTTTTAATGGACATAATAACTCCGAAAGTTGCCATAATAGTTACCATGGATGTTCCGCCATAGCTTACTAATGGTAATGGCAAACCCACAACAGGTAACATACCTGAAACCATGCCTATATTAATAAAAACATAAATAAAGAAAGCCATCGTTAGACTACCAGCGGATAATCTAGAAAAAGTATCTTGTGCGTTGGTACTAATGTTGATACAGCGTAATATAATTAACGTATACAAAATTAATAATACTATTGCGCCAACGAGTCCAAACTCTTCACCTAATACAGCAAAAATAAAGTCGGTTGTCTTTTCTGGTAAGAACTGTAAATGTGCTTGTGAGCCGTTAAGCCAACCTTTGCCAAATATGCCTCCTGAACCAATGGCTATTTTAGATTGCAAAATGTGATAGCCACTGCCTAAAGGATCTTGCTCTGGGTAAATAAATGTCAGAATTCTTTTTTTCTGATAGTCGTGCAGGAAGTACCAAAGCACTGGTAAAGTTGCTAAAGCAGTTAATCCTGCAGAGAGGATCATACGCCATCTTACACCTGCAAAGAATAAAACAAATACTCCACTGGCAGCTATCAACACAGCTGTACCTAAATCAGGTTGTTTAGCTACTAAAAGGACGGGAATAATTATTAAGGCTCCAGCGACAAGAATAGATCGAAACTTTAATGGTAGATCTTTATTGCTAAAATAACTTGCTAATAGTAAGGGGCAGGCGAGTTTTAGTAACTCGGAAGGTTGAAACTTAAATATTCCAAACCCAAGCCATCTTTGGGCTCCTTTGCCAGTATGTCCAACTAGTAGTACAGCCATGAGTAAAATAACGCCTATAACATAGACCCAGGGCGCCCATTTTTTATAATACCTTGGATGAATCTGCGCTAAACCAATCATAACGCAGCTTGCTAAAAAAATACGAAATAACTGTAGCTCTACGATATAAATATTTGCTGAGCTTGCACTATAAAGAACGAATTGAGCAAAAACAATCAGCAGAAAAATAAAAAATAATAAAATAGGGTCTAAATTAAAGCGTTGAAAAAAAGAAGTATTATGATAAGCATTGTAATTATTATAACTAAAAGGAAAAGTATATTTTTTTTTACTAGAATTGGGCTTATGGGTATTATGTTTTTTTGAAATCATACTTTTTTTATCTAGTATATTTAGTTTATCTAGTTTATTTAATTGTAATTACTCATTAATCCTGCTCTGCATCTGACGGTTCTGCACTATAAGGATTTTGATTTTCAATAACATCTCTTGGAATAGTGATAGTTTCTATTGAGTCATCAATTTGTGGAGATGAGTCATCAGCAGATTTAGTTTTAATAGTGGATAATTTGGCTTTCATTGCAGGATTATTAAGTAGATAAAAATCCATCATTTTCCTTGCAACTACTTGTTTGGTTGGTAGCGAATCACCAGCGTTTTCTATAACGACGGAGATGGCAATCTCAGGTGCTTCTGCAGGAGCAAAGCCTATAAATAATCGATGATCTTGTAAATGTTCTTTACTTCCACTTCTTTCAAGTGCCACAACCTGTGCTGTACCTGTTTTTCCGGCAATCGTATAAAGTTCAGGGTATCTTATGCTTTGTGCAGTACCCTCAGTAATAACGCCTTGCATGGCACTAACAATAAATTCCATAGCTTCCGGATAATTTGTCAATACAGTATCTGCAGATGCAGTTTGATGTCTTATAAATTCAGATTGTGGTGTTTTTTTCTGTAAGAGTAAATGTGGTGTGTTATGGATACCACGCATAGCAATAATGCTTGCTGCTTGTGCTAATTGGACAGGTGTAGCTAATAGGTAACCTTGCCCGATACCTATGTTAATAGTTTCACCCGGATACCAAGATTCTTTTTTTACTTGCGCTTTCCATTTTTTAGATGGTACTAAACCAGGTAGTTCATCGCTGATATCTAAATTAGTTTTCATGCCATAGCCAAATTGCTTAAAAATGTATTCTAGATTATCTATTCCTAACACTTTGGCGGCAGTGAAGAAATAAACGTCGCAAGATTGAATAATAGCTCTTCTTAAATCCACATATCCATGGCCTTCTTTTTTCCAGCAATGGTAGGTGTGTCTGTCGCCTTCTAAGTTAAAATAACCAGGATCATAAACTTCTTGTGCTGGTGACATAGCTTTCGTAATAAGCACAGATGATGCGACCAGAGGCTTAATTGTAGATGCTGGGGGATAGAGCCCTCGTATAGCACGGTTATAAAGAGGTTTATTAGGGTCTAATTGTAATTTTTTGTATTCGCTACCAGGAATACCAGAAACAAATAAATTTGGATCATAACCAGGTGTGCTGACTAAAGCTAGGACATCGCCATTGTTAGGATTAATGGCAACGATGGAACCCTTTTTCCCTTCTAATAACTGTAGACCGTATTGTTGTAATTTAATGTCTATAGTTAAGTACAGATCATTGCCAGGAATAGGTAATTGTTGTTGTAATACTTTATTGATGCGACCTCGAGCATTTATTTCTACCTCTTGACGACCTACCTGGCCATGGAGATCTGACTCGTAATATTTTTCAATGCCAAGTTTGCCGATAAATTGTGTATCTGCATAATTGGCGATATCTATAGTTTCTAACTCTTGATCATTAATGCGTCCAACATATCCTAGAACGTGAACTAACTCATGTTTATAGGGATAATAGCGGACAAGACGGGCTGAAGTTTCTATACCTGGAAATTTATGACGATTAACAGCAAATAAGGCTATTTCTTCTTCAGTTAGATTGGCTTTGATTGGTATACCAGTACGATTATACCCTCGTTTGAGGAAATCATAGAATTTTTGTTCGTCTGCTTCAGAGATAGGAATAATTTTATTTAAAGCAGCAATGGTTTCTTTAAGGTTTTTTATTTGTTGCAAATTGATCTCAAGCTCGTAAATAGCTTTATTCTCAGCCAAAATTACCCCATTACGATCGTAAATCAGGCCACGATTAGGTGGAATGGGTAGGAGATTGATACGATTATTTTTTGCAGAAGCACTATACATGTCAAATTGTATAACTTGGAGTTTAAACAAATGAATAATAAGGGCAAAAAAAGCTATAATGATAAATACAATAGCTGTACTGGCACGATTAATATGAAGTTTTTGCTCCGTATGATGATTTTTGAGATTAATGCCTGTCATTCATGAAACCAGTAAACAAACTAATGATAGTATATAATATAAGAATACAGTTTTAAATACTAATCATACCATTGTTAATATATTAGTCGTTACCTAATTATAACTTATTTATGATAAGGGTGATGGTTCAATATGGTAAAAGCTCGATATAATTGTTCAAGTAACACTACACGCACGATGGGATGTGGTAATGTAAGTTTTGATAACGATATATTATCACTAGCTTTGTTGTAGCATTCTTCCCAAAAGCCATCAGGACCACCAATCATTATATTGATATTTTTGGCATGAAGTTTCAGATTATTAATGTATTTTGCAAAGTCATCAGAGGTATATTGCTTACCTCCTGAGTCAAGCAAAATTACATGGTCGTTTAGAGAGATTCTCTCTAAAAGAGCTTTACCTTCTTGCTTCTTTGCATCATTAAGGTTCGTATTTTTAGTTCTTTTAGCTAAAGGTAGGGTAACAAGGTTTAATTTACAATAATGTTTTAGGCGTGTAGCATAATCATTGTAGGCAGTTTCTACCCAGTTAGGCATTTTAGTGCCTACAGCTGTAATAGTAATATTCATATATCACCTAGTACTGCTTATGTTGAATATATTACATAGTATTTGAACTACTATGGATTATAGGTACATTACCCCATAAGGCTTCAAGATTGTAAAAATCTCGAGCGTCTTGTTGCATGATGTGAACAATAATATCCCCTAAATCTACTAAAACCCATTCAGAACTATTTAAGCCTTCTATGCTTAAAGGTTGAGCTTTATATTTCTTAAGCTCTGTGACTAGATTACTGGCTATCGATCCTACATGGCGATTTGATCTGCCGCTACAAATAATCATACGATCTGCAATGCTAGTCATCCCCTCGACATTTAACACTTTGATATTTAAAGCTTTAAGATCATCTAGTAGTTTTACAACTAATTCTTCAGTTTGTGATAAGTTCAGAGTCATTTAGTTTTACCTTTAGATGTATTTATAGATATATTTAGTGATGGCAATTATATACTAGAAAATAATTTAGGTATACAAATTGTGAGCTAAAATATAATCAATAACAGGTAAGGGAAGTAAATTGTTCAATGTATTTTTTATCTCCTGTATATTCCGTTTGTGTTGTTTGTTTTGTGTATCGTTAATGGAGCTAGCTTGAGATAAAAGCGCTCTTATTTTACTAGATGAAATGCTGATAGGTTCATTATCTAATAAAATTACGGCTCCATATTTAGTATTAGTGAAATTTTTAAAATCGGCTAGATCATCTAGGTGAATTTTATTTTTTTTTAAATAATCATTGGCCCAAGAGGTTTGGGAAGCGTCCTGTGTTATAAAGTTGCGGTTTATAATGACAAAGTTGCAGTTGTCTATTAATTTTGGAAAATGATGCCACGTAGGTAAAGTATAAAATGTGTCTAGCCCTAAGATTAACCAAGGCTCAAAGTTTGGTTGCAATGAACATAATTCTGTAATTGTATCAATCATGTAAGATGGCCCTGGGCGTTCTAACTCACAAGTGTTAATAGTGAATTCCGGATTCTTTGTCGTATTAAGAGCCAGTTGTAACATAGCTAATCGATCATCGCTGCTCGCTGAGGCCGCTGATCTATGTGGCTGAATGTTATTAGGTACAAAAATAAGATGCTCAAAATGTAATTGATCAAGAGCTAATTGAGCAACAGCTAAATGGCCATTATGAATAGGATCAAATGTTCCACCTAAGATAGCTAAACGTTTTGTCATAAAACACGTGTTATATTACTTAGTTAGAGCAGCTTTCTGTAGTGCATTTAGCTCGAGAGTACCTTTTTGAGCTAATTCAATAAGTTTACTAAGATGAGAAACAGGAATTGATTTATCACCTTCAGCTGTTCCCTGTATTTCTATTAATTCGCCAAATTCATCGATTACTAGGTTCATATCCATTTCTGCAGTAGAGTCTTCTATATAATCCAAGTCTAGGACGTATTCAGCATCACATATCCCTACAGAAGTTGCTGATACCAGTTTTACTATAGGATTCTTTTTCAGTGTTTTCTTGTCAAGAAGTTTATTAATAGCAGAAACTAAAGCAATGCAGCCACCCGTTATAGCTGCCGTTCTAGTTCCACCATCAGCTTGTATTACATCGCAGTCAATTAGTATTGTGTGCTCACCCAAAGCTTTTAAGTCTACGCATGCTCTGAGCGCCCGCCCTATAAGACGTTGAATTTCTTGCGTACGTCCAGACTGCTTACCTTTAACTGCCTCACGTTCCATTCGAGAGTGTGTGGAGCGTGGTAACATACCATATTCCGCAGTTAACCAACCTTGGTTCGTCCCCTTAAGAAACTTAGGGACCGAGTCTTTTTGAAAAGTCGCTGTGCAGAGTACCTTAGTGTTTCCAACACAGATTAAAACAGAGCCTTCTGCATGGCAAGTATAATTAAGGTGGATAGAGATTTCACGCAGGCTATCATAAGGGCGTGAATTGGCTCTTAATTTACTAAGAGAATTAAGAGAATTATTATTCGTGGAGTGCATAAATATACAGTAATTTATTAATAAATAGAGTTAATATTGGGATGTTAATGATTAATCTTGATTAATGCTTGTTAGTAATTAGGCTTTGCTGCATAATATTATACTTAATTAAAGTTACAATACCATATATTAACAAATATTTAAATCTAGACCTAATTGAGTGAGAATGCTATTAAAATTAAAAGTATGACGGCATTTGCCAAGCAGCAGAAAAATATCCAAGGTTTTGGGTTGGTTATGTGTGAGCTTAAATCAGTTAATTCAAAAATTTTAGATATAAATATAAGAGCCTCTGAACAATTTAGTGAGTTTGAGAACATAATAAGGGGTAGGTTAACCAGCAAGTTAACAAGGGGTAAAATTGATTGTTTTATAAGAACCCTGCATGATGAAGATCAGTTGTTTGATATAACTAATGTAACATCTGATAATATTAGGAACTATTTAGAATTATATAGAAACATTGGATCCATAGCCGAAGAACTCGCGATTAAGAAACAGGATTTAATCATCACAGATATTATAAAACTATTACTAGATCAGAGGACTGCTAATCCCAAGTTACCAAATAAATTTCTTACATTATCAGATAATGCTGCTGAATTATTAACTACTTTATTAGATGATGTTCTGTGTAAACTCGATGAAGATAAATCCAGAGAGGGAAAGCGTCTAAAAGAAGTGTTAGTAGCTTTAGTTGATAAGATTAATGCTCACTTAGAGAAGTTGTCAGATTTAATTGAAATAAGCGAGTCGGAACAAACGATAAAACTTAAAAGAAAACTTCATAAAATTATTTCTAACTTTGAAATTAGCTATAATAATGACGACAAATTAGAGCCTTATGCAGGGGTATATATAGATTCCCAGTTAGAATTAAGAGTGGCTCAGGAAATAGCAATCTATATAGCAAAGATGGATGTCAGTGAAGAATTAGCAAGATTAAAGATTCACATTGATGAAACAAAAAATTTATTAAATACCGGTACGATAGTGGGGCGGAAATTAGATTTTTTAATGCAAGAATTAACTAGAGAGGCTAATACATTAGCAGCAAAATCAGTTAATATAGAGGTGCGTAGTATTGCTCTAGACTTGAAATTAATAATAGAACAAATGCGTGAACAGATTCAAAATGTTGAGTAAATTAAAATGAATAAGCCTGGGAATTTAATTGTCATAGCAGCTGCATCAGGCACTGGCAAAACAACGTTAGTTAACGCTTTATTAAAAGCTATGCCAGATCTTAAACTTTCTATTTCCCATACGACAAGACCAATTAGACCAAATGAACAAGACGGAGTAAATTATTACTTTGTTTCGTCGACAGATTTTAAAAAGTTACTTAAAGAAAGAGTGTTTCTTGAATACGCAAAAGTATATGATTACTATTATGGTACATCAAAAGTTTGGGTTGAAGCTGAATTAAAAAAAGGTTCCAATATTATTTTGGAATTAGACTGGCAAGGAGCTCGTCAGATTAAAGCAATGTATGGCAATGAGGCGATTTTTATTTACTTATTGCCACCATCTTTAGAAGTATTACAAGAACGATTACGCAAAAGAGCTCAAGATAAGCCAGAAGTTATTCAAAACAGGTTAGCAAAAGCTAAAGAAGATATATCGCATTATGATGAATTTGATTATTTGATAGTTAATGAAAACTTAAATCAAGCGATACATGAACTCGTAGCTATTATAACGAGTAATAAATTAGCTATAAAACACCAACGAGTGAATTTAGCACGCACGTTACGGCAGCTATTAGGTAATTAATGATGTATTTATATTAAGGGGGAAGAAAACAAAATGGCACGTATCACAGTAGAAGATTGTTTAAAAAACGTTAATAATCGTTTTGATTTAGTAATTCTTGCAGCAAAAAGAGCAAGACAATTAGCAACTGGTGAGGTTGAACCAACGGTTGCTTGGGAAAATGATAAGGATACAGTTGTTGCACTGCGTGAGATAGCAGCTGGCACTTTTTTAGAAGCGGATTTAATTAAACAGCAAATTGAGGAGCAGCAAGAGAAATTAATGATGAATAATTCCAGTTATCACCATAATGATACAGAGAATTTGTATTAATGTTTAAAAATACAGAAAAATATAGGTAGATTAGTGAATAAATTGAGCTGGAGTCTCAATGCAACATACTTTTAATAGCTTGCGTGTTAAACTTGAAAAGTATTTAGATCCTGATCAAATAGAGCAAGTTTATGATGCCTATATATTTGCCAACCTAGCGCATAAAGATCAATTAAGAGTATCTGGTGAGCCTTATATTACTCACCCCTTAGCGGTATGTTGTATTTTGGCGGATTTGAAATTAGACGTGCAAAGTATTTTGACTGCCTTGTTGCACGATGTCTTGGAGGATACTCATGTTGGTAAAAATGAGTTAATCGAAAAGTATGGCACAACTGTCGCTGAGCTTGTTGATGGCGTTAGTAAATTAAAAGATTTTCATTTTAACACCCGCGCAGAAGCGCAGGCGGAGAATCTTAGAAAAATGATGTTGGCTATGGTGAGGGATATCCGGGTCATTATTATAAAAATGGCTGATAGATTGCACAATATGCAAACATTGGGCGCATTAAAACCACAAAAACGCCGTAGAATTGCTCGTGAAACATTAGAGATCTATGTGCCTATAGCTAATCGACTAGGAATGTATTATTTTAAAACGGCTTTTGAAAATTATGGTTTTGACTATTTACATCCAATGCGGGCACGAGTGCTAAGAGAGCAAATAAGTAAGCAGCATCGTTTAAAACTAAAACTCATTGATGATATCAATCACACCATTAGCCAAAGACTAACTGAAATAGGAATTCAAAGTGTTAAAGTTATTGGACGCGAAAAAAATATCTATAGTATTTATAGAAAAATGAAAGACAAGCATATTCCATTTAGGGAGATTATGGATATTTATGCCTTTCGTATAGAAGTTTTAACACAAGATGACTGTTACAGGGTGCTTGGTGCAATGCATGCTTTGTTCAAGCCAGTGCCTAATAAATTTAAGGATTATATAGCTGTTCCAAAGATAAATGGCTATCAGTCTTTACACACAGTATTAAGAGGCCCTGATGGTGTTCCTATAGAAATTCAAATTAGGACCTTTGAGATGAGTAAACTTGCTGAAAACGGCATTGCAGCTCATTGGTTATACAAAGCAGGGGATTCTAGTACAGTAAAAACTATATCTACAGCTAATATGCGTGCTCGTGAATGGTTTTCTTCTTTATTAGAGATGCAAAGTAGCTCAGGCAATTCATTAGAATTTATAGAAAATGTTAAAGTAGATCTTTTTCCTGAAGAATTATATATTTTTACTCCCAACGGGGATATTATAAAACTACAGGCAGGTAGTACAGCTGTAGATTTTGCATATGCTGTTCATACTGATATAGGGAATACTTGTGTTGCTACCCGTATAGATAACAGATTAGCTCCTTTGAGTACAATATTAGAAAATGGTCAAACAGTTGAAATTATTACTGCAAAAGGTGCAAAACCAAATCCTGCATGGTTAAGTTTTGCGCAATCGGGTAAAGCACAAAGTAATATTAAACATTTTCTAAAATTTCAGAAAGAAACGGATACGCAATTATTAGGCAAAAAATTATTAGACGCAGCTTTAAGTAGTGTAAATTTATCTATTCAAGATGTTTCTCCAACTATTATAGAAAGATTATTGAAAGAATGTGACTTGAATTCTATCAATGAGTTATATCAAGACACAGGAGTAGGTAATCGTTTAGCCTTAGTGGTTGCTAAACGATTTATTGAATTGTTAAATACAGCAGATTTGAAAAAGATAGATAGTGAGATCAAACCAATAGCAATCAAAGGTACTGAAGGCACTGCTATTAGTTTCTCTGATTGTTGTTATCCTCTTCCGGGCGATGCTATCTATGGAATCTTTACAGAAGAAAACGGTTTAGAGGTTCACATTGATAGCTGTAAAAATAATCTGAATTATAAAAGCTATAAGCAGAGTAATAAAGAAGTTCGTAAAGAAGTGAAAAATCAAATGCCGCTATGTTGGGCAGAAAATTATGAAGGCTTATTTAAAGCTAAAATTATTGTAGATGTAGCTAATAAACATGGCATGCTAGCAGAAATGGCTATTGCGATATCAGCTTGTAAGGCAAATATAGAAAAAATTACGACTGAAGATCAAGATGGTGGATTGTACACTTTAGTTAGTATGTTGTTGGGAGTGAAGAGTTTGCAACATTTGACAGAGGTCATGAGAAGTATACGTAAAGTAAAACAAGTTAACAAGGTAACAAGATTTTGCAAGTCTTGACGCATAAAACAATCTAGTTATACTGTAACGTTGTAATTAATTAGGATTTAAAGTGAATACATTAGAAAAAAAAGCCATTTATACAGATAAAGCTCCTTTTCCAATAGGTCCCTATTCTCAAGCAATCAAGATAGGTGATTTAGTATTTATATCTGGGCAAATTGGATTGAATCCTATCACTAGTCAGCTAGAAAGAGACTCTATTGAAATAGAAATTATTAGGGTATTTGATAACTTAAAAGCTATCTGTGAGGCTGCGGGTTCTAGTATTAATAATATTATAAAGCTAAACTTGTATTTGACAGATTTAACAAATTTTAAAATAGTTAACGAAATAATGTTGCAATATTTTAAAGAACCCTATCCTGCACGTGCAGCGGTTGAAGTTTCAGGTTTGCCGAAAGGGGCTAATTTTGAAGCAGAAGCTATATTGCAGTTAAAATAAATTAAAGTAAATTAAGATAAAGAATTAAAGGAATTATATGTCGCTAGGCTTTCAGGGCAAATGGAATAAAACAGCAATAATTTTAGTAAGTTTGGTAAGTTTATTGTGTGCGGGATGCTCAAGCAGTGATGATGGGGCCATTTTAAATAGCCGTGTAGATAATGGAGTTGTAATTTTTGGCAGTGGTAATGCTGATGACAGGTATAAAGAACAAAAAAATGTAAAGATTCTGTCTGATGATAATCAGTTAGCTTTGATTAAGCCTAAGGTAAATGATTCAGAAGATGAAACTCCAGGTGATAGTTCCTCTGAATTGTTTCAACTAGATAAACCTTATGCATCTATGGATGGAGAATATTCAGAGTCTTTGTCTGGTGATAAGCAAGCACTAAAATCAAATATCAATATTCTTAATAAGTATCTTTTAAGTATTTTAGAACAAGAAGAGACTGCAGTTGTTGTGCAGAATTCTAAGCAAAATTCTAGGCAAAATTCAAAGAGGCGTTCAAAAAATACTGGTAAAACAGACAGAAAGATAGCAACGAATACCCAGCTAAATATAGATCCTGCTAGATTAAAAATGCTAATGGACGAATATTCCGTAGACTTTGATTCGATTGCTACTCCTGAGCAATTACAAAAATTTTCCCTCTATGTGAGGGGGGCAATGAATAAAAATCCCAATCAACAAAGCGAACTTGCAGATTTTTATTTAGATGGCATCGCCGGTCAAAGTTATCCAGAACTTGCAGTAAGTTGGTATCTTGTAGCAGCGTCTAACAATTCAGCCTATGCCAAATATATGTTAAGTATCTTATACCAAGAAGGCATTGGGTTACCTCAGAATTTAGAAAAATCTGTTGCTTGGTACCAAAAAGCGTCAAATAGTCCTAAAAGTACAGAAGCTTTAGTCAATATTGCTAAGCGTTATGCAAATCCAACAAGTTTTATTCATAATAAACAAGCTGCAGCTTTATGGATGGAGACAGCTGCAATGCGTGATAGTATAGAAGCTCAGTATTTACTGGGTGATATGTACGCAAGAGGGAACGGAGTAAAAAAATCAGGACAACAAGCTCTACAATGGTATAAAAAGGCTGCTGCAAAAGGATCTGCTTATGCTCAGTATAGTCTAGGGGTGTTATATTATAATGGCGATGGAGTTGAACAAAATTTATTAGAAGCTGAGAAATGGCTCACTTATGCGGCTTTTCAAAAGAATTCTGAAGCACAGTATTTATTGGCAAAAATGTATGAACATGGATTAGGTGTGCAAAAAGATCTCGCCAAAGCATATGCTTTTTGGAAGCTTATTCCAAGAGACTCAATGGTAGACCAAAATGTAGAGATGAAATTAAGTAAGTTGATCACAGATATGACACCGCAACAGCGAGCACAAGCAAAAGATCTAACAGTTGAGTACAGTAAAAAAAGCAAAATAAGTAAAATAGGCTAAATAAATAGCATTGTTAGTTGAGTATTCATAACTCAGTAGGCAATTACAAAGGAGGTTCTAGCATTATTTAGTTTTAAATGGTAACAAAAAATGCTAGAAAAAAAGATTTACGAATTTAATATTGCAATTGAAAAGTATCATAATAATATATTTTATAATAAATTGGGTTATGTAATCTCCATTGTTGTAATTTTTTTACAACTTGTTGCTTTGATACAATTAGGCAAACAAATGGAGTCTCAAGTTAGTGTAGATAAGATATTATATCTAGTATTATTTATATTTTCTTATGTATTAACTGATTTTATAAATGGCTTAATCCATATGTATATGGATAACAACACCAATTATACTGGTCTTGCCGGGCCATTAATTGCTGCTTTTCACATGCATCACAAACAACCAAGATATAGAGATAGACATGCTGTATTAGTGTATATTTATGAGTCGGGTGCTAAAGTATGGTTGCCATTCTTTTTAGGTATGACGATAATATTACAGTATGGTGTAAATTTACCCTTAGGAATACATTTTTGTTTAGTATCTATAGGTATTTTATCTTCAGTTGCGGAGGTGTCGCATTATTGGTGCCATAATTCACGTAAGGATAATAAAATTATTTCTTTTTTACAAAAGTACAGAATATTATTGCCAAAAAAACATCATATGCAGCACCATTTAAAAGACAATAAGAATTATGCTTTTTTAAATGGATTAACAGATCCATTGATTAATTTTATTGCAGCTAAGTTATTCAATGGCTATAAAGAGCATGCAGATAAACACGTGTTGGCTTATGATGGTCATAACTCTGGAAACAGGTAGAAAGTAAAAAACAGAGCTTAGCTCTGAATCATTTGTCCACCACCTAAGGCTGCATAAAGAGTAACCATGTTGGATAATTTCGCTAATGATTTATTAATGAGCTCTTGCTCTGCTAAATATGAACTACGTACTGCATCTAATAGACTAAGATAGTTATCAATCCCTTCATCATAACGTGCTTTTGCTAATTTTTCTGCAGATTGAGTTGCTGTTACTAATTGTTGCTGTGAGGCCAATTCTTTATCTAAAGTTTTGTAAGCTATTAAAGCATCAGAGACTTCTTTAAATGCAGTTTGAATAGCTTTTTCGTATTGTGCTATGAAAATTTCTTTACGTAATTTTGCTACATCAAGATTAGCTTGGTTACGCCCCCAAGTAAAAATAGGCATAGTAATTTGTGGATTAAATATCCAGGCATTAGAAGTAGCATCAAATAAACTAGACAATTCTTTTGAGCCAAATCCAGCATTAGCAGTTAGTGTTACTCTTGGGAAAAATGCTGCACGTGCTGCACCAATATTTGCATTTGCTGCTCGTATGGCGTGTTCTGCTTGTCGAATGTCTGGTCGGTTTAATAATAAATCAGAAGGCAACCCACTATTAATTTTACCAAGAGCTTTGCTAAGTTTATTATAATTGTCTTGTAATTCTGATGCTGATATCTTGGCGCCGACTAGTAATTCTAATGTATTGTGGTTTTGCTGAATTAATCTCTGTCTTGTATTAAAATCAATAATTGCTGTTTGTACTGTGGTTTCAGCCCGGTTTAAATCTAACTGATTGGTAATACCTGCCTCAAAGCGTTGTTTGATTAAATCATAAGATTTTTTCTGAGAAGCTAAAGTTCTATTAGAAAGATACAGCTGTTGTTTATTAGCAAGCAGTGTCATATAGGTGTAAGCTATTTCAGATATAAGAGAAATTTGTATCGTTTGTGCTGCTTCCTCGGTACCAAAATATTCTTCTAAAGCAGCTGCTTTTAAATTACGTAATCTACCAAATACATCAATCTCAAAAGCTGTTGCACCAAGATTTACATTGAATTGGCGTAATCTAAATCCACCAATAAGCGCAGGATTATTACTAACAGCCACTCGTTGTTCAGTTATGGATGCGGTACTTTCTATATCAGGTAATAAAATACGTGCAATTCTATACTGTGCTCTGGTAGCTTCTATATTTAATGCAGCTTGTCTTAAGTCCCGGTTATTCTTTAAACCCTTGGCAATTAAATTTTGTAATTCCGTAGTTTTAAAAAAATCTTTCCATGATACATTAGCTGCAGATTTACCATTATTAATAGAAGTATTAATGTTCCACGTAGTACGTATAGGTGCAAAGGGAGTGGTATAATTAGGTTCAAGATTGCATGATGTTAGTAAAGAACTAAAAATTATACAAATAAAGCAATTTTTATAGAGTTTTATTATCATCAGACACCCCTAGTTTGCTTATATCCCCGAGATTTTCTGGGTCGTTGGAGTTTTTTATACTGTTATTTTTTTTTGTTTTATCTATCGCAAGATTAATAATAACAAAAAATAAGGGAGCGAAAAATATTACTAACAATGTCGCTGACAGCATACCGCCAACTACGCCTACACCAATTGCATTTTTACTGCCAGATCCGGCTCCAGTTGCTAGTGCAAGGGGTAATACACCTAGTACAAACGCTAGTGAGGTCATTATAATAGGGCGTAATCTTAAATGAGCAGCTTGCACAGCAGAGTCAAAGACACTTGTTCCCTTCTTATGTAACTCTTTTGCAAATGCTACTATTAATATGGCATTTTTTGCAGATAAACCCATAGTTAATAACAAGCCAACTTGAAAATATACGTCGTTTGATTGTCCGGATAACTTTGTGGCAATTACTGCACCTAAAACACCAAGGGGTACAATAAGAATGACAGCAAAGGGAATTGACCAACTTTCGTATAAAGCGGCTAAGCATAAAAATACGACTAGAATAGAAATTGTGTATAGCATAGGTGCTTGTGCACCTGATTGAATTTCTTCATAAGATAAACCTACCCATTCAAAACCAAAGCCAGGTGGTAGTTGCTTAGTCATTTTTTCCATTTCTTGCATAGCCTGGCCTGAACTAATTCCAGGGGCTGTGTTACCTTGAATTTCTCTTGAAGATAGCCCATTAAAACGTTCTAATTTTGGTGAGCCTAGTTTCCAATGACCCGTAGCAAATGCAGAAAATGGTACCATTTCGTTACTAGAATTCTTAACATACCATTTATTGATATCAGATGGCAGCATTCTACTATTTGCATCTGACTGTAAATATACTTTTTTGACTCTTTGTGCATCGATAAAATCATTCACATAGATTGAACCAAAAGCGGAAGTTAACGTAGTATTAATATCTCCTAGTGAGACACCTAATGCTTTGGCTTTAATTTGATCTATATCAACTTTGTATTGCGAAGTATCTTCTAAACCATTAGGGCGTACACCTACAAGCATAGGGTTTCTTGCCGCCATACCTAGTAATTGATTTCTTGCAGCCATTAGTTTTTCATGACCTTGATTAGCTTTATCAACCAGCTGAAAATCAAAGCCGCCTATATTTCCCAATTCTGAGACAGCAGGAGGCTTTATTGCATAAACTGTTGCATCACGAATTTTTGATAAATTAATCGTTGTTCTAGTTGCAATAGCAGGTAGTTTATACTTTGTTTTTTGGCGTAGAGACCAATCTTTTAAACTAATAAATGCCATAGCGGAATTTTGACCTCTTCCTGCAAAAGAAAAGCCTACAACGGTAAAGAAATTCTCTATAGTATCTTTTTCTTTTTCAAGAAAATATTGTTCAACTTGTTTAACGACTTCTAATGTTCTTTCTGTCGTTGCACCAGGAGGCGTTGTAATCAAAGCGAACATTCGTCCCTGATCTTCTTCTGGTAAAAAAGATGTAGGAATTTTTATGAAAATATAAAACATAAGGATTACAAAACAGACATAAATAATTATACCAGGCTGTCTAAAATTAAGCATATGAATAACACCAGACTTATAAGAATGGTTTGCCTTATTAAAGGCAGTATTGAAATATTCTAAAAGCCTTAGAGGTGATTTTTTAAATATTTTTTTGGAATTTTTGCTGCTATGTTCATTTTTCAAGAGGGATGCACACATAGCAGGCGTCAGCGATAATGCTATAAATACTGATAACACCATTGATGAAACTATAGTTAAAGAAAATTGTCGGTATATAGAGCCTGTTGAACCAGAGAAAAAAGCCATTGGAATAAATACAGCCGATAAAACTGTAGCAATACCAACTAGTGCTCCTGTTATTTGATCCATTGACTTACGAGTTGCTTCAATAGGTGATAAATTTTCTTCATGCATAATACGTTCAACATTTTCTACTACTACTATAGCATCATCAACAAGTAGACCAATAGCTAAGACCATAGCAAATAAAGTTAACGTATTAATTGAGTAACCAAAAGCTGCTAAGACTCCAAATGTACCTAGTAAAACAACAGGAATGACGATAGTTGGTATAAAAGTAGCTCTAATATTTTGTAAAAAAAGATACATAACGGCAAATACTAATATTATTGCTATAATTAGAGTTTCGATTACTCCATGTATTGATAATCGCACGAAAGGTGCAGTATCATATGGATATGCTACTTTTAAACCTTTTGGAAAATATGGTGATAATTCTTTGATTCGTTGTTTAACGTTATCTATTGTTGCAAGTGCGTTTGCACCAGTGGCAAGATTAACGCCGATGCCTGATGCTGGATTGCCTAGAAAACGAGCAACAAGATCGTAACTTTCCGCTCCCATCTCTATGCGTGCAAGATCATGTAAAAACACTCGTGAGCCATCAGTATTTACTTTGATTAGAATATTGCCAAATTGTTCGGTAGTCTTTAATCTTGTTTGCGCAATTATAGTTGCATTTAGTTGTTGTCCCTTAATACTGGGAGTGCCACCAAGTTGCCCCGCCGCTACCTGATTATTTTGTTCTTGAATAGCTTTGATTATTTCTACAGTTGTTAATTTATAATTAATTAGTTTGTCAGGATCTAACCAAATACGCATAGAATGCTGTGGTCCAAATACCTGGATTTGGCCAACACCATTTATTCGACTGATAGGATCTTGAATATTAGATGCTACATAGTTAGATATTTCGTATTGTGACATTAAATTGTTTTCTGAATAAAAAGCGGCAACTAATAAAAAACTTCCAGATGATTTATTAACGCGCAAACCCAACTGCTGTACTTCTTGAGGTAACAAGCGCATGGCTTGAGATAATTTATTTTGTACTTGTACTTGCGCAATATCAGGATTAGCTTCAGGTTCAAAAGTTAGAGTAACAGAAACGTTTCCCGATGAATCACTTGTTGATGAAAAGTAGCGTAAGTGATCAAGTCCATTCATATTTTGTTCAATAATCTGAGTTACAGTATTTTCCAAGGTTTCTGCTGAGGCACCAGGATATGATGCTGAAATGGTTACTGTGGGAGGAGCTATTGTTGGGTATTGTTGAATTGGTAAATTTCTTATTGCAAGCAGACCAAATAGCATAATTAAAATAGCTATTACCCAAGCAAAAACTGGTCGGTCAATAAAGAATCTAGCCATATTATAATTTGTTTTTGAGTGACTTTATTTGTAGTGCTCCACCTTGAGTAGAAATATCAACAGGTTTGACCTTGGCACCAGTTTTAATTTTTATAAGACCTTCGACAACAACTTTTTGTGATGCTTCAAGTCCTTTGGTAACGAGCCATTTATCCTTGATTGCTTCACCAAGCTCAACAGGTACAGTCTGAATTTTGTTATTGTTATCTATAATCCACGCAACGGCACTACCATCGGGATTTCTAGTAATAGATTGCTGAGGAATTAAAACAGCATTATTTATTTGATCCTGCTTAATAATAGCTCGTACAAATAACCCAGGTAGTAGTTTATTATCAGGGTTGGGGAAAATGGCTCTAATCAGAACACTTCCTGTTTCTTTATCAACAGTTACATCGGAGAACTTTAAGATGCCTATCTTTTCATATTCGTAATTTAGATCATCTAATATTAGTTTTACTTCTGCTTCTGCTTGAACTGCAGGACTTGTTTCTTTCTCAGCCATTTTTTGTTTCAATTTTAATAAATCGGTACTTGATTGAGTAACATCAACATAAACAGGATCTAGTTGTTGTACCAATGCTAAGGGTGTAGTTTGATTAGCTGTGACTAATGCACCAGCAGTTACGGATGATTTGCCTATACGGCCTGATATTGGCGAAAAAACTTTAGTATAGTTTAAGTTTATCTGTGCAGTTTGTTTGGCTGCCTGAGCTACTGTAACATCTGCTTGAGCTTGATGGAACGATGCTAAAGCATCAATATATTCTTGTTGGCTTACCGCGTGAATTTCTAGAAGTTTTTTATATTTTTTTTCTAAAGAACTGCTAGAAGTGACTACTGCATTGCTTCGTGCTAATTGGGCTGCCGCTGTATCATAGGCAGCTTGATAGACTGCAGGATCGATTTGATAGAGTTGTTGTCCAGCTTTAACTAGGCTGCCTTCTTCAAACATACGCTTTAAAATAATTCCATTTACTTGCGGTCTGATTTCAGCTGCAGCAAAAGGGCTTACTCTTCCAGGTAGTTCTACGGTACGGTCAATAGTTTCTTGTTTTAATGTTATATAACCTACTTCTGCGGGTGGCATGTTGGCCCCAGGCGCGCCTGCCATACCAAAAGGTGGTTGCTTGTCATCTTTTGAGCATGAGGTAAAAAGCGCAATAAAGCATAAGAGAAGGCCTATTTGAGAATTAAAGCGCCAAAAGTAAGGCATATGAATATATTATAATTTTAATTATTATTATGAGTATATTCTAGTATAAATTTTGTAATATATTGTAGTTAATCAATGTGGGGTAAGATTTCTTTATTTCTTTATTTCTTGATTTATTAAAATTGGATCAGACTGAATTGTTGGTAGAATAACTTTAAATCGGGGCGAGAGGATTTGAACCTCCGACCACTAGCACCCCATACTAGTGCGCTACCAGGCTGCGCTACGCCCCGAAACTGTGATGATACTGAGAAAATAATAAATAATCTAGTATCCCATAGTCTTGTTAGTTACTATTTTTTAGAATTTAGTTACTATTGCAAAGTCTATCATATCAGCCAAAGAGCTTATATCAGTCAAGGCTTACAATCCTTTTGCGATCCTGTTTATCTTATGTGGGATTTTTAGGTCTAATTTAATAATATCCTCACTGGTATCTTCAGTAGTATCATCAGTAGTTTTTTTTCGTAAAGCTGCTTGAATCTCTTGCATCTTTTGTTGCTTCATCTCATCTGTTGCGCGATCTGACAATACAGAAAAATCGCTCAAGACGCTTGCAATAGCTTGTTCACAGCGATGCTTTTCACTATGATCTGTTGCTAAAGGTGAGCAAAAAGTAAGAATACAACCACCATTTCTATTGAGTCTGCTAAAAGTTAAAGACGTATTAGGATCTAACTCTATAGCATTAAACCAATCTACAATCTGTGCAAATCCACGCCCGCAACCGCCACCACTGCCATCACCTTTAACTTTACTGCTTGTTCCACGACTAAATGGTCCTAAGATATTCAAAACTTTTGTAACGGCTGTCTCTTGAGTCCAAGGCACGGTATCTACAGGAAAACCACAACCATTATCAATAAAAGAAATTTTCAGTTTATTACTATGGATCATCATTTGTACTAAAACTCGTGTGATATCCAATTTAGGATCTAACAAATTTTTTGCTATTTCTGCGCAAGAGGCTATAGCAAAACAATAGCTTGGTGAACTGGTAACAAGGGCCTGATCTAACGAAGGATTACTTAAGCAAAGTTGACAGATCTCATTTTTAAGATCAGTAATCAGTAACTCACTTAGACAATGATATACTTTTAATATTCCTAGAGTTGAAAAATATACTGTCCGTTGGGCTTTTAAGGCAGAAATATAATTCTTTAACTGAATAGTTTTAAGCATGTCAGACTCCTACTTCTTAGTAACTGATTAGTAACTGAATGTGAAAATATGTGAAATAGCATAAGTATATATATAATTTAAATTATCTATACGGTGTAGGCAAGTTATTTATCAATTTCTAAAACTACTCAGTAAATGATTCTGGTATATAATCAATATTATTAAATAAATTAATTAAATATTTATGACACTAACCGAATTAAGATATATTGTAGCAGTTGCGCGAGTAAAGCATTTTGGTAAAGCAGCTGATGAGTGTTTCGTAAGTCAACCTACCCTAAGTGTTGGAATTAGAAAACTAGAAGATAGTCTTGGAATAACTATCTTTGAACGTGGTCGTAGTGAAGTTAGAATGACTCCAGTTGGACAAGCAATTATAGCGCGTGCACAAAAAGCTTTAGCAGAAACTGAAGCAATTAAAAGTTTAGCATTAGCAGATCAACATCAGTTGCGACAACCAATCAAAATTGCAAGTGTTTATACGATAGGCCAATATTTGTTTCCGCACTTGATTAGACAAATTTACAGTTTTTCCCCAGAACTCTGGGTTTCTATTAGCCAAGATTATCATTATGAATTAATTCAAAAATTATTAAATAAAGAATTAGATTTAATTTTATTACCAACAGATGTGTCTGTTAAATGTACCGAAAATAATATAACTAAACATAATATAACTAAAGAAGAAGATAATAACGGAACAGCCAGTCTAGATAATTTTTTAAAAACATTAAATATTCAAGAACTTTCTGGTCAACCTGTGTTGCGTGAAGAATTATATGTTTTGACAGCAAGTAATAATGTAAATACTGAGAAAAAATGTATATCAACTTCAGAAATAGATATTAATAAAGTCTATTTATTAAATAAACAACATTGTTTGCGAGAGCATAGTCTGGCAATAGACGAACAATGGTATAAACAGAAAGATATGGTATCTGATAACAGTTATAATTCGTTAGAATCTTTGCATGATAATGTTATGTTAGGATCAGGGATTGCGATTATTCCTGCTTTATTTGGCGCAATTCATAGGCAAAATGAGCAAGTTAGGATTATCCCAATTAAAAAAACGGATGAATTTGTGTCAAAGGAAAAAGATCAAATGGGCCCTTACAGAACATTAAGTCTAGTTTGGCGTAGTGACTTTCCACGTATGCAAGTCATAGATACGGTAAAGCATGCATTAAAAAATATTGATATCATCGGATTAAGCACAATAAGTTAATAGTGTTAGCGTTGAGCTTCTACTCTTATGGCGCTGGTTGCTCTGTTGCTGATGTACGGGTGCTCTGCATAGGCGTACAATTGAGCTTAAATGTCGGATTAGTCTTAGGATCTGTTGGAGAAGTATAGTCAAGAAGTAAAGATGTACACGAATCACATGCAAGGGGATTTTGTATATTTACAGCCAACAGTGTAATTAAATCACGTTTATAAGCTTCTAAAAGGCATTTTGCATGAGCATCCTTATCTGATGCAGTAGGGCTAGTCTTCTCGGGACATAAATCTAAATTTACATAGGGAGTCGTTGTATTTGCTTTGCATAGTTTTGGATAGAGTGTTGTCATAGTAGTAGTAGACGATTTTATTTCATCGCCAGAAGTTACACATTTCCAGTTCTCTACTACTTGACAATTCTTATCACAGCCAAAAAAACTGTTATTATTGAGAAATCCTAGATCACATTGTTCACCGGAATCTAATGCTCCATTGCCACATATACGTGTGGTAGGACACCCTGCATCAGGACGATATTGACGAGGTGGTAAACTAAGATCACAGAACGTTCGTGTGGAGGTATTACAGAAATTAGCACCACTAGAGGTTGGGCTGATTTTTCTAGAAAGAATAACTTCATAATAGGAGCCATTTAAATTTTTGTCGCTACATACACTATTTTTACTAGCATCAAATCTTGGTTTACCAATTGCAGGGTCGTTGGTGTCACAGGTTGAATTTACTCCCATAGGATCAGATTGCTCCACACTGTTTTCTAACATAATACTTGCACCAGGAGGTGAAATATAATTAGGACATAGGGTTGGGTTACTTTGGGCAAAAAAGTTTATGCAGTAAACTGATAAGAGTAATAAGAGTAAGTTAATGCCTGTATTAATGCGTTTTATCATGATAAAAGGAATATTTGCGTATATTACGACTTTAGACTACTTAGTTAGATTTTCAAGCAGTATATAACATATTGATTTTCTAAAATTGCTAAATCGCTATAGTATTATATACTTAGATTAGTGTTTATAACTGTTTGAAGAGAACGAAGATGAAAGCTGGATCTTATTATCTAATAAAGATATTATTGGTTCTATCTGCTATGGGTATAAATGCCAATCCTTTAGACGTTTTTGAGACAGATGTAAATAAAAACAAAGTATTTTATTGCGAGGAGAATGCTTACAATACTTTTGTAAACCAAAATATCAAACCTATTAAAACTGGCCCGGGCCGTATTGATTATTGTGATAAACTTAGATTAAACGTCAAACACTACAACAGTGCTGATAGTGCCTTAGGTGATACTTGCCCCAGTAAATCAGTCTTTCGTGTCATTAGTGAAGCAGGGGCAATTGGTGCAGATCGCTTTTGTGATGTAAAAGAGATGAGATGGTATTGTGATCCTGTTGATTCTAAGATTTTCCCGGAACCTAATAAACTACCAAAAAACTCGTTTTATTGTCCAGAAGAAATACGTGATTCTAGTCTAGAAATACTGCGTTGCCCAGAAAATAAAGTTACTACTGATAATGTTAAACTATTAGCAAACCGATATGATATTAGTAGGACTTATTGTAATATCGTAGAGATTGGTGAACGGCACTATTTAGGTAAGGATCAAAAATATGCTAGATATTCAGATACTGATATTGCCAAACTAGTTCAAAAGGGAGATATGGATGCCAAAAGTTTGTCAGTGTGTACAAGTAATTCTGCTTATCGAGTTATTACTCAAAAATCACCAGCAGATATAAATGGTAATTGTAGAGTAATATACGATGTTTACTGCGACACTGAAAAATTCGATAAAATACCTTTTGATAACAAACTATGCCCAGTATCAAGTAAACTCGTTACTCAAAATAGACAAGAGCGGCAATCTAATGGCGGATGCTGTGGCGGTTGTGGAGGTTGTGGAGGTTGTGGGGGTGGGTGTTGCAACAGCGGAGGTTGTACTTCTAATGCATCAGGATCAGCCATGGATCGTGGGGCTGCTGATTGGCCAGGTAGAATAATCGAGCGTGATGGTATTCGTTATCAATTTGATTTTTACACGGGTTATTATTTACCTATTCAATAGCGTAGAGTAGAATACGCTAAAAAGTATCAAAAATAATGGACGCAGTAGCACAAATTTCTCCAGATCTTCTACAGAATCTTACAGATCTAAAAAGATTACGTGGAATTGGCCCACAATTAGCAAATAAATTAGCTGAACTTAATATATATACCATCTTAGATTTATTATTACATTTACCGTATAAGTACCAAGATAAGACGAGAATTACTAATATTATTGATCTCAAGGTGGATTCTTATGCAGTTATTGAGGGAGAAGTAATAGATCTGAAAGTACTGTTTACCAAGAATAGAAAAAGAAATTTAGTTGTATACTTACAGGATGTTACAAGTATTATAGAATTAAGATTTTTTAATTTTAATAATAGTCAATTACAACAGTTTTCTAATAAACCAAAATTACGTTGTTTTGGTGAAGTTAAGTATGGGCAACGTGCGCTGTGTATTATGCACCCTGAATATCAGGTTATTGATAATAACTTTAGTGTTGTTGCAGAAAATCTCACACCTGTCTATCCAACTGTAGATGGTTTTTCTCAAAAACGATGGCGCCAGATTATAGAATTAGCATTAGGACATCTAGATAATCTTAAAAACACTAAACAAAACGATGTCAAGAATGATGGCATGAATAATATGTTAGACTATTTGCCAATAAGCATAATTGAAAAATATAAATTATTAGATTTTATAACCTCGTTAAAGATTATTCATAAACCCACACCAGATATAAGTATTGAATTACTAGAAAGTAGGTTACATCCAGCACAAAGAAGATTAGTATTCGATGAATTGTTGTCAAATCAATTAGGCATGCAATTAATTCGTAACCAACAGTGTAAATATCGAGCATTAAAATTAGAAGATAATAATCTTAATGAAAGATTTAAAAAAACATTACCATTTGCCTTAACTTCAGCACAAAGCCGTGTTGCAGAAGAGATTATAAAAGACATGCAACAAGATAGTCCTATGTGCCGATTAGTACAGGGAGATGTTGGATCTGGAAAAACTATTGTGGCTGTGATGGCTATGTTACAAGCAGTAAGTTCGGGACATCAAGCCGTCATGATGGCACCAACAGAAATTTTAGCACAACAACATTATGATAACTTACAGAAGTACTTTGAGCAATTGGGAATTTCAATTGCTTTATTGATTGCAAAAATAACTGCAAGTCAAAAACAACAAATAAAACAAAATTTGCAAAATAATACAGTGCAAATCATCATTGGAACGCATGCTCTAATACAAGAAAATGTTAAATTTAACTCTTTAGGCTTAGTAGTTATTGATGAGCAGCATCGCTTTGGAGTAGGACAGAGGTTGGCGCTCTGGGAAAAAGGAGTACAGGATAATAGAGCACCTCATCAACTTACCATGACTGCAACACCGATACCAAGAACATTAGCTCAAACTATCTATGCAGATATGGACTATTCAGTTATCGATGAGCTACCACCAGGACGTAAGCCTATTACTACAGTCGTTGTTCCTGATAGAAAAAAGGCAGAAGTTATCAATAGAATACGAGCACTATGTGAACATGATTCACAAGTATATTGGGTATGTACGTTAATTGATGATTCTGAAAATATTGCCTCACAAGCTGCTACAGAGTGTTATCAGATGTTGAGTGAAATGTTGCCTGATTTTGTAATTGGTTTATTACATGGAAAGCTAAAAAACATCGATAAGATAAATATAATTAATCAATTTAAAAATAATCAAATAAATATTTTAGTGGCTACTACAGTTATAGAAGTAGGCGTTGATGTTCCTAATGCTAATTTGATGATTATAGAAAACCCTGAAAGATTAGGACTAGCTCAATTACACCAATTACGTGGTCGGGTAGGGCGTGGATCCAAAGAAAGTTTTTGTGTGTTACTTTATAAAACACCATTAAGTGATATGGCACAAGCACGTTTAGATATCATGCGTAATTGTCAAGATGGATTTATTTTATCAGAACATGATTTAAAACTACGTGGTGCAGGTGAAATAATGGGTAAACGTCAAACAGGTATGTGGCAACTTAAAATTGCTGATGTGGTGAGAGATAAAGAAATGCTTTGTGAAGTGAGAGAAGCATGTAGTTATTTGAATAAGAATTATAAAAATACTATAAATCAAATTGTTGCCCTATGGTTGGGAGACAATTTTAAATGCGCTTCTGTTTGAATTTTTATAATTAATTCTAGCGTTAGTCAATTTGTAACGGTATGATAAGTTATTTACAGTATCAAAACTTTAATAGTTATGCATGACGATATCAAAATTAAAACTCTAATAAGACCAATATCTGCTGACGATCTATCAGAATTAATTAACCTTGCTTATGAAGCAGGTCAAGGTATGACAAATCTTCCAAAAGATGTTGATGCTTTAAGTCAGAAGATTCAAACTAGCTTACATTCTTTTAAGAATGGTCATGTTAATTCAGAGTTATTAGGTTATCTTTTTGTTCTAGAAGATATAGCAACTAAAAAAATAGTGGGTTGTAGTGGAATAGCTGCTGCTGGTAGTAGAATGTTGCCTTTTTATCATTTTAAAATGTCGAATGTTAATTATGTCAGTCAGGATTTAAATTTAAGCAGTAATCATAAGATCCTGACAATGGTAAATGATTATCAAGGCTGTAGTGAAATATGTAGTCTCTTTTTATTACCAAAATTTCGCAAGGATAATAATGGGCTTCTTTTATCACGTGCTCGTTTTTTATTTATGGCTGATCATAAAGAACGCTTTAGTAAGACCATTATTGCAGAAATGCGTGGGGTGATCCACAAAGATGGCAGTCAGCCATTTTGGGACAATGTAATAAGCAAATTTATTGACATACCTTTTTTAGAGGCAGATAAATTAACAGGTATGGGTATTAAACAATTTATATCTGATCTCATGCCTAGGCATCCTATTTATACAGATTGTTTATCTAAAGAAGCTCAAGAAGTTATAGATTGTGTCCATAAGGACACTGAGCCTGCATTAGCTATTTTAAAGCAAGAAGGGTTTCGTTCGCAAGGTTATGTAGATATTTTTGATGCAGGACCTATGGTAGAGTGTGAATTAGATAATATTAAAACCATAGTTAATAGCAAAGTAAAAATAATAGAAAATATATTAAAACAAGATAATAACAAAATTAATAACAAAAATTTTGATAAAGAACCTCAGTTTTATCTCATAAGCAATATGAAAGTCGACATCAAGATTTGTATCAGTAATATACAAGAAGGTCATGAGGATCATATCTCTATACCAGAAGCTACTGCTAATGTGTTAGATATTCGAAAAGGCGATAAGGTACGAATAATTGAATTAAGAGAATAAGACATAATAGATAATATGACATCAATATTAATAGACAATGTATGGCAACAAGGTTGTGGTAAACTATTAACATCAGTTAACCCTGCTAACCAAGAAATAGTTTGGCAAGGAAGTATGGCAGGTATAAAAGATGTTCAAAAAAGTATTGTTGCAGCAAAGACAGCGTTTAAATATTGGAGTAAATTATCTTTAGAAATACGTGAAGAGTATATTAAGAAATTTGTTAATATATTAACAATCAATAAAGAACAGTACGCTAAAACAATTTCTTTAGAAATGGGTAAACCACTTTGGGAATCTAGAGCTGAAGTTGGTGCAATGATTGCAAAATATGACGCTTCAATAAAATCATATCAAGCTCGTACAGGTTCTTTAAAATACAATGATAGCCTACTTATACATAAACCTATCGGTGTCATGGTGGTATTTGGACCGTTTAATTTTCCAGGACACCTACCAAACGGGCATATTATACCTGCTTTGCTTGCTGGAAATACTGTGGTATTCAAGCCTAGTGAACAAACTCCCCTGTGTGGCGAACTTATGGTAAAGTATTGGCTCGAAGCTGGGTTGCCTAAAGGAGTAATAAATTTAGTACATGGTGGTGCAGATATAGGTGAGGCATTAGTGGCAAGTCCTGATATCAACGGAGTTTTATTTACAGGAAGTTATAAAGTAGGGCAGATGATTCATCGGCAGTTGGGCGGCCGCCCCGAAGTCATGCTAGCTTTAGAAATGGGGGGTAATAATCCGTTAATTATTGATAATGAAATTAATAACATACAAGCAGCTGTATATAATACAATCCAATCAGCGTTTATTACATCAGGACAACGTTGCACATGTGCTCGAAGATTATATTTACCGGATAGTAATTTTGGAAAAGTGTTTTTAGACAAATTGGTAGAAGTTACAATCAATTTAGCGTTAAGTGATGGTATAAATAGTAAAAACATCTCTGAACAGACAGGCGGTGAGGCATTTATGGGGCCTGTGGTTTCTCTAGAATCTGCAAAGAATATTATTAAATTTAAAAATAATTTGTTGAAAAATAATTCTGATATTACAGAATTAGTAGAACTAGCTCTATTAGCAAAAAATTCAGCGTTATTGAACCCTGGTATCTTATTGCATACAAACAGTTCTAATTCTGTAGATGCTGAATGTTTTGGTCCCTTATTACAAGTTTTTTATTATAATAATTTTACTGAAGCTGTTTCTTTAGCTAATGATACACAATATGGATTAGCAGCTGGCTTATTAAGCGACAGTAGAAAAAATATAGAAAGATTTCATCAGTCAATTAAGGCTGGAATCGTCAATTGGAATCGCCCTACAACTGGTGCTGCAGGGACTCTGCCCTTTGGTGGAATTGGCCACAGTGGCAATTATAGGCCGAGTGCTGCCTATGCTGCAGACTACTGCAGTTATCCTATAGCATCACAGTTTGCAGACATGGTACATCTTCCTGCAACTATATCACCAGGAGTTAAGTTGGATGGAATATAATTTTGATGGTTTAGTGGGCCCTACACATAATTATGCTGGTTTATCACCAGGTAATATAGCCTCAACTAACAATTATCACTTAACTTCTAATCCCAAAGCTGCAGCGCTACAAGGCTTAGAAAAAATGAAGTTATTACATGACATGGGCGTGCCGCAGGCTGTTTTGCCACCACACGTCCGGCCAAACATTGAGTTTTTTAAGAGTCTAGGGTTTGATGGTAATATTGAAAAGATTCTAAAAGAAGTAGCCGAAAAAGCTCCAAGACTATTTGCTGCAGGCTATTCAGCTTCAGCTATGTGGACTGCAAATGCTGCAACTATAACCCCATCAGCAGACAGCATGGATAAAAAATTGCATCTTACACCGGCGAATTTGGCGTATAATATCCACCGGGCTTTAGAGACAAATTATACTTATCATGTGTTGCAACAAATCTTCCATGATAAAAAATATTTCACCAACCATGCACCATTATATAACAATATTGCATTGGGAGATGAAGGCGCAGCTAATCATACAAGATTCTGCACTGATTATAAACAACATGGCGTTAATCTCTTTGTTTATGGGCAGGAGTATTATAATCAGGAACAACTTAAACCAAAAAGATATCCTGCAAGGCAAACCCTTGAGGCCTCAATGGCTGTAGCAAGGTTACATCAGTTAGATTTGGATAAAACAATATTTTTACAGCAATCTCCAGAGGCAATAGACAATGGAGTTTTTCATAATGATGTGTGTGCGATGGGAAATAAAAACTTATTATTGTGTTACGAAAGCGCGTTCGTTGATCAACAACAGAGTTTAAATAGATTAAACAAAATCTGCAGTGAGAATGAAATAAATTTAAAGATACATCAAGTATTTAGCAAAGATTTGTCTTTTGATGATATGGTTAAGTCGTATTTATTTAATAGTCAATTGTTATCTATAAATTCTTTAGAACAATATAATAATATGTTATTAGTTGCACCTATGGAATGCCAGGAGAATATAGCTGCAAATAATATTATAGAAAATATTTTGGAGACCGATAAAATAATTAAAAAAGTTATTTTTGTCGATTGTCGTCAAAGTATGCGTAATGGTGGCGGTCCTGCCTGTTTAAGGTTGCGAGTTGTGCTAAATGATCATGAAGTGGCTGCAATTAAAAAAACTTGTAATGTGTTATTTACAGAAGAATTGTATACTGAGTTAAAAAAATGGATATGCAAGCATTATCGAGACAGATTATCTTTAAAAGATTTATTAGATCCAAGCTTGATTGATAGTGGCTATGTAGCTATAGAGGAGCTAGGTAAAATTTTGCAGCTACAATTGTGCTAATAAATCTAATCTAATTAATACAGTGTGTGCTGTGCTATTTTCGCCTCAGATCGCGAATAGCTTTTCTAGCGCTGCCGACAGGAGTTGCACAAGGTTTTGTTTCCAGATGGTCTAGCTCAGTAGGTGGGATAGCAATGGTTGTATGTTTTGCCCTAGGAGATCGTTGAACACGAGTAGGAGGTAATTTACTTGCTGGAAATGTCAATCCTTCATCATCTTCAGAAGGTCTTCTTTTCTTGACATATTGTTGTCTAGAAGTTGTTTCTTTTGCCCAGGGGATCTCTTCAAGAAATTTAATGGCTTCTTCTCGAGATTTAATATGTTCTTTGATTTTAGCGTTTATCTTTTTGAATGCCTTACATAACTTTTCTGGGTCAATAGCAGGATTTTTGAGTAATTTTTTGTGTAGATAATCAATTTGCTCCTGGATCTCGCAAATACTAATTGCATCAGGTTTATCTTTCTTAAGGATTTTTTTTAAAGATTTTATAGTAAATGTAATGTCTTCAATGATTTCTAAGGCTTCTCCCTTTCGGTGTCTTATTTCTTTAGGATTGACGAGATAACGAGTTATTATACGAAATATATTACTTGGTACTAACGCTTTGTTAATAGCAAGCTGAATATCTTTCGACATATTTCCCTCCTTAATAAAATATTAAATACGATCAAACAATTTGTTGTTCATCATTAATTTTATTTTTTTTATTTCTGAAAAAATTTGCTTTTGGTCCATGAGTATGAAGGGCGTTACACATAACACAATGACAATCTTCCCCGATTTCTTTTTCTTCAGCTTTCTCTGTTTCTGGCCGTTCAGAGGTATGTTTAAATTTGCTCTGATTATTTTTACTATTATTGAAAGAAAAAGATGATAAGCTAAATCTTTTTCCTGTTACGGCTGAAAGGCTTGAAGAGGTAGTTGTACTACCAATGGCATTCGTACCTATAATAACACCATTTGCTGCATGTCCTGCAGCTGCAACTGTATGTGTGGCAATTACTGAATTAACCAGAACACCACCAGCTACTGCTGTACCAGCTGCAACTGCTGGGTTGTGTTTAGCGTAATTAGCACTTTCTTTTACCGTATTGGTAACAGATTCTGCTGCATTTACAAAAAATGTTGCTATATTATTTGCAACTGAGGTTTGACTAGAACTGCTAGAATTACTATTAGAAGTATTATTTGTACTGGGTGCATTACTGTTACTAGTACTATTATTGTTAGATGAACCAATTCTGTTGCCAGAGTTGTTGCTGTCTTGGGTTGAACTTGTTTGTGTAGGAGACTGATCTTGAGTTTGGCTTTGTCCTTGTTCTGCTGTTTGGGCACTTGGTGTTGCACTTTGAGCTGCAGGTTGAGAGCTTTCATTGCTATTAGTTGTTGTACCATCAGTTGAGTTTGTAGAAGGTACAGCTGCTTCATTAGCTTGTTGCAATTGTGGAGAATTAATAACTAACCCGTTATCAGTAAGATTATCAAGAGTAGGTGTACTTGAAACAGGTGGAGCAGGATTAATTAAAGAGGCAACAACAGCAGAATCGTTATTGCTAGAACTGCTCACTGCTGCACCTGCTATGGTAATGGCATTGGAGAATAAATTAACTCCTTCAGTTAAAGTATTACCCACTATATTCATATTTCCGGCTCTATCTACAGCTACTAATAAGACATCGTAGGCTCCAGGAGCTAAATTAAATTGACCAGGATCTATGTTAAATGTACCACCAACTCCTCCTGCAAGTGAACCAGTTACAAGTGGGAGAAAACTATTACCGCCTGGCGATAGTAATTGATGTGATGTAGTGGAGAAACTATTTAGATCATTGGAACTACTATGAGGTGCAACTCCAAAAATGATAGAATCGATAAAATAATTATCTGCATAGTTGCCTGTAAGTGTAGTTGCTGCAAAGGCACTTGTGCTTGGAGAAACTACATTATTAAAATTAGCAGAGCCTGGTGTTGTATCAACATTTGTATTGTTTGTAGAAATGATTTTATCATAAGTTGTTGCTGAAAAAATGTGAACAGTATAGCTATAGGTGCCTTGCGCAAATGCCGTTGTTTGAGTAAAAACACCAAGGCCAGAGTTGCTGCTAGTTACCCAAGTTTGAGCGCTGTTATTGGAATCATAGAAAAAGCCAGTAGTTGTGAGTAATAAATTTAATCCATCACCAACATTTCCTTCAACTACTACCACATCATTAATTGCTGAAGATAAAGTACCAGAGACGGCTAGTGATGTTGTGTTAGAACCACTATAACTCGTATTTACAGTACCTCCTAGTTCATTAGGCACGACGTCACCAGCAGCTGGAGTAATTGCAAAAAAAGATTCACCTGTTGTAAAGGTGACAGCATTATTTCCTAAATCAGTACCAGTGGCTTCTAGAAAATATGCCCCAGGGACAAGAGTAGCAGTTTGCACTGTATACGACCAAGTACCATCCGGATTAACAGTTAAATTACCAACATTTCCACTCTCTATTGTAGAACCATCCAAGGCACTACGAATAATAAAATTTGTAAAAGTGTAAGTAGGTTCATTCATTTTTCCAGTTAAAACTAGTCCTGTACCATTGCTAGTAATTCTACTATTACTGCCAGGAGAATTATTAAGATCTTTTAAACTCATTTGAGCAGGCAAGCTATCAGTAAGAGTAACTGATGTAGACACCTCAGAAGTTGAGTATACCGAGTTGGCGATTATTTGTTCAGATGCTGTTGCTGATATATAAGTTCCTACTGCATTATTAAATATAAAACTTAAACTTACGTTACCACTGGCATCAGTTGTTACTGTCTGTGAACCTAAAAACTCAGTATTATGTCCAGCTGGAGCTGAATTAGCGTAGTAATCAATTCGATATGTTTTATTGGCTTCAGTGTTTAGTGTTCCAGTAATTTGATAACGATGTAAACCATCGATATCTACAATTTGGGTGGCTGTTGTTAACACTGGAGTATTTTGTAAATTATTTGGTCCGGTGTCAGCATCACCAAGATCGTTGGGAGTAATACCATCTGCATTTAAATCTATGGGTAAAGCAACATTATCTATAGTATTATGAGTAATATTTACATCGTTAGCAGTATTGGTTACAGCTACTCCGACATTAAGATTTATAAAATTATTGTTGGTTATTGTGATATGGTTGGCATTATCTTGAATAACTATGCCGTAATTACCAGTCACCCCTTCAATATGGTTGCCACTGATGGTAACATTGTTGACGTTATTTGCTACTAGAATAGCGGTGTTAGTATTATAAAAGAAACCATTCGTAATATTGATATCTTGACCACCTTCAACTTTGATACCTACGTTAGCATAGGTAGCTGTTACATCTATATTAATATTTTGCCCATTGATAACATCGATTATTGGGACAGATAATCCGGTTCCATCAAGTGATCCAGTTACACTGACATTATTGGCATTGATAGTAATAGCAGTGTTTGATAAGCTGCTGTGAGTAGTAGCATTCATATTAACACTACTGCTATCTCCATCTATACCTAATACTTTTAAACCAGAGTGAGAATCTATATTCAAGTCAAGATGAGCTTGTACACCGGGCGCCACATAGATTTCATAAGGGCCAGGGCCTATGGGGCCTGTAGTTTTAATAGTTGTACCGAAAAGATTAGCTTGGTTAATGGTTACGTCATCTGTAAGAGTAAATGTTGAAGATATAACTATATCTCCGGAGGCAATTAAATTGATGGTGTCAGCGCCAGGTGTATTATTAGCGGCATTAATAGCCTCTCTAAGAGAGATGCCATCACCACCATCATTTAGAAGCAAATTTGCAATTGAACTGGTATCTCCATTGACAATATCTGTGTTATTAGTAACAGGTACGCTATCTAGAGTGTATTTGTAGCTTTGTAAAGAAGAAGTATTAAATGCCATAGAAGCAGTAACTACTCCATCTGTAACTTCTAAGTTCCAATCGCCATGCAAAGCAGAGTTACCGGTGAGATTTGAACTAGCTGCGATATCAGCCTGTGTAAGGTCATGCAAGCTCTGTATCAAAGCCTGACCAGAAGTCCCTTGTCCTATATTACAACCGTAAAATAAGATATCTGCACCAGATGTTAAACTATGACTCCACTGTGTAAGTTCTGTTTGATAATGGTTTATAGTAGAAATATTTAAAGTATCAGCTCCCAAAAAGGCTGTGCCAGAGTTACCTTGAGAAACAATATGCACAGTATCTATTTGGTGATCAAATTGATTTAAATAATTTGTAATTTGTGCCACACCGCTTGTATTATCTTTTAAGATGACTATTTCAAGCTCACCAGAAATAAGTTTATTTAAATCAACGCCTTTTAATAAATCAGTATAGCTTTTTACATTTTGATCGACAAAGATCACTTCTTCAACCAAAGTTTTATCAAAGCTCTGAAAACCATTATCCAAAGAGGTGCTATGAGAGTTATCAAGGCTGTTATTTGTATCTAGCGTGTGAGTGGAGTTAATATGGGAAGCATCTGCTGTTTGTTCATGAATTAACGTATCAACTACATGGTTACTAACTTGTGAATGTGCTGCTACATCTGCATCTGCAGCATGCGCAGCAGCGCTATTTGCTGCTGCTGCGAGCTCCGCTCCTACGGCCGCATCATATAAGATTCGTGGCTCAAGGGCCTGTAAAATACCCAACACAGAGTGGCTACTTCTCTTAAAGGAGACTGCACGTCCTTTATTGTTATTTTTTAAGTACTTCTTAATTTTTCTCATATTAGCCCACCACGGCAGTATTATCATGGGGCTGTTTTAGTGATGCTCTTGCAGTGTATTTTTTTATATATCCGCAACTCTTGCATTCGCAACTTACCCATTCTTTGTTGTCAAAAAAGTCTTTTAATCTAGGCTGTACTACAGCAAATACTTCAGGTGCTTTAAGATAATTTTTATAAAATTTTATTATTTTGTTTTTATTCATGTTCTTATGCATTCTTGCCATGATCACAGGTATAAAACGAGATACTAAAGACGTGATCACCCCGCCTGTTAGAATCAAAGGCAAAAGCAACATAAATAGTTCGTATAAACCTGACATATATTCACCATAAAATTAATTTATGTTTAACCATACTTTCATTTTAGCACGTTACCTGAATAATTAAAGCTGTAACTTATTGATGTTGATTTTTTTATTAATTATTTTTATGGATAACAGCTTGAATTTGCTAAAGTTAAATTAGGTTTGTGGTCAATATGTGCTTGGTGAGAGTTTGAATATTAACGACGAGGACGAAGAGGAGGGATAGTAGTATCCTTACTTTCTTCAGGCTTTTCTTCTTGGCCATCCTTTCTAGCATGTCCTACACTAGCATGAAAACGATCCACGAATCCAGGCTTTCCCTTACTACCATGCGCTACTATGTCGGGAAGGTGACTTGATGGTCTAGTGGGGGCAGGGTTACCTTCCTTAGATGTTGCTAGCCTGGCACGAAAACGATCTACGAGTCGAGACGGGGTGGGAGGTATGGGAGGTATAGCAAGTGCGGGAGCTGCAGATTCAGATTTTGTTGATATGGCAGCCGAAGCCTCTTTAACCTAAAAAAAGCAGTTAAACAAAAAATTTGTTAGAATAATCTCCTCAAGTACTAG
>CAZSRF010000013.1:40569-48317 GCA_964609155.1 uncultured Gammaproteobacteria bacterium | reverse complement strand
TCAAATTGCTGCAATTGAGACTTATTAGGTAACTCGCCATTAATGAGTAAATAACAAACTTCTAAGTAATTAGAGTTTTTAGCTAATTGCTCAATAGGGTAGCCGCGGTGCAGCAAAATACCTTTGTCACCATCGATAAAAGTAATTTTAGACTCACAAGCAGCTGTAGCTGTAAAGCCAGGATCATAAGTAAAACAACCGTGTTTAGATAATAAGCCTATATCAATGACATCAGGGCCTAATGTGCCATGCAAAATAGGTAAGTCAAAGGTATCATGATCGATAGTGATACTGCATTTTGACACGGCTTCTGATGTCTTATTTGACATTTGTACTCCTAGAACTTTACACTTTAAATACGCAATCTTAATATTATGATATTGTTATTTAGTTATGGTGTCTATGTCAACATAACTTAATAATATTTGCGTGTATTGTTAAAATAGAGGATAGATATTATAATCCCCAATGTTTATACTGCTTCTAGTCATATTATAAGATATTACAAGAAGATTAATACAACTAAATGGATAGCTAAATGTCAAACAAATTAGGTGTCTCTGATAACCGTCCAGTCAATCTAGCTTTATGGACTATTAAATTTCCTATTACAGCTATTGTGTCAATTTTGCACAGGATTACGGGTTTTATTTTATTTATCTTTATACCCCTATTACTAGGAGTGTGGCAATATTCTTTAAGTAACAGTATTAATTTTAGTCTCCTAAAAGAAAATCTAAACATTTGGTATATAAAGTTGTCAGTTTGGTTAATTATATGTGCGTTAATCTATCATTTGATTGCTGGATTAAGACATTTGTTGATGGACATGCATATAGGTGATAGTAAAATAGCAGGTAGATTAAGTGCTTATCTAATATTTGGCGTTACTTTTATATTAGCAATACTTTTAGGAATATATTTATGGTAGCTAATTCTAGCAATTATGGTTCTTATAGTAAGGGTGCTTTTGGTAAAAATGGGGTTGTAGATTGGCTTGTACAAAGAAAAACAGCAGTTATTCTAGCAATATATTTTATTTTATTAGCTAAGTTTTTTTGTATCAACTATTCTCAACCTATAGAGTATAGCGATTGGGTAGGTTTATTTGGTCCACTGTATTTTAAAGTATTTACCATTGTTTTTCTTATATGCTTAGTTAAGCACGCATGGGTTGGTTTGTGGGTTGTTGCTACAGATTATATATCTCATGTTAAATTGAGAGCTTTGTTTCTAGCATTATGCAAATTAAGTTTAATTGGCTATTTGGTCTGGGGTATTTATATTTTATTTCAGATTTAAAATATAAATAGCTCTTTTATTCGGAGAATGTTATGTCAGTTCCTCGTAAATCTTTTGATGCTATCATTGTTGGTGGTGGCGGTGCCGGGCTTCGCGCTTCCTATCAACTGGCTCAGGCTGGTAAAAATGTAGCTGTAATTTCAAAAGTTTTTCCAACTCGATCACATACGGTTTCAGCACAAGGTGGTATGGCGGCAGCTTTATGCAACGTTGAAGAAGATGATTGGCGTTGGCATATGTATGATACTATCAAAGGTGCAGACTTCTTAGGAGATCAAGACAGCATAGAATATATGTGCAGTGTGGCTCCAGAAGTTGTTTATGAACTTGAACACATGGGAATGCCGTTTTCACGTCTAGATAATGGCAGAATTTATCAAAGAGCATTTGGTGGTCAAACAAAACATTATGGTGGTGAGTTAGTTCATCGTACATGTGCAGCAGCTGATCGTACGGGGCATGCTTTATTGCATACTTTATATCAGCAAAATATTAAATCAAAAACTACATTCTATAGTGAATGGTATGCGATAGATTTAGTTAGGATAGGCAATGGTAATGTTGCAGGTGTTCTGGCTTTTAATATGGTAGACGGTGATATTGTCTTTTTTCAAGCTAAAGCAGTTATCCTTGCCACAGGTGGAGCAGGCTGTATTTATGCATCTACTACGAATGCTTTAACTAATACAGGCGATGGTTTAGGTATGGTATTAAGAGCAGGTTTACCAGTACAAGACATTGAAATGTGGCAATTTCATCCAACAGGTATTGCAGGCTCTGGTGTTTTAGTTACTGAAGGTTGCCGTGGTGAGGGTGGGTTTTTAGTAAATAAAAATGGTGAGCGTTTTATGGAACGTTATGCACCTAATAAAAAAGATTTAGCTTCTCGTGACGTAGTTTCTCGTGCTATGGCTTTAGAAATTAGAGAGGGTCGTGGGTGTGGACCAAAAGGAGATCATGTTTATTTGAAATTGGATCATTTAAGTCCAGAGGTCATTCAAAAAAGACTGCCTGGTATAAGAGAATTAGCTAAAACTTTTGCTCATGTTGATCCTGCTGAAAAACCTATCCCTGTAGTGCCAACTTGTCATTATATGATGGGTGGTATACCGACTAATGTGCATGGGCAAGTATTGTCTGTGAATTCGCAAGGAGATACGCAAATAGTCAATGGTCTTTATGCTATCGGTGAGTGTGCTTGTGTTTCAGTACATGGCGCAAATCGATTGGGCAGTAATTCTTTGTTAGATTTAGTAGTGTTTGGACGTGCCGCTGGTATGCATGTTGAACAAAGTTTGAACCAGGGTATGGACGAAGCTTTTGCAACTAACGATGAATTAGATCACACTATGACAAGATACAACAGATGGCAAAACTCCACATCAGGAGAATCTGTTGCTCAAATCAGAGACGAAATGCGTGCGGTGATGCAATCAGATTTTGGAGTTTTTAGAACTCAAAAATTTATGGAGCAAGGACTAGAAAAATTAAAGCAGCTGCGTGAGCGATTAAAAACAGCTCATTTAAGTGACAAATCAGTGACGTTTAATACAGCAAGAGTGGAAGCTCTAGAATTAGATAATCTTATGGCTATTGCAGTAGCTACAGCTATAGGTGCTGATTTGCGCAAAGAAAGCCGGGGAGCACATGCTCGTGAGGACTATCAAGAACGTGATGATAAAAACTGGTTAAAACATATGGTGATATGTGCCGACGACAATGTGGCCTATAGAGAGGTAAATATGGCACCCAATCATGTACCACCAATCCCGCCACAAGAGAGAGTATACTAAAATGCAAGAAATCAATTTTTCTATCTACAGATATAACCCAGAAGTAGACAAAAAGCCAAAGATGCAATCTTATACTTTGCCATTAGAAGAAGGCTCAGATATGATGCTCCTTGATGCTTTAATATTATTAAAACAACAAGACGAGGGTTTATCTTTTCGTCGCTCATGCGGAGAGGGTGTTTGTGGCTCTGATGGTATGAATATTAATGGTAAAAATGGTCTTGCTTGTATTACTCAAGTTTCTAGTTTAGGTAAAAAAATTACTCTAAGACCGTTGCCAGGCTTGCCTGTGATACGTGATCTCATTGTTGATATGACGCAGTTTTATAAGCAATATGAAAAAGCAGAGCCTTATTTACAAAATACAGATACACCACCTGTACGTGAGCGTCTGCAATCTCCAGAAGATGCGGCTAAATTAGAGGGTTTATACGAGTGTATTCTATGCGCCTGCTGTTCAACATCATGCCCATCTTTTTGGTGGAACCCGGATAAGTTTATGGGCCCTGCAGCTTTATTACAGGCATGGCGTTTCTTGGTAGACTCTCGGGATAATCAAAAAGATGCTCGTTTAGAAAAGTTAAAAGATGCTTACAGTGCCTTTAGATGCCGTAGTATCATGAACTGTGTTGATGCTTGCCCAAAAAACCTGAATCCGACGAGAGCTATTGATCATATTAGAAGCTCTTTAGCGGATTCAGAGCTTGGATAATTATAACCAGTGTAAACATTCAGTGGTGAACAGTAAGGACTTATAACGTTGTTAAATATTCAAAAACCAATCGGAGTTGCTGCCAGGGTAACGCTATAATTTTTGGTGTAATGACAAAAGGCTTTGGTGTAGTGCAGATTATATAGGCAGTCTTAACGCTTGGGTGTTCTTCTAAAAACTGTTTTAAATGCCTTGCGTCTTTTTCTTTAGGGGAATCAGTGTACTTAATTTCTATTGGTACATATTGGTTTTGATATTGTAAGATATAGTCAATTTCTGGCCCGTTGTGGTCGCGAAAGTGAGTGATTTGTATAGGCTCAGGTAGAAATCTACCGCTATGAATTAGTTCTAAACCAATAAATTGCTCAAAAAGTTTACCTAAATTAGCTTTAGGTAACAGTGTCCCTTCGTTAGCACATAGTCTTCTAATTCCTAAATCAAAAAACAAAAATTTTGGTGCTTTGCTTAGTCTTTTGCGTACTTGATTACTCGCAAATGCTTCAATTTTTTCAACTACTAAGCAATCTTGTAATATTTGGAAATAATTTGCGATTGTGGAATGAGATATATAAGGTATTTGTTGAGCAATAGCAGAATAGTTTATTATCTGTCCTGCTTCAGTTGCTGCTAGTTTTAAAAATTTAGCGAAGCTTGTGACGTTGCGAACTAAAGCTTCAGCCCGGATCTCTTCTTCTAGGTATGTTGTAACATATGATTCTAAATCTTTATTTTTATTTCTAGCTAATGGCTCATTGATCACCGCAGGTAGCTGTCCGTATATAAGTAGATCTTCTAAAGATGGTAACGTTTCTGTGATCTCATTAATTAATAGGGGATCGAGATGAAATAAAACGAGTCGTCCTGGTAGCAGATTAATTGATGAACCATATTTTAATTTTCTAGCAGACGAGCCTGTTAAAATAAAACGAGCTATTTTTTGATCAATTAAATCTTGTATGACATCCATCAGTAGAGGAACTTTTTGGATTTCATCAATTGCTATTATAGGGTTTTTTAGGTTTTGGAGCAAAATTTGTGCTTGGATCTCATCACTGAGTAACGAGGGATTGCTTTCATAACGAAAACGATCTCTTGGTTGAATAAGTGAATAGGAGATATCTGGTTTAATTGCAGTCTTAATAAAAGTTGTTTTTCCAGTCTGTCTAGGGCCGAGTAATAGAATACTTTTTCCCCGATCCAAGGCTTCTTTTACATGAGTTGTTATTATTCGATAGTAGTATTTCATCTATTAATTATTACTGAAAGTTGACTGAAAGTACACAGATTTTGCCAAAATATGATTATTAGTAATCAATTTTAGGCAAAATCTGAGTATGCGAATACAAATCAATAAGTTATAAAGGATGGAAGGGCTTAATTGTGTCCAAATTCCGATAACTATGTTAGTAGTAGAAGGATTCGATTTAACTTATGCAAAAATTGTTTTAATAACATAAAACAGAATCATAGTTAGTACCACCCCTGCAGGCACCGTGACTAGCCACGATAAAATAATTTTTTGAAGAACTTCTAGGTCTAAAGCTCCAATACCTCTGGCGAATCCCACCCCTAAAATAGCTCCTACTAAGGTATGCGTAGTAGAGATGGGGACGCCTATTCCTGAAGCGCAGACTACTGTGAGCGCTGTTGATATTTCTGCTGAAAATCCACGGCTAGGGGTAAGTTCCGTAATGTTTTTACCGACAGTCTCAATAACGCGGTATCCATAGGTTGCTAATCCTACAACTATACCAAGACCACCTAGAAACAACACCCATGATGGAACAATTGTTTCACTACTAAGTGCATGAGGATCCTTTAAAACTTGGGCGATAGCAGCTAAGGGGCCGACTGCATTTGCAACATCATTTGAACCATGCGCAAAGGCCATAGAACAGGCTGTAAAAATCATCATTACACCGAAAATTTTTTCCACGTTGGTAAAATGAAAATCCTCGTCAGCTTTTTTGTCTAATTGGATTTTATTTAGGGCTACTTTACTAATTAGAAATAAAATCCCACCAAAACTTAAAGCAAGTCCATAGCTTTGGAAATAATTGAGAGTAATCCCAATATGCTTTAACCCTTGAACTAACGTGATAAAACAGATACCACAACCCATAAAAAAGACATAGACGGGGACATATTTTTTGGCATTTAAAAATGGTTCGTCAGTTCTTAAAATTAAATTCTGGATACTGGTAAAGACTATAAAGGCCATTAGTCCACCCAGGAGAGGAGATATAAGCCAGCTTGAAACGATCAAAGAAATTTTTGACCAATGGACTGACTGTGGGCCAATTGTAATCACAGCAAAGCCGATAATCGCTCCTACAATAGAATGAGTAGTAGAAACTGGCCATCCGTAGTAACTAGCAATAATTAGCCAAACAGCACAAGCAAGTAAGGCAGCTAGCATGCCATAGATAAAGAGATCAGGTTGAGCATAAAAAAAATGCGGATCGGTGATACCCTTACTAATAGTGCCTGTGACTTCGCCGCCAGCAAGAAAGGCACCGAGAAACTCAAAGATACTCGCCACGAAAATTGCTTGGGAGAGAGTGAATACTTTTGAACCTACTGAAGTTCCCATTGCATTAGCTACGTCATTCGCGCCAATCCCACAGGCCATTAAAAAACCAAAGATTACCGCAAGGATAAGTATAATTGTTTGGTGATCCATAGATTGTACAACTTAATTTGCTATTAATAATTGCAATTGGCTACCGACTCTTTGTGCTTGATCAGCAAGCTCGCCGGTCCATTGTATTACTTGATATAAAAACATAACATCGATAGGGGCAAGATCTTTTTCTATTTTATATAAGTCTTGGCGTAATTTAATTTGAATGTCATCTGTTTCATGTTCAATGTCATCGAGTTTATGTATCATATCTTCGACTATTGTTACTTCTTTACCACGAAAACCAGTTTCTAATAATTCATCTAACTCATCTATGGCAATACGGGCTTGTTTTACTGCATCCAACGATTTCAACAACAAATTTTTATAACTTTCTTCTATCGCTTGCGGGAAGTTAATAGTTCTACCCAATATTATACCAGCTATGTCTTTAGCTTTGTTAGCAATTTTATCTTGTGTACGTAACATATTTAATAAATCACTACGAGGAACTGGCAAAAATAACCCATTTGGGAGCTTTTGTCTAATTTCTTTTTTGAGATTATCTGCTTGGTGCTCTAAGTCTCGTAAAGAAGCATGGAAAGTTTTAGCGCTGGACCAGTCTTGGTTGTAAGCTGCATTTAAAAAAGGCAATAAGTTATTTGTGCAATCAAGCACAACATTCATGTGTTGCTGAATTGGTTTGATAGGCGAGCGCCCAAATAAGCTAAATAACGGACTCATTGCTGGCATAATTTAATAAAGTACTATTGCAGTAATATACTTGCTGTATAGAATTTATACCAAATTTTTAAATACAGCAAGTATTAATACAAGTATCATTAATAGACTCGAAATCAAACGGCAGCAGTGGGTACTGCTGGAGCTTCTGGAGCTTCTGGAGCTTCTACGTTGGATGCAGAGGTAGCTAGACCGATAATTGGTTCACTCACACTTTTCGTTACTAGCCCTGCTAAAGCGCCTAAGCCTAGGGTCAGCAAAACGCTTTTAACAGCGACGCCTACAGTAATGCCAGTTAAGCTCAAGCCGATAAAGCCAGCAACAGTTGAGGCAATAATTACAGGAAGCACTGCAGGGGCAAACATTACAGTTAAGATAACCCCACCCACAGCAGCTGTAACTAGTAATCCTACAGTGCAGCCAATCATAATGGCTCTAGTGTTAATAATTTTAGCTCGTTTTAACTGAGCATTCTCTTGTAACAAGAGATTTAAAGCAGCCTGGTTAGCATCAGCTCTTTGCCCAGCAGCAGTAGCTTGTGCTTGGGCAGCAGTACTTGCAGCTTCAGCAGCATCAG
>CAZSRF010000013.1:0-40469 GCA_964609155.1 uncultured Gammaproteobacteria bacterium | reverse complement strand
CTTGGGCAGCAGCGGCTCTTTGCTCTGCAGCATCGGCTCTTTGCTCTGCAGCATCAGCTCGTTGTCCAGCAGCAGCACTTGCAGCTTCGGCATCAGCAGTTTGTGCTTGAGCGGCAGCGGCTCTTTGCTCTGCAGCATCAGCTCTTTGTCCAGCAGCAGCACTTGCAGCTTCGGCAGCGGCTCTTTGCTCTGCAGCATCAGCTCTTTGTCCAGCAGCAGCACTTGCAGCTTCGGCATCAGCAGCTTGTGCTTGAGCAGCGGCTATTTCTGTAATTTGCGCTTTTTCAGTAGCATCTAGAGTAGGCTGGCAATCTGTTATGGCATCTTCTATCTGCTTTTTGAGGGTCTCTATCTTAGTTGTCAATTCAGCTGATTGTTCTTTTGTAAAAAATAGTATCTCATGGTCAGCACCGTGAGAGTCAATTTGTTTAATTGTCTCATATCGCTGTTTAGTTGCTAATATTTCTTGTTGTAATGCCATAAGTTTTAGAACTGCTTCTAACTGAACGTTAGGTGAGTCGCTAAACTCTAATAACGCCGCCTTCAGGAATTCTAATCTTTGCTTGTATGAAGTTAATGAGTTTTCAAAAGCTGAGGCAGTTTTTGTCTGAAGCGTATCTAAAAAGTCCAATGTTAATGTAGTTGCAGGGGGATGAATTTGCGTAAAACCTGCGTTACTCGCAGTTAATCCATCAGGGTTAGTTGGGATTGACACAACACCAGCTGTAGAACTTTTTAAATGTCGAGCTAAATTAGTTATGGCTTCAACAATTTTTGTTTTATCTTCTGGCGTGGTTGATGAGTTGCCTAGGACGCATATAGCGTAGTCTGCATACATTTTAAAAAGATTTATTACCGTATGGCCTTGTGTGGCTACTAGAGATACCTCAGCACTGGGATCAGTAACTGAAGTAACCAATTGCATAACATTTTTACATAGTGCATCTACAGATATTTTGTCATGTGGAAGTACACCAAGGCCTTCGTCATCACTGCTAGATCCGCTTGGGGTCAGTATTCTTTTAAGTTTACATAAAAGTGTGAGTTTGATATGTTCAGCGTTAACATACCATTTACCATCTATACTTGTCCAAACTTCTGGCAAAAATGAGTCACCAGATGAACCGTCATGGACAGTGCGGGCGTCATGGGCTCTGCCAATTGGAGACCAACGCCACCAGCCTTGCTCACGACCTAAATGGGCATAAGATCCGCTAAACATTTTATCGTAGGTACCTTTGTGTTTTGTAATATCATCATATATCTCAAGTAATTTCGTTGCTCTATGGCTGGCATCGTGAAACTCCCTTGCTACTACTCGTAATGATCTTAACGCAAGAATTGATTTTTTCTTCAAATCAGTAAAGTATTCGTCGTAGTCTTTACTGTCTCTTTCGCTAATGTTTTCGGGATTGATTGGATTGCCATTCTTACTCCAAAAATCTATAAGCTGTAAAACTAATAAGTCTTGTACGTGTGATGTATCAGCCACCGCATCGCCATCAGCTTTTATTTCTGTCCCATCTTGGTGAAATAAATTTCCTGAGCCAGTGCCATGATGCCCAGGTAGGCATTCAATAGAGTAGCTATCTTTTTTTCCTTTTAAGTGCTCTCCAGCCGGAGGGATAATAGGTTTAAAACCACGTGTATTTTCACCAGTATATATTTTTGAGTGGTAGCTGGTTACAATAGATGGGAGCGGTTTATAAAACCTCTGGTCTTTCCAGCCTAATCCTAATCCTTGGTAATCCCCACCTGGAACGGGATCTACAGCAAAGATATTAAGTTTAGTTGTTTGTATTTTTGCAGTTAATGCAGAGGCTTTAGGATGAAGATCACCAAAATGTTCTTCAAGTTTCGGCAATAAGCTTTCTAATGCTTTTTTAGTCTTTTCATCAGGAGAAGAACAAATAATTGTTTTTAGCTGTTCTGGAGTTGGAGTTAGATTGTCATTTAAAGCTGATTTAATTCGCTCTAATTCGTGCGCAACTAAGATAGCTTCGACAGCTCCACGGCTATGAGCGGTTATATTGATAACATCTTTTTCACCCATGGCAATTTGATACAGGATTCTAAGCGTGGCCTCAGCAATTTTTTCTGGAGGTAAATATCCTAACGTATCCGGGCCGTCTATGATATCTTTAGTAACAGTTTTTAAACGTTCTGCTCTTACTGCTGGTGAATCTGCTGCTGGCGCATGGTGTCTAAAACCAGCAACATCACGAGCTGAGGTTTTACAGACTGGAGAGCCAGGAATCCTACCTAGAACTCCAGTAGCTTCATGAGACCCCCTAAGGATATCAAAGCCTCTTTCACCTTCTATGCTATGAAACATGGCAGTTAAAGTTTCAGCTCGAGCATATCCATTGCTAATATGCTTTGAGTGATCAGTATCTGTCCCTAACAGAGTTAATGAGTAAGCTTTAATTTCTCTAGGAGGAGTTGCCATATTTTATGTACCTAAGTTATAAATGAATTCTACTTTAGAGTATTATGCTATTTATAGATTAACGTATGATTAACTAAGTTCGAATTATAGCAATAATCCTATGATAAATAAAGTTTTATAACTATTTAATAGCTATACCAGTACAAATTATTGGGAAAACTGAATACGGACGAGAATCAATAGGTTATTGTTTATTGATATTAATCTGAGGAACCAGAGGTATTAAATATTAATTTTAAAAAGGGATGACTAAAAAACACCGATACTTGGCACACACTTAACTGTATAAGAGCTGCTATCTGTAGGGTCAAACAAAGAGGTATTACTGTCACATGCAGGAACTGGGGCAGTTGAACCATAAGCTGTTTGTACAGAATTATTAACGTTCAGTTCTTTAAATCTTCTAACATCTTGATTGTACTGGGCACATTGCCTTTCCCAGCCAGCAGTGACAGCAGGCGAACACTTTGCTTGTGCGATAAGAGATGATATGTGGCTATTGCTGGGAGTAATAGATGCAGAAATAGGGGTATCATTAGCAAGTATCGAGTAAAGTCCTTTTAGACTATCTTGATAACTAGATGTTACAAGCTCAGCATATTTTGGGTCAGTATTTGTATAGCATTTCCAGTTGCTTTGAATTTTACACTTGCTATCACAACCTAAATTTTTGCCATTATCAGCACCAAAATCACATTGTTCATCGTTGTCTAATTCTCCATTACCACAATTAGTTACAGCAATGGTTGGTGTGCTAGAAGTAGTTGTACTTGTAGCAGGCGTGGTGGTTGTAGCAGCAGCGGGGCTTGGTGCGTTAGGGGCAGCTGTAGCTGCAGCACTCGTGTTTGTCGTTGGAATTACAGCGGTTGTTTGAGCGTAGATAAGATCTAATATAGATAAAAATATCAGGGCAAGCTGGCTACAGAATTTCAAAGTAGCTTTAAGATTTTTAGTTAGCATATTGATCCTAATACATAAAAGTACTTAGCTTGAAATAATCTCAGTGCTTTTAAGTTTAGTAGTTAACCATAGAATTGCAACTTTGATTATAGGAATGATAGTAAAGATGATAGTAAAGGATAGTTTTTTGTTTTTTTAATAAGCGCATAAAGTTTATTCTATGAGTTAATTCAGGCCATTTCTTTTTCTAAAGCACGGCTAGGCAAAACGATATTAAGCTCTAGAACAGATGTATCACCCTTTTTATCCAGCTCAACTTTAACTTGGTCTTGATCTATTCTTACGTATTTAGAAATTACTTGAATTAATTCTTTTTGTAAAAGAGGTAAGAAATCATCGTTTTTACCCCGTTGATGGGCAACTATGATTTGTAGCCTTTCTTTAGCTACGCTTGCTGAAGTTTTTTTATTATTACGAAAATAATCAAATATGCTCATTCTTGGGTTCCAAATAGTCTTTCTAATATGCTTTTTTTAGTCAAGTTTATAAAGCGATGAGGGATATTGTCTCCAAGGAAACGACCCACAGCATCAACGTAAGCTTGACCGGCATCATTACTGCTATCTAAGGTAACAGGAATACCTGAGTTAGATGCTTTAAGAACAGCTTTACATTCTGGGATAACACCTAAAAGTGGTACAGATAAAATGTCTTTGATATCTTCTACACTCAACATTTCACCACGCGTGACACGCTCAGGTGAATAACGAGTGATTAATAAATGTTCTGTTACAGGTGGTAAATTGTCTAATGCTCGTTTTGATTTACTGGCAATGATCCCTAGAATACGATCAGAGTCTCTTACTGATGATACTTCTGGGTTAGTAACTACCACAGCATGATCAGCATAATACAAAGCCATTAAAGCGCCTCGTTCAATACCTGCTGGTGAATCACAAATAATATAATCAAACTCAGCCTTTAAGTCTTCTATGACCTTTTCAACACCTTCATGTGTTAGGGCATCTTTATCACGCGTCTGTGAAGCAGGTAATATATAGAGGTTTTCTAAACGCTTATCTTTAATAAGAGCCTGATTTAAGTTGGCATCACCATTAATAACATTAACAAAGTCATAAACTACGCGTCTCTCGCAACCCATAATTAAATCTAGATTACGTAAGCCAATATCAAAATCCACCACAACAACCTTGTAGCCTCGTAAAGCCAAGCCAGCCGATATTGCTGCACTAGAAGTAGTTTTACCCACGCCTCCTTTACCTGAAGTTACCACAATGATTTTGGCAGGTTTCTTTTCTTTTTTAATTTCTACTTTAGCTTCTAGGTTACTTTCAATATTATCATCTATCATAGTGTGGTTACTTGTGTTATTGTTTCTGATTGTTCCATGTGATTAAAGCACAATAAAAAATAGCTTAATTTACATCATACACAGTTTTAAATCTAGATAATACACTACATTTTGTCAATTTGTAGTGTGCCTTCATTCAAATAAATATGTACTGCTTGTTTCCAATGGCTATCTCGCAAATTTTCACTCACCTGGTAAGCACCACCAATTGATACAAGTTCTGCTTCTAAACTATGGCAAAATATATGGGCGTTATTATTATTCATAACACCTGCGAGTGCGCGACCACGCAATGGTCCATAAACATGAATACTTCCATCGGCCAGTATTTCAGAGCCGTGACTTACGGGGGCTAAAATAATTAAATCCCCACCTCGTGCATACACTTGCTGTCCAGAACGAACAGGAGCGTTAATAACCTTACAAGTCGGTTCAGAAATTTCTTGCACTATATTAGTATGAGTATCTTTAGAATCAACTTTATTTTCAGCAAGAATGGCCAAATTATTTAACATTGCAGCTTTATTAACTAGCTCGTTTGGTGACTTTCTGATGCCAATAGGAATAAGCCCATTAGATCTAAGGCAACTGAGTAGTTTTGAAAAATCTGGAATATGTTCTTCAGGCAGTTTTGCAAGGTCTATTACAATAGGTGAATTTTCAAAAAATTTAGGTGCTTGTGCAATTTTTAATTTTACATGTTCATCTAAACTGTCCAATTTAGTGTTTTGCAGTTGCAAAGACGTTAAAGCGTACAGGCTTCCTTTGAGTACAAATGATGTGACCTCAATTTGTCCAGATGTTTTCGTGATATCCACGCTTTCAGCTTTAATCATAATTCCGTCCAAGCAAAGTACATATATCTTATTAAACCTTATTTAGATATTAATATGCAAGCAAGAATTTTTGTATTTTTATTAAAATTGTTTATCACAGCAATTAATTATTTTAATAAATTATTTACCAGACTTATTTTGTAAAAGTACTAAAAAACTCAAAAAAAATACTCAAAAGATGCCTAAAGAATACTTAGTTAACTTGATGTTTGATGGGCGTTTGCTATGGTTACTGTATATAAGATATTTTGATTTCAACAGGAGACAGTTTTATGAATATTGCAGATTTTGGTGGTTTTGCTGGTATTGCCAGAATGATTAAACTTATTAAAGAAACTACTGGTAGAATGAATATATTATCAGAAAGTACAGGCGTCCCAGAGATTTTAGAAATAAAAACAAAATATTTAGATGCGCTAGATAAATTTAGACCAGGTAACACCCAAGGTGTATCATCAGTTATGGACGATTTTGATAAAGATACGCTCCGTGCCGTAACAGCTATTCGCACTAAAATAACAGATTCTACTAAATTGGCAGAGACTGAAAAAAACTTTACTGAATGCACTACTGCTATATCTGGAATGCTAAATGTAGTACGAGTAGCTTTAGCAAATGAGGCTAAAGAAAACGCTCAGAAAAAAGCTTCTTAGCTGATCGAAATTAGTAAAGCTAAGCTGTCACTGCTTACTAAAGCAGTGACGTATATTTAGCGCGTAAGCACTGCTCGAGTACGAGGCGAAAGAGTTTCTTCACCTATACCATTTGCATATGCTACTTCGAGAACTTTAGAAAATAATCTTAGTTCCTCTGGGGCAGATTCAAATGTTTTTCTCATTGTGGATATTGATTCTGCTCTTAGGCCAGGAAGTCTGACTGAACTTAAATTTACAACACCCATAGGTCTAAAATAGTCAGAATGAAACTCATTAAAATTTAAACTTTCTATTCCGGTGACAGATGAAAGTGCCATTCTTTTAGACATAATTTGTAAAAATAAATCTAAAACATATTGCAGTACCGGCTCAGGGATTTCTGGATATTTTGTAGTAAGTTTTTCTTTGAGAAGAGGCATTTCTACTGGTAATTTTTTTAGAAATAAAAACATATGTCTAGTTTCCTCAGCAGAACCGGTATACTTATCAACTTTAAATTCAGAACATTCTGGGATTAATAAATTAAATAGATCTCTTATTTTTATTTCAACATCTACACAAACGTTATAGAGCAATAATGTATGACGATTTAAATCATCTCTAGTTTTCTTTACGTCGACGGTAAAGTCTAGGACATCTTCTGCTTTTAATACTAAAATACCTTTTTTCTCAATAGATTCTACTAATGCCTTTAATTCGCTATATAAACGTGCCGATACGATTGCTCTATATAAATCAACAGGCCGTTTAGAGGGTTTTGCTAATTCTTCTGGATCCATGTCTTCCATGTCGAGTGCTTCTACTAATAGTTCTTTGCAGGCAAAGAGTGGTGAGACTTCATCAATAGATTCTTTAGGAGCCATTGGAAACTTATCAAGGGTCCGCAAATAAGTAAGCGATTGTAAGGTCACATAACTGTTGTGAGCATCAAGAAACTCTTGTCCTATATCCTGAAATGCGTAAGCTCTTTGGGATATTGCAAAACCGTCCAGATCACGTCTATTAAGGATGGTGTTGCTTGCAAGAATTCTTTTGGTGCTTTCGATGATAGTTAATAACTCTGCTAGTGGTTTTGACATGCATACTCCTTTAAATATTTAAATACATCATTGCTGTACGTTATACTAACGCGGATTCATTTTATTATTATTGTTAATAAGAAGCAACTTCTAACTTAATTAATAAGTTAGTCCCAAGCAGGATATGATAAAGCTGTAGTTAAACGCTGCCTCTTGTATTGCCTGATATCTACCGGAAGCTCCGCTATGGCCTGCATTCATGCGTGTATTCAAAAGTGTAACGGTCTCTTTACAATTTAGTTTTGCTTGGATGGTGCGTAATTTTGCCGTCCACTTCGCAGCTTCCCAATAGCCGACACGTGTGTCATTCAAGCTATTATTAATTAATAAATTAGGATACTGTACTTCTGATATATTTTCATAAGGGGCATATGACTTAATATATTTAAAAACTTCGGATGATTCGGTAGGATTTCCCCATTCTTCGTATTCTGGAATTGTTAAAGGTAATGAAGGATCTAGCATAGTATTTAAACAATCCACAAATGGCACTTCAGCGATGGCTAAATAATATAACTCTGGTCGTTGATTAATTACATTTCCAATTAACAATCCACCAGCGCTGCCACCATGAATGATTAGTTTATTACTATTGGTATATTTGTTTTTAATTAAGTGTTCAGTTGCTAAAATAAAATCATCAAATGTATTAAGTTTACAGTCAAGGCGTCCATTATAGTGCCATTTATCGCCTAATTCACCACCGCCTCTTATATGAGCAATAGCAAAAGCAATGCCTCTATCTAATAAACTTAATCGACCATAAGAAAAATAAGTATCTATAGATATGCCATAAGAGCCATAGCCATATAGTAACAATGGGCATTTGCCATTTTGTTGATAGGCATGTTTATTATAAACAATAGAAATAGGTAGCTGATGATCTGAGTTTTTTATATCTATGAATATTCTTTTGGTAACATAATTACTTTTATTGAAATTATAGGCTTGATCTGCTTTTATTACCCGTAGATCTGGTTCTGGGATTCTAGGATTGATAGCATATGTTATAGCGGGTGTAATAAAAGATTCAAACTCAAAAACATATTCTTTGTTATGGTACATCTCATTGTCGCCAGGTGATAGCTCATAGACGTCTTCAGATAAAATGTTAACTAAATCTAGGGTCTTAATGTTTTTAAAATCATAGTTATTGATAATATGTAACTTGGTTAAACTGTTTTCTTTTGTAAATAAAACAGCATAATTGGCAAAGCATTCAAAACATTCTAATTGTACAAATTCACTATGGCTTATAATGCATTCCCAGGAGTTATTGGAAATTTGCATCCTAAATAATTCATAGTTTGGTTTGTCAATATTATTCAATAACACGTAAAAATAATTACATTCTGAAGACTCATAATAGTGATCTACAGAATATTCAGTATTCGGTGCTCGAGGTTTAATAGAGCGTAGATGGGTTAAATGTTTTTTTATATTTTTGGCAGGTAAATAATAAATTTCTGTACTGACATGACTACTGGATGTAATTAATAAATATTTATCTGAACGTGTTCTATCAACTGATAAACGAAATCTTTCATCTGGTTCTTTATAGATTAAGCAGCCAGTTATAAGATGCGCAGGGTTGTTATAGATTGTTTTTAGGTTTTGTGAATTAATGTCGCAACACCAAACTTCAAAAGGTCTTAATGTGTCATCTAGTTGTAGGTATAATATATTTTTACTATCTGCAGACCACATTATATCTGAAGCAAGATTGATATTATGAGCATCTCGGGAAGAGAAATTTAGTTTTGCTGTTTTCTGGCTGGGTAAGTGTTTTAAATAAATATCGTAGCATTCGTTACCATTAGTATCTACAGTATAAGCAAGAAATCTATGACAAGGGCTTATTTCTATGTCACCTATATCAAAAAAATCGTAACCATGTGCCAATACATTTTCATCCAATAAGATTTCTTCTGTAGCTGTTTGACTATTAACGAGTTTTCTACAAAAAATGCTGTATTCTTTGCCAGCCTCTGTGCGAATGTAATACAAATATTGATCTAATTGCCATGGAGCACTTTGATCGTTTTCTTGAATACGGCTTTTAATTTCACAAAATAAGTCCTCTTGTAGAGACTTAGTTGATTTCATAACTTCTTCAGTGTATCTATTCTCAGTATTTAAATAGTCTATAACTTCAGAGTTATTTTTTTCTTCTAGCCAAGCATAATTATCAACAGTTTCATTAGTATAATTTTGATTTTGATATTTACGAATGTGCGGTAATGTTTTACACTTAGGGGCATCGGCATCAATAGAGGCTGCTAATAATTTATTCATTGTTCATCTACTTTAAAATATTTTTATCTAATCAATCTTAGGGAGAGCTATAAATCTTAATTATAGCTATTATATATACTCATGAATCAAGAGTCTGCACAATATTTATCAAAATTATCCGTCAATAATAAAGAATATTTTTATTATGATTTAAATAAGACTGCTAACAATAATCTGTTAAATAAGCTGCCTGTTACGTTAAAAATTTTATTAGAAAATGTTTTACGTTGTGAAAAAGATCCAACGCGTATTCAATCTGGAGTTAAAGCCTTACTTAGCCAAGCTTCTGCAGATCCTGAACAAATTGAAATCAGTTTTACCCCCAGCCGTGTTTTGTTACAAGATTTTACTGGGGTTCCTGCAGTAGTAGACTTAGCGACTATGCGTGATGCCATGCGTAATTTAGGTGGAGATCCCAATAAAATTAATCCATTGCAGCCTGTTGAATTAGTTATTGATCACTCAGTACAAGTAGATAATTTTGGTAATAATGATGCTTTAAAATTAAATACAGAGATAGAATTTGAGCGCAATAAAGAACGATATGAGTTTTTAAAATGGGGACAGCAGGCTTTTGCTAATTTTAAAGTTGTGCCCCCTGAAACAGGTATTGTTCATCAAGTAAATTTAGAGTATTTAGCACGTGTTGCTTTTGTGCATCTGGACACAGCAAATTATCAACATTATGTTTATCCTGATACATTGGTCGGTACCGATTCACATACCACAATGGTAAATGGCTTGGGAGTGCTGGGTTGGGGTGTTGGAGGTATTGAAGCTGAAGCAGCTATGCTAGGCCAGCCTATGCCAATGCTAATTCCAGAAGTGGTTGGGTTTGAATTAATTGGTCAATTACCTGAGGGTGCGACAGCAACTGATTTAGTTTTAACTGTTGTTCAAATCTTACGCCAAAAGGGAGTAGTTGGTAAATTTGTTGAATTTTTTGGTCCTGGGTTACAAAATTTGCCCTTGGCAGATAGAGCGACAATTGCTAACATGGCACCAGAGTTTGGTGCTACTTGCGGATTTTTTCCGGTTGATGATGAAACATTAAATTATTTAAGATTAACTGGGCGTAGTGAAGATCAAATAAATCTTGTAGAGCAATATGCCAAGCAGCAAGGGATGTGGATTGATTATACTAACTATGCTAATAACACTGTTTATAAGTCTACTTTGTCTTTAAATTTAGCTGATATTAAACCAAGTATTTCAGGCCCGAAACGTCCACAAGATAAAATTTTATTATCTGAAGCTAAGAAACAATTTAGACAAGATTTAGAATTGCTTGATCCCAATTTAGCTAAAGTAGTCTCTAGTACGCTATCAAATGGCTCTATTGTCATTGCAGCTATCACAAGCTGTACTAATACATCGAACCCTGCTGTTATGTTAGGTGCTGGTTTATTAGCCCGTAATGCGGTAAAAAAAGGGTTAAAAGTACCAGCTTGGGTAAAAACGAGCTTAGCTCCAGGCTCTAAAGTGGTAACAGAGTACTTGAAAAAAGCTAATTTATTAGATGATTTAGACCGTCTTGGTTTTTATTTAGTAGGGTATGGTTGCACTACTTGTATTGGTAACTCTGGACCATTACCAGATGATGTCTTAAATGAGATAAAAACGAAAAATTTAACAGTTTGCTCGGTATTATCAGGAAACCGTAATTTTGAAGCGCGTATTCATCCTGATATCAAGATGAATTATTTAGCTTCTCCGCCTTTGGTAGTGGCTTATGCTTTAGCTGGTACTATGGATATAGATCTATTTAAAGATAGTTTAGGATACGATAAAAATAATAATCCTGTGTATTTAAAAGATATCTGGCCTACTCAAAAAGAAGTACAAGACCTCATTGCCAGCTGTTTGACCTCTGAAATGTTTAAAAACAGTTATGCTAAGGTGTTTGAAGGTGGTGAAAATTGGCGTGAACTTAAAATTGCAACCGGAGCGAGCTATCAGTGGCAGGAGAATTCTACATATGTGAAAAATCCTCCTTACTTTGTTGATATGCAAGCTAAGCCAGGCAAAATAGTGAATATTGCGTGCATGCGAGTTTTAGCGAAATTAGGTGATAGTGTTACAACAGATCATATTTCTCCTGCTGGTAATATTAAATTTGATAGTCCTGCAGGTAAATATTTAATGGCCTGTGGCGTTGCGAATAAAGATTTCAACTCTTATGGTGCACGACGTGGTAATCATGAAGTGATGATTCGTGGCACTTTTGCCAATGTAAGACTACGTAATTTATTGGCGCCTGGTACAGAGGGAGGCGTTACTAGATATCAGCCCACCGGCACTCCTATGACAATTTATGATGCTTCAGTAGAGTATGCCAAGAATAATGTTCCTCTGCTTATTCTAGCTGGTAAAGAATATGGTTCTGGTTCGTCTCGTGACTGGGCAGCTAAAGGACCTAAGTTATTAGGGGTGAGAGTTGTTATTGCGATAAGTTTTGAAAGAATTCACCGATCTAATTTAGTCGGAATGGGAATCTTACCTCTAGAATTTATTAATAATGAAACAGCTGATAGTTTGGGGTTAACTGGAGAAGAGAGCTATGATCTAGTTGGCCTAGAAGAATTAAACAATACTCAATTAGAACATATTACAGTCAAAGCTACAGATCACAGTGGTTTTACTAAAAATTTTATTACTAAGGTGAGATTAGATACTCCGCAAGAGGTTGAGTATTATAAACATGGTGGTATTTTGCAGTATGTTTTGCGGCAGCTGGCTGAGAAATAGTGAAATAGTATATTATATTTAGTATTAAAAATTAAATTAACAAGGATGTTGATTTGTATGACAGTTGTTATTGACTCAAGAATCCAAAATATAAAATGCATTATATTACCTGGGCATATCCGAGATTGTAAGCCAGAATATTTAGAATTATATAATCGGGTCTATGAGTTTTGGCATTATTTCATGGGAATGGAGATGCGTTCTGAAAATCTCACTGAGTTAACAGAAAAATTAGCTAGTGATGGTTTTATGCTGTTTGGTGATATTTATGTTTTAGTGTATATGCCACTTAGAAGGGATGGAGATAAAGCAGAAGCAGCCGAGAAACGAGAGATTGTTGGCATATTTTGTTTTGATGACAAAGATGTTACCAGTAGTGCGGTGCTAGGACAAAGCTATTTTAAGCATTACCCTAAAGATATATTACGTGATTATATCCTTCCATCTAAAAAAGTAATGACTATTGGTCACTTGTTAGTGCATCCCGAGTGGAGACGCAGCAAAATTGGTATAGGTTTATCAGATATTTTAGTATGGTTTATGCATCAAAGATTTTTAGACTCAGGTGCTAATTTGATGATTTATTTTACTCGTAATAATAGGGGGACTAATGATCTAGGTAAAAAATTTGGTGGTAAAGCTATCCTAAAAAATTGTGAGTATGGAGGGCTAACTGCTGATATTATCGCAACTAAACCTGAAGATGTAATAATGGATTGTGGAGATGCAGCGATAAATCAACTTAGTTCAACGTTATATGATAGCAAGATGGAGCTTAAGATTAGTATTGCCTCCCAATCTCAATAAAATAGAGATTGGGAGGCTGAAACCAAATTAAGGATTTAATACTTGCCTTAAAGACTCAGGTATTGGTGTTGTTACTGGCGTAACCGTTATTGTTGGCGTTGTTAGTGTTGGTGTTATTGGTGGTACCGTTGAACTAAAAGGTAAATCTGGGCGGCCTGGTTTTCCACAAATAAAGCTTAGAACTGAAGAAAATGGGGGTAGACTTTTTGTTGGGCTATGAGCAGCTGCAGCACCGAAATCCAAAGGCGATAATAATATGTGAGGAGGAGCTGAGGGTGCTGGCGCTGGCGACATCTCGCGTCCAGTTCGCGAATAGAGAGTCCTTTCTGCTGGGCTTGAGGGTTTTTGTTGTCTGGATAACTTCAGCGTGGGTTGCTGCCTTCTTTTTCTAATGGGTTCTCCTCGAACTGTTTCTGCTGGTATTATTGCCATCGAAGCGGAAGTTGGTTCATGAATAGAAACTGCATCGTCAGCCATTCTCCTCTTTGCAGCATATCTTACACAGTGTTTGGCTTTAAGAGTGTAAGTGGAACCATCTTTTTCTAATGTATATACACTTGCTATTGTAGCACCACGATTGAGCTCGCGTTCTGTTATAGTTGCATCAGCTATATCAGCCTCTACAGCGAAGCTTTTTGGGTCATCATCCTTCACTAAGAAATATTTACAACCAGAGAGTACTTTATTAAAATCAGTTAAATCAACCGCAATAGCTGTGTTTTTAACTTGTACAATTCTTTTTCCTGCCCCCAAGTCTCCGTGAGTAAAAACAATAGTTACTAACTCTGGGAGCGTCTCTAGTGTAGTTTTCAAGTGTATGTACTCTGGTTTTTTGCACAACGTTGTTAGTATCCTTGACGGGATGACTCTTTCTGTTCCAGCAGGTTTTGGGCGAGAACGAGGAACTCTAGATTCTGTGGTGGACATTGTAGATTCTCCATTAAATAAGTAAGTTATAATTGTGACACGTATTGTCAAAATAAGCAAGCTATTTGTTTGTTATTTTAATTGCTTTTAGTGTAAAACCTGTCTTATGTTTACTACTTGCCTATTCGGTACCTTTTGAAATTATTACCATTATTTAATACTTAAATGATATAATTAGTCTTAAATAAAATTAGTTTGAGCCTTAGTATTATATGACTTTTAATCCAAATTCAGTTAAAACAAGATTTGCCCCAAGTCCTACAGGAGAAATGCATTTTGGTAATGTTAGGACAGCTTTATTTAATGTATTAGTTGCTATTAAATTAAAAGGGAGTTTTTTATTAAGACTAGAAGATACAGACGAAGAGCGTTCAAGCTCAGATTATGAAAAGTTACTTTATAATGACTTAAAATGGCTAAGCTTAGCTTGGCAAGAAGGCCCGGATTCTCAGAATCTAGGACAAAACCTAGGTGAGTTTGGCCCCTACAGGCAATCAGATCGTAAATCTTTATATGAAGCTTATTACAAAAAATTATTAGTAGACAATAATGCTTATTATTGCTTCTGCTCAGAAGAGCAATTGGCGCTACGTAGAAAAATCCAGAGATCTCAACATCTACCGCCTAGATATGAGGGTACTTGCAGCCATTTAACAGCAGATGAAGTTCAGAATAGAAAAGACAAAGGTGAAAAGCCTACTATAAGATTCCGTATTCCAAAAGGAGAGTCTATAGTATTTAATGATTTAGTCAAAGGCCAGCAAATTTTCCATAGCGATGATATCGGGGATTTTATTATCATAAGAGCCTGTGGTACCTCTTCATTTATGTTTTGTAATGCTATAGACGACTCCTTGATGGGGGTAACGCATGCCATTCGTGGTGAAGATCATCTGACCAATACGCCAAGACAATTAATGATTCTAAAAGCGTTAGATTTAAGAGCACCAGAGTATGGCCATATTTCACTTATATTAGGCCACGATGGTAGTCCCTTATCAAAGCGTAATGGTAGTAAAAGTGTTAAGAGTTTGAGAGAGGTGGGGTATTTACCTCAGGCTATTAATAATTATTTAGCTAGGCTGGGTCATCAGTATGATAATAATTTAAAATTTAGTGACTTAAAAATATTAGGTGAAAAGTTTTCATTTACGGCTCTAAGTAAATCACCAGCTCACTATGATGAACAGCATTTGAATCATTGGCAAAAAGAAGCAGTTTTGCATATTTCTGCAGAAGAGTTTAAAAACTGGATAGTCGATTGCTGCGGGGGTAGTTTAAAATACTGTCCAGAGGACAAGTTTCCAGCGTTTTTAAAACTAATGCAAGAAAATATTACTTTTCCATGTGAAGTTTCAAAATGGGCAGAATTATTATTTACGGATATTCACCATTTTAGTTATGAGCAAATTGATGTATTTAAAGAAACAGGGAAAGATTTCTTTAAATATATGATTACCCATTTAGATGATTGCTTGGTTAATAATACTAGTTTAGACATAAAAAAATTAGCGGATAATCTTAAAGCAGTACTTAATCTTAATGGCAAAAAATTGTTTATGCCCTTGAGAGTGAGCCTAACATTAGTTGATCATGGTCCGGAGTTGGTCAATTTAGTACAGCTAATAGGCTTAAAACGTATTAAAGATAGAATTGATAGTGTGATTAAAATTTTTGATAGCACCGAAGAGTCCTCTAGTGCGTGTTAAAACATTATTAAAAGAGATTAAGTCAAGAATAATATAACGGTGCCGCTAGATGCTGAAGATTTATGATAGCCTGAGTAGACAAAAAAAAGAATTTAAGCCGTTAGATGTACGTAATAAAAAAGTTCATATGTACGTCTGTGGTGTAACAGTTTATGATTACTGCCATATTGGCCATGCTAGAACGTATGTAGCTTTTGATATGATTTATCGTTATCTTAAATTCAGTGGCTATCAGGTAAAATATGTTCGTAATATTACCGATATTGACGATAAAATTATTCAAAGAGCTAATGATCGTAATGAGTCTCCTGAGGTACTTGCTAAGCAATTTATTGATATTATGCACGAAGACTTCAAGAGATTAGGGTTAGCCTCTCCACAGGCGGAGCCTAAAGCTACAGAAACTATTCCAGAAATTATAGATTTCATTGCCGAATTAATAGAAAAGAAAGTAGCTTATGTGGCATCAAATGGTGATGTTAATTTTTCTGTAAAAGACTATAAAGATTATGGACAATTAGCACAGCAGTCTTTAGATAGCCTAGTATCTGGAGCACGTGTTGAAAGAAATAATGCAAAAAAAGATCCTTTAGATTTTGTTTTATGGAAAATGGCAAAAAAAAATGAGCCATATTGGGATTCACCATGGGGTAAAGGTAGGCCAGGATGGCATATTGAATGTTCTGCTATGTCTCATAAAATGCTTGGGGAGACTTTGGATATTCATGGGGGTGGGTTTGATTTAAAATTTCCTCATCATGAAAATGAAAGAGCTCAATCAGAAGCCAGATGCGGTAAAAAATTTGTAAATTACTGGATGCATACGGGTTTTTTGCAAATTGATAATGAAAAAATGTCAAAGTCATTAAAAAACTTTTTAACTATACGAGAAGTATTGAGTAAATATGATCCAGAAGTGTTACGTTGTTTTTTAGTCATGAGTCACTATCGCAGTGAGATTCATTACTCTGATATTGCTGTTAGTAATACTAAAAAAGCATTAGACAGATTGTATAATTCATTAAGAGGAATAAATTTGGTTAAATATGATTTAGCTTTGGATTTGGCTGATGATCTTGTAAATATTGATTTAAAAAAATATTTATCAGCTTTTAAAGCTGCAATGGATGATGATTTCAACACTCCTGATGCTTTTGCGGTGTTGTATGATATTGCTCGTGAAATAAATAAACTGGATAATCAGGATGTAAGAGCAGGTAAATTAGGTTTTTTATTAAAAAGTTTAGGGAAAGTATTTGGTATATTGCAAAATGATCCTGAGGAATATATGAAATCAGGCAGCACAGAATTGTATTTGAATGAGCAAAGCCTGACTGTAGCTGAAATAGAAGGTTTGATACGCCAAAGGGAGTATGCACGTTCTCAAAAAGATTTTAAAAAGTCTGATATAATACGTGAGCAGTTAGAGGCAAATGGTATTATACTGGAAGATGGGGCGCAAGGGACAAAATGGCGAAAGGCTTGATGCATGGAAGATATAAAACTAATTTTGTTTTCAGATAATGGTATTCTTTTAAATAAAAGTAATAATTTTGTTAGTCTACATGAGATATCTGAATTTAATATTCCTCAGCTATCAGAGTATGTTATAAAAAAATATAAATCTGAAAATTTATTAAATATCAAGCCATACACTAAATATTATACTGCGGATTTGCCTGTAGAAATTACAAATTTACTAAGTGAAAGTGATTATAAAAACTGTTTTAGAACACTGAGATCAGTGATGCTAGATCCAGTTACAACACAAGATAATAAAAAAATTCAGTTAATTATTAAAGCCAAGCAGTTATTGCATTGGGAGCGGGATCACAAATTTTGTGGGCGTTGTGGTGACGTTACTTATTTTTTGGAAAAAGAACATGCTAAAGAATGTACGAATTGTGGTTTAATTAGTTACCCTAGAATTTCACCTTGTATATTAATTGCTGTGATTAAAGATCAAAGTATATTACTAGGGCGTTCTGCCCATTTTCCTGCGGGTGTCTACAGCTTACTAGCTGGGTTTGTAGAGGTAGGTGAAACTGCAGAGCAAACAGTAGTGCGTGAAGTTTATGAAGAAGCAAAAATTAAATTAGATAATATTAGATATTATGGAAGTCAGTCTTGGCCTTTTCCACACTCTTTGATGCTTGCGTACACAGCTGATTATAAATCAGGTGATATAGTTGTCGATTACAATGAGCTAGAAGATGCAAGATGGTTTGATATAAAAAGTTTGCGAACATGCCCGGATCTATTGCCTGCTACAGGTAGCTTATCAAGGATGCTAATTGATGAGTTAATATCGAATAAGAAAAATTTTTAGATACTTAATTAGATAGTTAATTTTAAATAGATTTATTAATTTGGTCTTTATAGCTTTATGATAAAATAATTTTGCTTGTGCGTACTGTTTTGCACAATAAAAACTTCTAAATAAAGACAAGTACCTTTGTCCTAAATACCTATTTTTTAGTTTCATTAATTCTGCAGGTAATAAGTCTGGTGTAAAAATAATATTTGTCAAATCAATGACGTTGGATTGTTCGGTTATCTTTTGATATTGATTACGTAGGCTGTCAGAATGTTTTAATATATTAACAGTAGCATAGTCTAAATATAAACAGTCGAAATTTACTAATATGTGGGCAAATAAAGGTATATCTTCATTTAGTTTTAAATGTTCGGAGTAGTTAAAATATTCTAAAACACTTTTTTTATAAATGACAGATCCGGCTGTAAGAGATATTTTTTTCTTAAATAAATAATCTATAAATCTAGTCTTTTTATCTGGTGATATATTTTTGTTTTTTATTTGTGATATTTTTGTTAAATTAGAGTGGTTGATATTATTGTGATCAGCAATAATTACACATGGTTGATTATGCATGGTAATAAATTGATAAATATTATAAAAAGCGTCTTCGGCCAGCCAGTCATCTGCGTCTAGAAAAATAAGATAATTACCGGCAGCAGCTTTAATACCTAAGTTGCGGCTTTTTGCTGGGCCAAGATTAATTGAGTTACTAATAATTTTAATATTATTGTAAATTATATCGAATTGTTTGATTACTTCTTGCGTATCGTCAGTTGAGCAATCATCAATTATAATGATTTCATAAGATATCAGCTTGGTTTGAGTATTGCGTTGTGTCACTATAGAATTAATGGCTCTATAAATAAAATTTCCATAATTATAGGTGGCAATGATAATGCTAAATTTAATACTCACGACGAATAGCTCTGCATTTGATAGCATTCAATTGTGTTCTCTAGCAGCATTGCCACTGTCATGGGGCCTACTCCACCGGGCACTGGAGTAATATATTCTGCTAATTCTTTTGCTTCTTGAAAGTCTACATCGCCTGTTAGCATACCATTGGGTAGCTTTGTGATCCCAATATCTATAATTGTAGCACCCGGCTTAATATAATCAGCCGAAATTAAATGAGGCTTGCCCACAGCGGAGCATAATATATCTGAATTAAGACAATGTTCTTTTAAATTGGTTGTAAGTTTGTGACAGATAGTAACTGTGGCACCAGCATAAAGCATTTCTAATGCTAATGGACGTCCTACAATATTAGATGCTCCAATAATAGTTACATTTTTTGATTTTATAGTTATATTGTAGTGTTCTAATAGTTTTATGATACCTTTTGGGGTGCATGGACGTATTATAGGATTTTTTTGTGCAAGGCTGCCGAAATTATAAGGACTGAACCCATCAACATCTTTACGAGGATCAATGGCATTAAAAATTTTATTCTTTATTGTTTCGTTTGAAATATTAATGGGCAAGGGTAGTTGTAATAATATTCCATGGATATTATTGTCTTGATTGAGTTTGTGTATAAGCGCAAGTATTTCATCTTCAGATGTGGTTTCAGGTAAAAAATAGTCAATAGGAATTATGCCTACATATTGACATGCAAGTTTTTTATTTCTTACATAAATTTCTGAAGCAGGATCGTTACCTATTAAAATTACTGCTAACGAGATTCTATGTTTTAAATTATTGCGTTCAAGGTATATTTTAATATTTTCTTGATAATTATAAGCTAGTTGCTTTCCATCTAGTATTTTTGCAGACATAACAGCATAGTTGTCAATAAGTACTGGTAGTATTTTATCATTTACTAATTGATATACAAAGCAAATATAAACAGTTGAATAGTTATGATATCTTATTATAATACCCTAAGACCATTAGTAGATAATTATAATTATTGCTCTAGGGATTTCTATGGAAAAAGTTTGGCTAAAGAATTATCCAACCTGGGTACAACCCGAGGTAAATATTACAGAATATAGCTCTCTTCAAGAACTTTTAGTCAAAAGTTGTGAAAAATATAAAACAGCTCCGGCTTATGAATGTTTTGATGTTCAAATTACTTATGAAGAATTAGCTACTCAGGCTAGGGCTTTTGCCTCTTATCTACAAAATGCCTTTGGTATGGTTAAGGGTGAAAAAATAGCTATGATAATGCCAAATGTTTTGCAATACCCTATAGCTTTAATGGGTGCGTTTATGGCAGGACTAGTGGTTGTTAATGTTAACCCATTATATACAGCACGAGAATTGCAACATCAATTACAAGATGCTGATGCAACTGCAGTTATTGTTCTTGAGAATTTTGCGCATGTTTTAGAAAAAGTGATTGACCAGACAAATGTGAAGCATGTAATTGTTACTAAAATGGGAGATTGCTTAGGGTTGGTCAAAGGCACCTTGGTAAATGTAGTTGTCAAATATGTTAAAAAACTTGTTCCTAAATGGAATATTCCTGGGAGCGTTTCTTTTAAAACAGTTATTGCGACAGGTTTGGAGCTCCCTTATAGGTTTGTTACGGTTAATCTTCAAGATATTGCTTTTTTACAGTACACAGGAGGTACTACGGGGGTTGCAAAAGGTGCTATTTTAACTCATGGTAATATGGTGGCTAATGTTTGCCAAGCTAAAGCTTGGATTGGTTTTGGCTTAAATACAGGCAAAGAAGTAATTATTACAGCATTACCACTGTATCATATTTTTTCACTTACCGCCAATTGCCTTACGTTCACATGCCTTGGAGGTTTAAATATTTTAATTACTAACCCACGTGATATGCCAGGTTTTATAAAAACGCTTAAAAAAATAAAATTTACTGTCATAACAGGTGTTAATACCTTGTTTAATGGCATGCTAAACAATAAAGACTTTAAAGATCTAGATTTTACTAATTTGAAGTTTACCTTAGGTGGTGGAACTGCTGTGCAAGCTAGTGTTGCAAAAAGATGGCATGAGGTAACTGGTGTTCCTTTGTTAGAAGCTTATGGTTTAACTGAAACTTCTCCTGCTGTGTGTATCAATCCATTAACAGTCAAAGAGTATAATGGGAGTATAGGATTACCCATTAGCAATACTGATCTGTTAATATTGGATAATAACGATCAGGAAGTTGGTTTTGGAGAGCCTGGAGAGTTATGCATTAAAGGTCCTCAAGTTATGCCTGGGTATTGGAATAAACCAGAAGAAACTCAAAAAGTTTTTACTAAAGATGGCTGGTTGCGTACAGGTGACATTGCAACAATAGATGAGCAAGGCTTTGTTAAAATAGTCGATCGTAAAAAAGATATGATTCTTGTATCAGGGTTTAATGTCTATCCTACAGAAATAGAAGATGTGGTTGCGTCACACAAAGGAGTTTTAGAGGTTGCAGCAGTCGGTGTCTCAAATGAAAAAGCTGGCGAGATGGTTAAACTATTTGTGGTGAAAAAAGATCCAAGTTTAACAGCCGAAGAATTATTAGAATATTGTCGTCAAAATCTTACAGCCTATAAAGTACCGAAAGTTGTTGAGTTTCGCGATGAACTACCTAAAAGTAATGTGGGGAAAATTCTAAGAAGACATTTGAAAGAAACAGCTTAATGGATTAACTAAACTAGACCTACGTCAAATTATCTAATAGCTATCTGATAATCAAGAGAGTACTATCAAATAGTTATTCATCTAGACAGCTTCTGTTATATATACTTTAATTAATAAATATACTTATAATTTTAAGGTATTTATTAATCATGCCTATCAATGTGATTTCTTTGACCATAAACTGTGATAATAGAAGCTTTGATCCAACGGCTATTGGTGAGCTGTTAGACCAAATTAAAGCTCAATATAAACCAGGAGAGACAAATGTAATTACAATACATGCCCAAGAAGATGCAAACCCTACTCTTGATAGTGTTGTTTCAGCTATTAAAGGCATAAGCAAGGGATTGATGAGAGGTCTGTTCCATAAAGATGCACCAATTGAAATATCAAAATCTACTGTAATTGGTAAACTGTACGATGCGTTTAAGCAAGATGGATACTTCAGAGATTTAGTAAAACCTAGAGGACTTATCACCGAATTTTATCGCACGATGACGAAACCAGGGAAGATTGGTTCTGTAGGTGTAGGTGCGCTCGTGTTGGGGGAGGGTGCGGCAGTAGTTTCGCAAAAACCATTTACATCTATGGAGCTGAACAAAGGTCATGTTGGGTTGGAATTCTCTTTTATTCCATCTGCAGGAGCTAAGCCAGTTACTATGACAGTTGCTTCTTGCCATCTGGATGCTTGGCAAACATCTAAACGATCTAAACAGGTAAAAGATATGTTTGGGATTGTACATCCAGGCGGAAGCTTACCAGTAGAGGGGTATTCTGAGTTGGAGGGTGTTGCGTCAAAGTTAACAATAATTGCAGGCGATTTTAATACTAGAACATACTCGGAAGATGAAAGTAGGCCTCTAGTGCGTGGAGATGATAGAAAATTGCAAGCTGCTATTTTAGATCTTGCTCCTGCAGTAACAAGTGTTAAAGCTGACGCACCAGATACAGTTAGAAAAAAAGATCCTAAAATTGATGTATCTAGTTTACGTGGTAAACGTGAAGGAGAAAGGGGATATGGAGTGCTTGATGGTATTTTTGGTTTCACAGGAAGAGCTATAGCAGAGCAGCCAGCTGCTGTTTATTTGGGTGCTCTGAGAGATGCGAAAACTGGAGAGCAATTTCATGATACAGATCATAAACCGGTAATACAAGCAGTAGAGTATGGGGATGTGGATGGTACATCAGAGGATGCAGTAAACAGATTATTATTTAATATGGTTGCAGGCTCTTATGATCTTGATACAATTAGCAAGTTACCAAAAGAAAGAAAAGTAGCTCTTTATAACTTATGTAAATTATCTCAATATCTACAGCTTGAACATAGAATAGAACAAGAACAGTATCATTTGGATGCTCCTGAAAGTGCTAAAGCCAAAGCAATCTCAGCGGAAATGGCAAATGTAAGAACTGCAATTTCTAGGTGTATTTCTGAACCAGAGAATTCTAATATTTATAAGCCACTAGCAGGGCTGCCTAAGGAGCTTGATAAAATAGCAAACAGGTATGAACTTAATATTGCTACGTGCTTGTATAAATATGTCCCTCTACCTGGAGATGTTGAGTGCGCTGCATCTGCGCCTCAAACACCAGTAATCACACCGCCTGATACCCCGCCGGATACACCACCGAGCACACCAAGAAGTGGATTTAGGCGGTAATATCAGCTGCAGACTTTGTTCATAAGTACTGATCGAAGTTATCTTAACCGTGCTCTGCCAGGTGAGGCTGCTGGGGAAGGGTTTATATCAGGTTCTATACTAGGTTCTATCTCGCAAGTCATACTAGATCTTGCTCCTTTGGGGGCGTATGGTGGCATATGTGGATTTACATAATCAATTGTTTTTTTTGCAGCTTGGTTATAGTAGGCCGTGGAAATAACTAAACCGATCAGGGCTATCGCTGCTACTGCTAGCACAGTTAACCACAGAGGTGCTAAGAAATAAAGCGCTGCTCCAACTGCTAAAGTTGCTCCTAATGTCATTATTATGCCTTTTTTAAAGCTATTGGGTTTAGCTAAGGATGGTTGCGGTGCCTTTGGTAGGGCTACAGGAGTTACAGCGGGTGTATGACGTTGGCCAAGTACAACTGGATATCTCTCAAATTCTTTGCGAAAAATAGCTTCATTACCCCTAGGGCCATATCCTGGGTCATAAATTGCAAAAGCAACCACATCAAAATGCTGTGCACGTTTTGCTAATTCTTCTCTGTATAGTCGAGCTATAACGTCTGGTGGATTTTTGAATGCACCACAACCAAATGCACTTAAAACCACATGTCGCTGTCCGTATTTGATTAGAGTTTGAAGCTGCGCAGCAATTTTTCGTCTAGCCATATCCTCGTCAAATTCTTTATCTGGGCTACCAGCAAAGCGTGGTCGCAGATCTTGCGCTGCTGAGCGAAGCTCATAGAAAGGAAAAATCTCATCTTGAGCAAGCCTAGCATATCCATCACCCTGATTCCCGACTTCAGGTCCTTTGATGCAATATCTAGATGTTTCATCAAAAGCTACTAGTCCATCTTTACCGTTAACTAAGTCTGTGGCAGCAGGAGTATAACTTCTACGATCAGTAGCAATCTCACGATCGGGAACTTTTAGCCTGCAGTCACTACGTCTGTACATGTTTTCTTCTTGGGCAATCAAGCCTTCATCACAACCTCCACCAGGTGTATAAGCATTAGCCATATTTAAAACAGCAAAGGTTTCGCCGTGCATCCTGGTAAGTTCCTGGGTTACTACCCCCCAATCACCGTTTATAACTTGGACTTGTTGAGGCCCTGGTCTTTCGATAACTCCCTGTTTCCAACGTGCAAGATTAGCTGCGGCTTGCTTAGCTGTTTCATCAGCAAATTTTTTATCTGAAAATAGATGCAATGTATCCAGCAGAACTCGTATTCTTTTTGCATGTTGAGTGTGGGAATCGCGACTGGGGGCCGTAGGTTTTCGTAATGGCATAATTTATTAATTCATTGTAATAGTTTTAAGATATGTTGTAATTATATATCCCTGTGGCTTAACTGTAGCTTAATTAATTTGGAAGATTTTGTGGACGAAAAAAAATAGCTATATTGACAAAAATGAAGCGGTTAGCAATGGCAGAGCATAAACTATAAAAAGCTTATTATCAGTTGGTCAAGGATTTTCTATGATTTGTTATGTTCGATCATAGCATAAGCAGAATGATTATGAATAGACTCAAAATTTTCAGATTCTACTTTGTAAGCGGTAATTCTATCGTCTTTATTTAAGCACGCTGCAATATCTCTAACCATATCTTCAACAAATTTAGGGTTATCATAAGCTTTTTCAGTGACATACTTTTCATCTGGGCGCTTTAATAGTCCGTATAGTTCACAAGAGGCTTGTTTTTCTACAAGTTCAATGATTTCTTCTATCCAAACAAAATGATTTATTAGTACTGTAACAGTTACATGTGAGCGTTGATTATGAGCACCATAATTAGAAATTTTTTTAGAGCAGGGGCAAAGACTAGTAACAGGAACAATAACTTTGACCCACATATTAATCTGATTATCAATAAAGTCGGCCATAAAAGCTACTTCATAGTCCATTAAACTTGCAACTTTGGTAATAGGTGCTTGTTTATTAATAAAGTAGGGGAAATGCATTTCTATATGGCCCGCTTGTGCTTCTAGTTTGAGGGTCATATTTTTCAGAATTTCTTTAAAAGTTGTAACGCTTATTTCACGTTCATAATTATTTAAGATTTCCACAAATCTGGACATGTGAGTTCCTTTGAAATTATGCGGAAGGTTCACTGTCATAATAAAATTAGCGATAGTATGCTGGTTACCGCCACTGCGATCTCTAATAGCTACAGGATGCCTAATATTTTTAATCCCAACTTTATTGATAGCTAATTGGCGCAGATCAGCAGAACTTTGGACGTCAGCAATAGTTTCTGTATTTTCTAAAGTTGCACAGCAGTTATCTACAGTAGTTTCTGTCATATTATTCATCTTCTAATTGGTATTTGACGCAATTGTGATCTGTTTCCCAGATTGTAATTGATGCAAGACTCACCCTAGAATCATTGATATCAGGAGCAATCTTATGAAATAACCAAGCTGCAATGTTTTCTGCCGTAGGGTTTTGTTCTGCATCAAAGGGTGGGATATTATTAATATATTGATGATCGAGGACATTAATATGCTTGTTGGCTATATTTTGTATTACTACATAATCTAGAACCATTCCAAGATGATCAAGCTTACTGGCACAAACCTCGATAATAATTTTATAGTTATGGCCATGTAAGCGCTCACACCCGGCAGGGTAACCTCTGAGAATATGAGCAGCACTAAAATAGCAGATTTGGTTAACGGTGTATTTTGCCATATATCAAAATCAATAAAATGGGTATGTGATTATATCAATAAGCCTAGAGTATTACTAGGCTTTCTTAAGATCATTTCTAGGATCATTTGGTATCAAGAGGTTTATTCATATAGTGCTTATCTTATAGTTTTCGAATAAATATATTAGATACTATTTTTGATAAGATGGAATTTTCATCAAGATTTAATTTAGTTAGTAAACTTTTGCACTTATGAATCAGATCGGTTAAAATTTCGTCTGTTTGATCTAAACCCAAGATAGATACATAACAATATTGGCGGTTAGACAGGTCTAATTTGGTTGCAGGATTATAGTCAAAAATATCATCCTGTATCTGATAAATTAATCCTAATTGTGTTCCTAGAGTCTCGATTAAACTATAATTTGTATCATTACAATCAGCTAAAATTGCACCGATTTGTAGGCAACAGGCAATAAGTTTGCCTGTTTTATTTAAGTGGATTTTATTCAAAAGCTTTAAATTATAGTCTGTCGTACTAAGCTCTAAGCTTTGTCCTCCTACCATTCCTTGAGAGCCTGCAGCGCGGCTTAAGAGATTTATAATTTGCAGCTGTTTGGATAATATTGGGTTATCTGGGTTATCTGGTGAATAGTTTGAATTAGTGTTCTCAGCAATAGATTGTGATAACAATTCAAAGGCTAAAGTTTGTAAGCAGTCTCCTACTAAAATAGCGGTTGCTTCACTAAATTTTTTATGACAAGTTAACTTACCACGGCGATAGTCATCGTTGTCCATGGCAGGTAGATCATCGTGTACCAAAGAATAAGTATGAATTAGCTCTATGGCTAAAGCTGCACGATTCAAGAGTAATTCTGAATTTGTTTGAATAGAAGCATCTAGAGTTTTAAAAGTCGTAAGGGATGCAAAAGTAGCATAGAGTAGGGCAGGACGCAGTCGCTTAGCATCAGTTACTAATACGTAGCTCATGGCTTCTTGCAATGTTTGGCAAAGAGCTGGGTGAGTCTGCGGTAATTTTGAAAATTTATTATTAAAAGAATTTTGAATATCTTTAAGGTAATCTTTAATATTCAATTTATTGTCAGCTAATGGTTGAGGCATTATATACGTGTGTAAAGTTCAAGATTATTCAGACAAATTAAAATCTTCATACTTTTTTTCTTGGTCGCACATAAGTATTTGAATCTTTTGTTGTGCTTGTTCTAGTATAGAACGACATTGATTGGTTAAGCGTACACCTGTTTCAAAAGAATTAATACTTTCTTCAAGCGTTAGTTTGCCAGATTCCATTTTTGATATAATATCTTCAAGGCTTTTGATTGTTTTCTCAAAATCTTGTGAACTGGGCTCTTTGATTTTTTTAGCCATAATCTCAGATATCTAGTATATATTTGTTAAGTATTATAATACAGGTAATACAAAATTAATATAACTTCTTAAGAGTAGATATCTTGTTGATTTTTTTCAGCTAATTTCAATTTTTTTCTTCCCCATACTCGCATTTTGTCAATATAAGAAAAAGCTGCAGGAATAACCACTAATGTTAAAATAGTTGAGCTCAAAAGCCCGCCTATAATAGCAATACCCATGCTAGTTCTTTGTTTTGAAGCTTCATTTATGCCTATAGCTACCGGGATCATTCCTGAAATCAATGCAACTGTAGTCATGAGAATAGGGCGTAATCTTGTTTTACCAGCTTCAATAATTGCATCATAGCGCGTGTAACCTTCTTGAAGCTTTTGATTAGCATAATCTACCAATAAAATAGAGTTTTTAGTTGCTAAGCCTAGTAACATGATACAACCAATCATTGAAAATAAATCTAACGAATGATGTGTTATTAGTAAACTGAAAAAAGCGCCAACTAATGCTAAAGGAATAACTAGCATAATAGTAATAGGTACTATATAAGATTCATAGAGGCTAGCAAGTACCAAATATATAAATAAAAGACCAAGCAGTAATGCGATGATAATATTATCAATAAGCTCCTGAAATGACTCAGATTGACCCATAAAATCATACTTCATACCAGGAGGTAGTTTTATTTCGTTTTTGAATAAATTAGTTACATCGTTCATCGCTTGTGCCATGCCAGAGCCATTAGGATTAATGTCTGCAGAGATTTGTATATAACGTTCTTTGTTTTCACGATTAATTGTAGCTGGTCCTGTGGTGGTATATAAAGCAGCTAAAGTTGATAACTTTAAAAGAGTATTATTGATATTGGGGATATAAATATTATCAAAATTAGCTGCTAAATCTCTTTGATGATCAGCAACCCGGATTCTAATATCTGTCTCATCTGTGCCATTGCGTAAAACAGAGGCTATCGCACCGTCAATTTGAGTTCGTAATTCATTTCCTAATAATTTACTAGAAATACCTAAAGCTTCTGCTTTTTGGGTATCTAGTTTAACTTGAATTTCAGGCTTGCCATTGCTGCTGCTGATTTCAATACTGGTAAGATTAGGGTTATTTTTTAGTTTTTCAAAAACTTGGTTAGCAATTTTTTCCAATTCAGCAGTATTAGCACTGCTGATATTTAAATTAAAAGGCCGCATACCAGCTCCGAATAGGTCTATTTCAGTCACTAAAGGATTAGCAAAAGAAAATGCCGCTAATTTCTTTTCAACAAGTTGTTTAACCTGTGTAGTGTTAAGATTACGCTTATTGCTATCTACTAATGAAATATAAAAAGTAGCTTTATTGGTTGCACCATCACGAGTTCCTACAATAGTTAGCGCTTGCTCTATTTCTGGAATGGTTAATAACATTTTTGTAACATCTTTGCTTACTTTATCCATGGCTTCTAAATTATCGCCGGGGTTTAAAGTTAATCGTACTCCAAATTCACCATGATCTTGTGCAGGTAGAAAAGTTTTAGATAAATAACCTACAGAAATAATACTAGCAATAAATAGGATTAAACTGCTGAATAAAATTACAGCAGGGTATTTTAGAGTATATTTTAAAATATTAACATATTTTATTTCTAACCAGTCCTGTAGTCTGACTATAGAATATAAAAAATTAGACTTTTTGATTTCAGATTTGGTTTTAACTTTACCAGCGAAATATGTTGATAACATCGGAGCTATAGTTAAGGCATCAAATAAACTAATCGCCATGGCAAAGCAAATAGTGAGACCAAATTCTTTAAAGAATTGACCTACTAAACCATATAAAAAAGCAACGGGACCAAAAACAGCTAATATAGTTAATGTTGTGCCAATTACAGCAAGTGAGACTTCTTTTGTGCCTTTTATAGAGGCGTTTTTAGGTGTTTCTCCATGTTCAATATGCCTAAAAATATTTTCTCGAACGACGATGGCATCGTCTATTAGTAATCCAACAGCTAAGCTAAGTGCAAGTAGCGACATGACATTAATAGAGAAATTAGACAGATACATTAAAATAAAAGCGCCAAGTAACGATGTTGGGAGTGCAAGGCCGGTGATTAAAGTCGAACGCATGCTCCCTAAGAAAAAATAAACGACAATAATGGTTAAAATAATTCCGATGATAATGGTTTCTTTAACGTCTCTTATATTTGCGCTAATAATTTTCGCGTCATTACGGACAATGCTTAAATTTAAACTGGGATTAGACAACGTTAATTTTTTATTTAATTCTGGTATTTTACTTTTAATATTTTTTACTACAGATACTATGTTAGCCCCGGATTGGCGAAAGACTAAAATAAACACTGCATCTTTATTATTAATGTAAGTTTTACTTTGTTCATCTTTAAGATCAGCTTTAACTTCAGCAACATCTGATACTTTTACAGCTATATCGTTGCCAACAAAATTGACAACTGTGTTATTAATGTCGCTTATAGAATTATACTCACCTAAGGTTCTAAAAATTATTTCTTTGCCATTATTAGAATATTTTCCAACAGGAGTATTCTCACCTGCTAATCCAATTTGCTTGTATACTTGTGTAGCAGAGATGTTATGTGACTTTAATTTTTTTCTATCTAGATTGACGAAAATTTCTTTTTCTCGTCCACCAAGGATTTCTACTAATCCAACATTATTTGTTTGTTCAATGCTGGTTTTAATTTGGTTATCAGCTATGTCATATAATTTATTGGTATCCATGTTACCAGTTAAACCTAGGATCATGATTGGGTGAGCAGCTGGATCCATAACTAACACAAGCGGATCTTTGGCATTATTTGGCAGATCATTTTTGATATTATTTATCTTGTCGCGAATTTTTTGTTGAGCTTCTTGAAGAACAGTTCCTAAATTAAACTCAATAATAACTTGGCTGGCTCCTTCAGTACTATGTGATTTTATAGATTTAACATTAGGAACAGTGCTGACTTCATCTTCAATTAGTTTGGTAATTTGTGTTTCAATTTCAGCAGGTGCTGCACCAGGATAGACTGTGTAAACGCTAACAATAGGAAACTCAACATTGGGGAACATATTAACAGGCATTTTTTTAAGACTGATATAGCCTACTACCAGTAATAAAGTGACAAGGCATGAAATAAATACAGGTCTTTTAATTGAAAGTTCAGCTAGTGACATAATGTTAAATATCAAAGAATAAATATTGCCTTTAACTCAACACGTTAACAAATACATTTTGTAGATACAAGATAGATAGTTAAACTTATTCAAAAAGCTTCATCATGGCTGACAGCTTTAACAAATTATTTTTTGTATCTAAATACTGAGATTGCGCATTAAAATAATCTTGTTCGAATTGCAAGACTTGGAATGTGGTTGTTCGTCCATTACGGAGTAAGTCTTCTTCATTCTTAAGTTTTTGACGTTGAGTCTCTACTATTTTTTCAGCAATTGTTAATTGTTTAGCAAAAAGATTAAACTGCTCAGTTAATCGTTGCCATTCATTGGTGAGCTCAAACTTTTTTCTGCTATAGGCTAATTCTGCAGCATGGCTTTCTGCTTTATATGCGCCGTTTAAATTGCGAATGAGTGTTCTATCAAGTGGTACAGAAAGATCTAATGCTACTGATATCGTAGGATTTCTACCACGCCAAACAGCTCCATTTGTATGAGTATAATGCGCATCTTTGCCAGATGGATAATATTCTAGATTAAAATTTAAATCTGGTTTTAGGCTTTGGGTAGAAGCTTTGGCTTTAGCTTTAGCAGATAAGTAATTCTCATATTGGGCATGGAGATCTTCTCGAAGTTTAGAAGGGAGAGATGTACTTTTTAGCTGTAAAGATGAAACATTAAATTTATTGAAACTCTCTAAATTGTCAGGTACGGTATCAGAGCTTAATGTTCTATAAGCATTGAATAAGCGAACCTTGGATTTTAAAAAGTCTTGCACAGCAGCAAGTTCAAATTTACGTTGTTCTAAAGAAGATTCCGCCTGTAACAAATCTGAATCATTGCCTAACCCTGATTTACTACGTTTATCAGCCCACTTGGCTAGTTTAGACGATCGCGTGACAGAGTCTTGCTTAACAACAATATTAGCCGCTACAGTAGCTAAATCCCAGTAGACCATTTCAGCTTCTACAAGCATTTTTTTATTATTAAAATTATTTAAATAACCTTGAGCTTTAGCTTGAGAGTTTTTAAATTCTATTAATGCCTTGGTTTCACCACCTAGCCAATCCCTACTAAGAGATTGTTTGATCCCTAATATTGGTCTGACGTACCAAGAAGTATTATCAGGATTTGGTTTTGGACGGTCAATCTCATTGTGTAAGGCATCATATTCGAGTTTTATATCAGTTCCAGTGCTAAATTTTTTAGCAAAACCAGCTCTAACGTCTTCATTAATAGTTCTGATTTGAGAGTTGGCGCGTGATCTAAAGCCTGAGTTACTATCTGACATGTAACTTGTGCTACCAATAAAACTTGGAGTTAAGCTTAAAGAGCCCTCATTGGAGCGATTAAAGCCAGCTTGTGACAATAGCTCGGAAGATTGATAGGCCTCATTATTTGCAGCAACTTCTTTTAAATATTGGCTAAGCGTGAGACCATAAGTATAATTATTTAAGCTAAGTGAAAATATAGCTATAAATAGAGCGTGTAGTTTACAAAACAATTTGCACCTCCAGACAATGAAATTTTAACATAGTATTATAAAAATGTTGCATATTTTCTATAAATATAAGAGAGATAAATAATGACTCAACATCATGTCCATATATTAGGCGTAGCCGGAACTTTTATGACTGGATTAGCTATTGTAGCTAAACAGCTTGGTTGTAAAGTAACTGGTACAGATCATAAAATCTATCCGCCAATGAGTGATATTTTATTAGCTGAAAATATTGAGTGCTTACCAGGTTATGATAATGCAAATAATAGAGAATATATAGATAAAGCAGATTGTGTCATTATAGGCAATGCGGTGTCACGAGGTAATCCATGTGTTGAATATATATTAGACAATAAAATAAATTTTTGTTCAGGTCCACAATGGCTATTTGAAAACGTTCTGAAAAAAAAATGGGTTTTAGCTGTCAGTGGTACGCATGGAAAGACGACAACTTCTAGTATGTTGGCTTGGATTCTTGAATACAATCAATTAAATCCAGGTTTTTTAATCGGAGGATTGGCTAATAATTTTAATAGTTCTGCAAGAGCATCGACTAGTAAATATTTCGTTATAGAAGCTGATGAATATGATACGGCTTTTTATGATAAACGACCTAAATTTCTGCATTATTTTCCTAGTACTTTAATAATTAATAATATCGAATTCGATCATGCAGATATTTATTCCAGTATATCAGCTATAGAGCAGCAGTTTGGTTATTTATTGCGAACAGTGCCGAAAGGAAATGGTTGTGTTGTAAGTTCTAAAGCCTTAGAAAATAAACTTACTTCTGAGGTTGAGAATATCTATAAATATGGTGTTGGAAATAAAGTTGATTTAAATGTTCAGTATTTTACATTATCTGAGGGCGATTTTTCTAAAAAAGCTCAGCTTTGGGCAAAGTTAAAAAAAACCGATGGCAGTATATTTGATTGTTATTATGCTGATCAATTTCAGGGCACAGTAGATTATAATTTACTGGGTGAGCATAATGTCAATAACTCATTAGCAGCTATTCTAGCTGCTAATAGTATTGGGATTTCTATACCTGATGCTATTGCAGCTTTATGTCAATTCAAAGGAGTAGCTAGAAGGTTAGAAAAAAAAGGGCAGGTTCAAAATACTTTAATTTTTGATGATTTTGCTCATCATCCCACAGCGATTAAGACTACTCTAATGGGGTTGAAAAAATCTTATTTTGATAATAATTCTAGCAATATTGTTATAAATAAACATACTAGATTAGTAGTTATACTAGATTTCTCATCTTATAGCATGAGAACGAAGGTCCATAGTGATAGAGATTTTTTAGATGCTTTGAATGTTGCTGACATAGTTTATTGTTATCAAGATACTGGAATGGGTTGGGATTGTGAAGAACTGTTGAAACAATACATGGCATGTAATAAGCAAGGGTTTTTGTATAAAAGCAGTCAGGAATTAATAATGAATTTAAGCAGGAACACATTAAATGGTGATGTTATTGTATTTATGACAAAAAGTGCTTTTAATAGCAATATTAATGTGTTGATTGACAATCTAGCTGCAAATTTGCAAACGACAGATTGCTAGATAGTAGATGCCATAATAATTAATATACACCCTAAAATAATTCTGTATATCACAAAAGGCATAACCCCAACTTTATTTAATAATTTTAAGAATAAGTTTATGCTTAAAATAGCTACAATAGCAGAGATGACAAAGCCTGTAATATAATTAACTAACCCGGCGGTCATTAAGTTGGGGTTTTTTATTAATTCGTAACTGACTTTTGCGCCAGACAAGCCTATAACTGGAATAGACAACAAAAAAGAAAATTCAGCTGCAAGTTTTCGATTTAAGCCTAAAAGTAGTCCTGCTGTTATGGTCACTCCTAGGCGGGAGGCTCCTGGTATCAGGGCTAAGCATTGAGCCATACCAATAATAAAACTCTGACGATAGCTAATATTATCAAAGTGTTGTATTTTATTGCGTTCTTTATATTGCCCAAAACCTAAAAATAAGCCAAAAATAATAGTACTTGTTGCTATTACAAGCGTGACAAGACTGTCAGATCTTAAATAGTAATCAATAAAATCTTTTAACAACAAGCCTACTATACATACTGGTAATGTGGCTATTATAAGCTTTAAAGTTAACTTATAAAATGGATTGCATAATTTTAGCAAAATATGTCTAAAATAGAGTAAAACGGCAACTAATGTGCCTAAGTGCAAAATAATATCGAAATCGATTCCTTGCTTAGGCCATTGAAATAATTTTGAAATCAATACCAAATGAGCAGAGCTAGAAACGGGTAAAAACTCAGTTACCCCTTGTACGATTGATAAGACTATATTTTGAGTAATGTCCATATTGTTCAATTTGTTAATTAATATTTACAAGTAGTTATGAGTATTTATTTAAGATGGATCTATAATCTTTTGCTAACACATCTGCATCGTGAGGGGCTGTAAATATAGCTTGTACTTGGCCCTTTGGGTTGATGATGTATAATGTACTGCTGTGATCAAAAATGTAGTCAGCATTATTTTGTCCTATAGTAATTTTTTTTGCAACAACACCCAAAGCCTTAGATAAACTTTCAATTTGAGTTTTGCTACCAGCTAAGCCAATAAAGTGTTTATTAAAGTTTTTCGCGTATTTATCAGCAGTATCGGCTGCATCATGCTCAGAGTCTATAGATATAAATATTACTTGTGGACGTTTTTTCTTGGGCAGTTCATCAAGTTTTAAAGACATTTTATTTAAAGTAGTTAATGTAGTGGGGCATATGTCAGGGCATCGGGTAAAGCCAAAAAATAAAATAGACCATTTCGATAATAGCTGAGTATCATCGAAATTATTAGAGTTGCTATCCTTGAGAGAGAATGCAGGAATATTTTGTGCTTTAGGAAAAACAGTACCACTTATGTTAACAGGCTGTATTTTTTTATGCCATTTTGAGTAATTTAGGTAAATGTAGTTACAAAAAGTTGCCATTAGCGCAATAAACAAAACAGTGTAAAAACCTTTTTTCATGTAGTAACTCAGTCTATTATTTAAATTATATTAAATCAGTATTAGCCACCAATGATCAACTAATAAAGCTAAAAATAGTATCATAAGAAATACAATACTATAGTTAAAAGTTCTCATAGCCCAGGGAGATTTAGGATTATTATCTTGATAAAGCTTATAGCTATAGTAGATCATAATGATGTTAAGTATACATGCTATGATTAAATAAATTAATCCGCTCATCTGGATCAAATATGGTAGCAGACATACTATAAATAATAAAATGCTATATAAAACAATATTTAGCTTTGTATAATTTATACCATGAGTTACAGGTAACATGGGGATATTTGCTTTTTTATAGTCTTCTATGCGATGGATAGCTAATGCCCAAAAATGAGGTGGGGTCCAAACATATATAATTAACATTAATAATAAAGCTTGAGGATCTAACTGGCCAGTCACAGCTATCCAACCTAGCATTGGTGGAGCTGCTCCCGCCGCTCCACCTATTACTATGTTTTGTGGTGTAGCTTTTTTTAAAAACATAGTATAAAAAACTGCATATCCAATTAGTGTCACAAGAGTTAACCAGGCAGTAATAGTATTAATAAAAAAATAGAGTAAACTTAAGCCTGTAACACCCAGTATCAATGCAAATATTAAAGCTTGAGTTATATTTATATTACCTGAGACCAGTGGTCTATGTTGAGTTCTTTGCATTTTAGCATCAATATGGCGATCAACACATTGATTGATCACAGCAGCAGAAGCAGACGCTAAGGCAATACCTATATTAGCAAGAACTAACGTAGTGAATGGAATAAAATGATCGCATGCTAACTGCATACCAATAAGTGCAGTAAGTAACATAAGTAGTACGACCCTTGGTTTGGTTAGGGTTGCGTAATCTTTCCAGGATGCAGTAGTTTTGATTGACATTTTAATAGCTTAATTTGTAAGTTAATCAAAAGATGGTTTACGATTTATTTTATAATTCAATGTGATATAGCTTAAAAGCAGTAAACAGGCTATAACATTATGAAGTACGGCATTATATAAGGGCAAGGCTAATTTTACATTAATAATACCTAAGCTAATCTGCAGTATTAGGAGAAAGAAAAGCCAATTAGAAAAGCTTTTATAGTAAGTATTTTTATAAGCCTTTAGCGATACAATTGTAACTAATGATAGCACCGAGAAAAACAAAGCTCCCCAACGATGAAATAATTGAATAGTCACACGCATGCTATTATTTAAAATACCACCTTCGTAGTTTGTTATTAAGAAGTCATTACTAGTTAAATAAAATGGATTCATAGCTTGCAATGTATTGTTTTCTGGTAATAAGTGACCATTGCAAGTGGGGAAGTCTATACATGGTATAGCCGCGTAATTAGAGCTGGTCCATCCGCCCAGAATGATCTGTAAAATTAGTGCTAGTAAAGTTAAGCCTGCAAAAAACTTTACAGCTAGGGTAAATTTAATTTTATTTTGCATATTTAAATTGCTTAATAAAATTAATAATAATAAAGATATAGTGCAAAAGCCACCAAGTAAATGTCCCATCACGACAGTAGGTAGCAATTTCATGGTTACAGTCCACATCCCTAGAAGAACTTGGAATACAACAGTGCTGATTAATAAAATAGGTAAGATATAAAATTTGATATTATATTTTTTGCTTTTTATATTATTACAAAAAATAATGGCTACAGTGAATGCAATCAGCATCCCTAAACAACCAGCAATATAACGATGGATCATCTCTGTCCATGCTTTTGTTATATTTGAGTTGGGATCTGTGTTAAGAATAGCATGTTGATTTCTAATTATTAACTGTCCATAACAACCAGGCCAATCTGGACAGCCTAAACCAGCATTGGTTAATCTAGTATAAGCACCTAGAACTATAACAATAAATGCGCATATTATAGCAAAGCATAATATTCGTATTAGTAGCCTTTGAGTTTTCGGTTGGTAAGTATTATTTTTTATTTTGAACGTATTGTAATTTACCATGAGTAACTTAACCAATTTTCGATAAATTTATTAATTTTTTTGTATCTTTAAATAATTTTGTATCAAAATTATTACTTTTTAAATCATAACTTAAAATAATATTACCCAGGGGATCTGCTAGATAAACCTTATTTTGTTCTAGTATATGAGCTCTATTAGCATCAGTATTATTGTTAGCGTTTTTAGTAAACACGGCAGCCATATGGGGATATTTGTTATATAAGCTATACCAGCTATCATTAATGTTTTGATGTATAATGGTTCTTTGAAATCTATGAATATTTCTGCCCAGAGCTATATGAACCTGTTGTAATTTATAAAGGGTCTTTTCGCACTCGAGATCGCAAGTATCGGGAGCTTGAAATAATATTTGCCATTTTAATTTACTGTATGGATCAGAACTTAATTGAGTATGGCTGTTTGGTTTAACAGCGGTCAGATCTGTTTTTAAATCTAAATCAGAAACAGTATGCACTCCCGTTATCAATTCGCCATGATTGGTTATGCCGCCCCTTGGATGCCCAAAAAAATAATAAAGATAGGATAAGATAATAGGGATTACGAATATAGAAACAATGCATAAAATTTTTAATAAGTCTTTAGTTTTTTTAGTACAGCAGGACATTAGTTATTTATGTAATTATTTATGGTCTAATAGTTTTATAACAAAGGCAACTATATAGCAAAACCGTTGTAAATGCTAGTAAAAGCCATTGAATTGCATAGGCAAAATGTTTTTGAGGTGAAATGTTTGTCCATGTCCAGTTGGTTATATACCCTTGATTAGGGCTAATTAATCTTAAATAGTTAGAGGCAATATTATAATTATTAGTATAGAGTGTAATAAGTTCAGGTTCAGAGGTGTTAATTTTTTGAATATGGACATTATGGTCGACAATAGATAAGTTGTTACCCATGATGTATTGATCTGTATTAGATTTTTTAACTATTCCTATTACTTTGATAACTTTTTTATTTTTAGAATCAAGAGCGCTTTTGTAGCTATTGGGATTTTCTAACCATCCACAGTTTACTAAAATGATCTGTTTAGAAATTGCATATTCACTATTTTGTTGGGTCGTATTATGGGCAAGAATAAAGGGGAGAACAACGTGGTATCCAGGTCTGTGATTATAAAATTGACTGCTTAGAAATATAGGGTGTTTATAATCAAAGTAGCCATTAATTAAAACCCTAGAGTATTCCGGTAGTCTGTCAAGCTGTTGAGTGCTAAGAATTTCTGCAACATGTTTATTTTCATTGATTTTTTGCAAAATTAATTTTTTTTCTTCGAGGCGATCAAGCTGCCATATAGCCAGCTTGACGAAGAGGTAAATAAAACTTAAAGTGAGTAATCCTAAGGCTATTAGAAATCTAGGAATAGTAATATTACAAATTTTAATCATTTATCAATATTTATTAATTATTAAAATAGGGCTTTGAATACATGTTAGGTAAAATCATTATTGTGACCTTTTTTGTTATTATACTATATAACTTATTTATGGGGTTGAAATATTTAATGCGTCCAGCCTCAGTCAATAATACAGATAATTCAGAAAAATTATATAAAAAATTAAAACAAAGAATTGCTATGTCAATGGTTCTTTTTTTTATTATTGTGGTAGGGTTTTTAACTGGGTTAATTCAGCTACATACTCTTTAATGTAAGAGCCTTAATTTGTGTTACTAACTTAAAAAGTAAGTTGTGAGTTCAATATAACTTATTGTATTACAAGTACTTTATTTTTTTAATGTCAGATGATAGCTAATATTTACACATTATGTGAACAGAACTAACTTATTAAGTTTACTAAAAACCATTGCTTTTTACTGACTAGTATGATAACTTGTATCATTATTAAGTTAGTAGGGGCGATTATGTCAACACCTTTATCAAGTTTTCCAGCGCCATTAGTAAGACCAACTGCTGTATCAGCATCATTACCACCATTGCCACTACCGCCAGTGGCGCCTACTCGTATACCTCTTTCCAGCGGTATGGAGCTAGGGTTTACACGAGTAGCAGGCATTGATGCGTTGCCAACTGGAGATATAACTCCAAGACCTTCTACCACATATTCAGTTGGAGATACCCATGGAAATGCAATCGCATTATTTAGGTACATTCATTCAATGGGCTTAGTGAAAATAGCCACAACATTATATAATGAGCTCTTAACTATATACGGACAACCAGTAGCAAGTTTAACTAGAAGTGACTTAGATAGATTTAGAGTGATATTAGCTGAATCATTTCAGGCTGTAGAAGCACGCACGGATGTAACTGGTATAAAGGTACGGTTATTTGGTGATTTGCTTGCAGATAGAGGCAGCAATGATATTTTCACTTTGATGCTCTTGGATGAGTTTAGAATAAGATATCCTGATATAACTATTGTTATTTTACTATCAAATCATGATAAAGCGTTCCTAAGAGTGTACTTAGATGGATCATTATTTAATCCATCTGTATTAGAAGACACATTAGAACCAGATTTTATGGTAGGCGATCGGCATGCAATACAAGCAAATTCCGTCAGAAATCTAAAAAGCCTTATAAATAGATCTCTTGTTACCCAAACTGAACTTACTGCGATAATGAATGCAGCATATTTGCCATTTTTAACATTAATTGATTATATGGTAAGAGGAACAGAAATTGATATTATGTCTCATGCTCCTCTAGAGTACTACCCTATTATAGGTCTTACACCCGATTCCACAAAAACAGCCCTTGGTTTGACTCCAGGAATGATACCTACAATAGCGATGTTACCAGTTATGCTTGATGCAATAAATGTTCTATTTAAACCTATTCTAGATCTTACAACAGGCAGTTACGGATTTTCACCTGAGGTAACAAGGTCTTTAATCGCACCTCCTGCTGCAGACAATCCATTGTGGTACATCACCATGGCGCGTCTGATGCACATTAAATGTTTGCGCACTAACTTCCGGCATATGACGCCTACAGACTATACTATAAGGTTTCGTCATGGGCATGATGGCAGTACTAGTGTCTCTCGTATTTCTGGGATTGATTATGTGTCGTACAATAATGAGTTTGGAAAGGAAGGGCCAAGACTTTTCAGCGGTGAAGCAGAAGGTTTTGCAAGCCAAAGTCCTGATGGAGGCGTCCCTGATATAATTCATTCTTCATCAGCTGGTAGCGGTTCTCCTGGTAGCGCTCCTCCTCCTGCAAAAAGAGTGTGCTGTACTAGAATTTAGTTGCTGGCGCGAAATAGAAGGATTTTCTATGGTGATCATAAATTCTACTCATATTAACATAAAAAAATATTTCATTATCATCCTAAAAAAGGCAGTAGGCCACATTAAGCCTAATTTTCTAGCTCATTAATTAGTT
>CAZSRF010000012.1:26327-48604 GCA_964609155.1 uncultured Gammaproteobacteria bacterium | reverse complement strand
TACAGAATTTTAGTTTTTTTTCAATAAATTATACAGGGGGGGGCTGAGCTATTACCATTTTTCTTACCGCGGATATATTTTCAGCAGCGTTATTTTTTCTAATAAGGCTTCTATCGTCATTAAACATAACATCTAGTATCCAGTGAAGATTATTTTCAATGGCCCAATGATTTCTAGTATAACTCAGGTGTTTTTCAGCACTGGTTCTTTGGCTTGATAAATAATATCTAATTTTAGTTGTTTCTTTACTGCCACAACGACGTATACTTTCTACTTTGCAGACACTTTTGAGGCCATGCCACTGAGAGTACTGAGCTATTTGAGATCATGGGTGAACTTTTACAGGGTTACCTCTCATCTCGGTCAAGCACGAATAGCCCGTTATCCCGAGCTATCGGCTAGGTCTGCCTGCGGGTGGCCTACCAGGTTCTTCTCCTGCTGCATGACTAGCCTCTCTACCAGCCAGAGCATCTTGAATTTCTCTTTTCTCGCTAACCAACTGTCTAAGCCAGTCCTTAGCTGCGTTATACTGAATTGATCCAGAGCTCCCACTAATAATAGCTTTCAACCTGTCTTCTCCTACAAAGAACATCCAGGCAGCTCTACCGCCTCCATAGTATTCTTCAACAGTAAGATGAGGGGCCCCATGCAAATTGAAGTGATTAGCATATTCCTGAGCACTTTTGAGGTCGGTAAACTCACTTTGAGGGACGCTAATGCGGGCTGCGTATTTGCCTTCTTTTCTGTGGTCCGGTATCCATGTAGCAGTGATCTTTTCTTTTTCAAAATGTCCGCTAAGTATCCCATTATATGGTGGTCTTGACATATCACACTCCTACATTAATTTAGTAACAGACTTTGGTGCTTTGGACAAAGACTTTTTAAAATAGCTCTGGTTATGTTATCTAATTAAATTTTTTATTTTATTATCAATAGGTTTCCAGTTTAAAGATAGCCTTAGGTAATCTACCAACTGGGGATGTCTAAAGCAAAATATTCACTATAGTTTATACTGTTAGGTTCGGCTAGTGAAACTTTTTCCCATTTAGGATTATTATCTTTTTCTATTATTGCAGCGCGAATGCCTTCATATAAGTCATGATGTTTTAAAAAGCCATAAGCTAAGCTATATTCCATACGCATGCACGATTCAAAATCTAGTCTTATGCCACGTTGTAGTAACTTTAAGGTAACTAATAGGCTAGAAGGGGATTTTTTTTGCAAAGTATCTAATGTTTGTGCAGCAAAATTTGATGGTAAATTCTTTGTTAAGGCATTCAATATATTACTAATGGAGTCTTGGCCAAAACAACTGGAAATTAAATCAAGATTGGATTTAATTTTATTGTTTTCAGTATTGATATTTTTATCTTTAATTTTTACACAATATTTTGATAAAAGATTTGATATTTGAGTTTTAAGTGTACTTGAATGGAATTCAGTTTCGCTCAATTTGCCAATAATGCTATCAAAAACTTTTGTATAATCTTCATTGTCAATAATATGTGTGATGAGATCAAGATACTCAGCTTCAAAGCAATTGATTTTTTCTCCAGTTAAACCTAAATATATACCAGTATGGTTCTTACAACGTGGTAAAAAATAACTGCCTCCTACATCTGGGAAAAAACCGATACCAGTTTCAGGCATAGCAAACATAAGATCCTTAGCTGCAACACGGTGACTACCATACAGGCTAACACCAATACCTCCCCCCATAGTTAATCCGTGTAATAGTGCTATATAGGGTTTAGGATAATTATATATTAAACTATTAAGTTGATATTCATCACGGAAAAATTGCATGCATTCTAATGGCTTGCTTTTGCCGTGCGTATATAAAGAACGAATATCTCCACCAGCACAAAATGCTCGCTCTGAGTTACCACGGATAACAACCATAGTTATTTCAGAATCCTCACGCCATTCTAATAATATATTATAAATACTCATGATCATTTCATGGTTAAGAGCATTTAAAGCTTTTGGACGATTAAGTGTAATCATTCCAATATTACTGGCAGTGCCATGTTTTATTTCAAATAATACTTCGCGTTCTGTAGTTTTCATAGGATGTTAAATATTTAATTACCAGTAAAAGTAGGTGTTTTTTTATTTAAAAATGCATTTACACCTAGTTCTTTATCTTTTGTGCCACAGGTTACAGCAAAGTGAGTTGCTTCTAGTTCTAGAGCGTCGTTTAAGCTAAGATCGTATCCATGATTAATAGTTGTTATAACGCTTGCAATAGCTAATGGTGCCATGCTGGTTACAGTTTTTAAATAGTTCTTAGTATGCTCGAGTAAGTTGTCAGTTTCGACTACGTCGGTAACCAATCCCCAATTTAAAGCAGTCTGAGCGTCTATAAATCTACCAGATAAACATAAATCTAAAGCTCTCCCTTTGCCTACTAAACGAGCTAGACGCTGTGTACCTCCATAACCAGGAATCACACCCAGTTTGACTTCTGGTTGACCAAATTGTGCTTTATTAGAGGCGATTCTCACGCTAGCAGACATTGCAAGCTCACAACCTCCACCAAAAGCATAACCATTAATTGCAGCCACAGAAGGGAATCGTAGTTGTTCTAATTTAGAGAAAACTTGTTGTCCAAATTTAGCAAATTTATAGCCACTTGTAGTATTAAGTTCTGCAAGTTGCTCTATATCAGCTCCTGCACAAAAAGCTTTTTGAGCGCCAGTTATAATAAGTCCTTTAATGTTTTTATTGATTTTTTCTAAATTATCTAAAATAGAGTTTAATTCTGTTAATAAATCAAAACTCAAGGCATTAAGAGACTGGGGTCTGTTTAAAGTAATGATTAAAAAATTATCAGAAGTGTTTTCTAAAATAATATTGTTATAATTAAATTCAGTCATATGGATAGTAGTCCTGTTTAGTCATTTTAATTAGTTTTAATTTTTTTCGTTTAATAAGTGCCTTGCAATAACTAAACTCATTATTTCATTTGTGCCTTCTAATATTTGATGCACTCTTAAGTCTCTGAAATATCTTTCTATATTATAATCTTTAAGATATCCATACCCTCCATGAAGCTGCATAGCAGAGTTAGCGATATTGAAACAGATATCTGAAGAAAATTGCTTAGCCATAGCGCAGTACATAATATAGTTATCAATATCAGAGTTATTTGATTTATTGTCTAAAGCATTTGCAGCATGGTAAGTCATGAGTCTTGCAGCGTGTAAATTTGTTGCCATTTGAGCCAGTTTAAATTGTAAAGTTTGAAACTTATCAAGAGACTGTCCAAATTGTTTTCTTTCATGGCAATAACTTTTACTTTGTCTCAAGCATGCCTCAGCCCCGCCAATAGAGCAGGCAGCAATATTGACACGTCCACCATTGAGGGCTTCTAGAGCTAATTTAAATCCATGATGTTCTGTACCAATGAGATTTTCAACAGGTACTTCGCAGTTATCAAAAAAAATTTGTGTTGTAGGTTGGCAATTCCATCCAAGTTTTTTTTCTTTTTCGCCGAATGTTAGGCCTTTAGTATTTTTATCAATAAGCAAACAACTAATACTATTTTGATTTGTTTTTACCATGCAAGCGTATACGTCACTGACTGAGCCGCCAGAAATAAAAGCTTTTGAACCATTAACTACGTAATAGCCATTTTTTAGTTCTGCAGTGCTTTTCATGCCAGCTGCATCTGAACCTGAATCCGGTTCAGTTAGGCAATAACTACTAAGATAATCAAATTTAACTAATTTTGGTAAGTATTTTTTTCTCGTAGCATCGTTGCTATAATTATCAATAAGCCAGCACACCATATTATGAATAGAGATGTAAGCTGCAGTAGCGACACAGGCAGATGAGAGTTCTTCAAAGACTAAAGCAGATTCTAATCTAGATAAATTAGTTCCACCAACATCTGATCTAGTATAAAGTCCTCCCATGCCTAATTTAGCAGCTTTACGAAACGTATCAATAGGAAAAAAGCATTCTTGATCCCATTTCTGGGCATAAGGAGCAATTTCATCTAAAGCAAATTGTCGAGCTAAGTTTTTAATTGCTAATTGTTCTTCTGTAAAAGTAAAGTCCATTTGATTAAAGGCCTCACAATATGTAATAGTATATTTACTACGAATAGTGGATTAAAGAGTATTTATTATGCCAAAAAATGCAGTCAATTTAAACAACCAAAATTTAAACAATGGCTCTTATTTATTTAGACAAGATAGACCATTTAAATTAGTCAGTGGTAAATATTTAACAAGATTAGAATTAGCCTATGAGACCTATGGTGTATTAAATGCAAATAAAGATAATGTTATTTTAATTCATCACTCTTTGTCAATGAGTGCTCATGCTGCAAGAAGGAATCAAGAGGATCAGCCGGGATGGTGGGATTGCATGATAGGAAAAGATAGACCACTGAATACGGACAACTATTATATTATTTGTATAAATAATCTAGGTAGTTGTTTTGGTTCAACTGGGCCGAGTAATTATCCTAATTTTCCGTTGATAACTATCCATGATATGGTGTATAGCCAAAAATTATTATTAGACCATTTGGGTATAAACAAATTAAAATTAGTAATTGGTAGTTCTATGGGGGGGATGTTAAGTTTAGTGTGGTTGCAACTTTTCCCTAAGAGTATGGATAATCTTTTTGTTGCTGCAACTGCAGCACGGGCTTATCCAGTTAATATTTTTAATAGAATGATTCAGCAAGAAGTTATTAAATCTAGATCAATCAATGATAAATCCGCATTAAAAATAGCACGCATGCTTGGACATCTATATTATCGTGGATTAGATGAGCTAAACTTGCGATTTATGGATGTGACCAAAGACTTCGATTTAAATGATAATTATATTACAGGAGTGTATAAAAATTCTGAACTCTATAATTATTTTTCTTATAATGCAGATAAGTTTGTAAATTATTTTGATACAAATTCTTATCTATGTTTACTAAATGCAATGGATTTGTATGATTTAACTATTGAGACATGCTATCATGCAGCTGGATTTAAACCTGTTCATTTTGATTGTAATGTAAATATTACTGTAGCTGGTATTGATAGTGATATTCTATTCCCTTTAAACCAGCAAAAAGAAATCTATAATCTTTTGTTACAAGCTGGGTTTTCACCCAGATTTATTGAGCACCATTCTACTTATGGGCATGATGCTTTTTTAGTTGAGCATCAAGAGTTTGGGTCTTACATAACAAAAGCATTAGAATCTTAGTTTGTGGCTAATTGATCCTGCGGTTTATCAGATTTTTGCATTCTTAAAGCAATAATATTAAGTACTATCAAGATGATAACAGTAATAATATGTTCAATTTTAGGTACAGTATTTTGCAGTATATAGGCCCAATATGCAATTAAACCAAACTTTAGATAAGATACTGGCGCAAGCCAATTTAATGTCGATGATTTAATTGCTAAAAACAATAAGAGGATATTAAAAATTCTTAAAAGACTCATGCTAATAAAGCTAGGAATATATATTGGATTTAAATTAATCAAATGCTGGGCATAAAAGGGTAATAAAAAGAGTGATGCAAACAAAAAAGTATAAAAGGCTTGAATGATAAAGTGTTCACTTGATGCTTGTCGTTTACAAATAACTTCACAAGAAGACCATAGTATGGTAGATAAAAGAGCAAAAATAAAACCAGAATATGAGATCTCAAGCTCTGCTCTTAGAGAGTAAGCAATTACTAAGTAACATATAAGCCCTAAAACAACATAATTGAATTTAATTTTCTCAGTATTAAATAGAGCTGCAATTGAGACGGTAATAATAGGAGATAAGTAATTCACTAATATAGAGTTCACGCTACCAAAATACTTAATAGCCTCTATCCAACAGATCATTGCTGCAATGCTTAATACAGCACGTAAAGGATAAAGTTTAAGGTTGGATGTAGTTAATTCTTTTCTACAATATGCCACAGCGGGAAGAAGTAGGCAGGTGGCTAAGAAACTTAAAATCCCTAATTGGGTAATAGAATCCATCTCATAGCTTTCTGGATTCTCAAAGCTTAAAGAAAGAATACAAAAGCTTGAAAGCGCTAAAATTTTATAAAAAACGCCAAGTAAATGTCGATGGTAATAATTCTGTAACTCAAAGATATTATTAACTATTTTTTGTAGCATTGATAAATGTTAGTCCTATACTATAAAACTGGCTAAGCTAATACATATTAAAGCTTAATAAAAATTAAGTCAATTTATCTTTAATGTATCTTTAAAAAACATTCAACTGCTATACTCTATAGTGTAAAAAATAATAAAAAATAATAAAAATAATTTATAACAAAAAATAATAATAATAATTTTTGATTCCTATGGGAAATAATATTCAATTGATGTCTCAGGATGAGCTTTTGAGGACTTATAGTTCTCTTGTCAGGCGAATCGCAATTAAAACAATTTCAAGATTACCACCAAATATTCATTTGGATGACTTGATTCAGGTTGGGCTAATGGCAGTACTTGAGGCAGCCAAGAATTATGATACTACCAAAGGAGCTACCTTTGAAACATATGCAAGCATTAGAATTCGTGGTTCAATGATCGATGAAATACGAAGAGAGGACTGGTTGCCTCGTTCGGTTCATAGAAACAGTAAGCTTATATCAAAAATTAATGATTACTTAGCGGATAATAACTCTAAAGAAATTACGACTAGTGAAATATGTCAATATTTAAATATGTCAGAAAATGAATATCAGAAGTTAGGAAGTATAAAAAATAATTATAAAGTTTTTTATTTTGAAGACATAGGAATAGAGGAAGAAAATTTATTATTAGGTCGTGAAGATAAAGATATTTTTCGTAGTATTGAAAACAAATTCCTAAGAAAAGCAATTGATGAAAATTTAGAAAAGCTACCCGTAAAAGAAAGAGCGGTATTAATTCTTTATTATAATAATGAAATGAGCCTAAAGCAGATAGGTGAAATATTGTCAGTTACTGAATCAAGAGTTTGCCAGTTACATGCTAAAGCTATGCAGATTTTAGAAAAACATATGCAAGGATGGAAATAATTTCGAAAAAATCTAATGTGTTAAATCTATATTAGCTTTGAACAAGTTTATTAAGCTTTGCGTTGAGCTGGTGAGTTTTTCTGTAAATGATTTCTTATTGGTGTATTTAATGCTATATAAGCTATGTGTTTTGTAATAATCTAGGATAAGATCATCAGAAGTTGCTATTTTGTCAATTAAGTTTTTTTCAAGTGCAATTTGACCATACCAATGTTCACCAGTAGCAATTTGATTTATATCCAAATTATTTCTGCGATCGGTTATATATTTTTTAAATAATTCATGTGTAAGTTCTAATTCATCTTTGAATTTTTCACGAGCTTTATTATCATTTTTGCCAAAGACTGTCAGCGTTCTTTTGAATTCGCCAGCTGTATGCTGTTCAAATTCTATATTGTGTTTCTCAAGAAGTTTATGGAAATTTGGTAGCTGTCCAATAACACCAATAGAACCAATAATAGCGAATGGAGCTGCAACAATTTTATCGGCAACGCAAGCCATCATATAGCCACCACTAGCTGCAATTTTATCGATAGCTATAGTGAGTTTAATTCCACGTTGCGTTATTCTATCTAGTTGAGCAGCTGCCAAACCATAGGCATGGACCATGCCACCACCGCTTTCTAATTTCAGTAAGATTTCATCTTGTTTTTTGTCAATAACAGGTAATATTGCGTTTAAACAAGACTGAAGATCGGTTACAGCTGATGCTCGGATATCACCATCAAAGGTTAGGACAAATAATCTTGGTTTGGTTTTTAACTCTTTGGATTCTTTGGAGTCTTTTGAATCAAATTTTTTGTTTTTTTGAGAGTTGAGTTCTTTTTGCTTTTTTAAATCTAATTTATATTGTTTTTTATCTAAAATAATGCTTTTTACTTCGTTTAATTCATCGGCAATTTTTTCACTAAGATCTTCAATCACTAACTTACCGCTTTTTAAGGACTGCTTTTGTTTAGCAGAAAAGGCCAAAATTATTAAAAATACGATTAGAATAGCAGCAGATAGAGTAAAAGTTTTGGCTAAGAACAATAAATATTGAAGTAAAATATCTGACACGGTACAATCCCACTGTAAACTTTGTAGTAAATTAGGCTAGTATATACTATGGGTAATAAAAATATTAGTAAAACTAAAAAAAAATGTATCGTTTTGCTTTCTGGTGGCTTGGATTCTACTACTGTCTTGGCTGTTGCTGTGGACAAGGGATATGATTGCTATGCTTTGAGTTTTAATTATGGGCAAAGACATAGAATTGAGTTAGAGGCTGCAAAAAAGATTGCCAGTAACTATAAAGTAGTAGAGCATAAAATTGTTAACGTAGACTTCTTGACGCAAATAGGTCATTCAGCTTTAACTGATCCTGATATAAATGTACCAGAATATAACTTCTCTATATCTGGGGGCTCTCAAGATAATCCTATACCATCAACGTATGTCCCAGCTCGCAATACAATTTTTATTTCTATAGCCTTTGCTTGGGCTGAGGTAATCTATGCTCAAGAAATTTTTATAGGCGCAAGCTCTATAGATTACAGTGGTTATCCCGATTGTCGCCCTGAGTATTTTGAAAGCTTTCAAAACCTACTCAACTTAGCAACAAAAAATACAAAGAATAAAATAATTATTCAGGCTCCATTGCTTTATTTGTCTAAAGCCCAAACAGTGCAATTAGGTAAGTCATTAAATGTTAATTATTATCATACTGTTTCTTGTTATCAGGCTGATGCCAATGGGTATGCTTGTGGCAAGTGCGATAGCTGTGTTTTGCGAAAAAATGGTTTTGCACAGGCAAACTTGACGGATGAGACAAATTATATAGTTTAACAAATAGTTTAATAATGCTTGTCTTAGCTCATTAATTTACTTATAATAGCCTCACCATGTTCTAATCTGGTATTATATCTTTTCATGACTACACATTTATCTTTAGAATATATTAATGAAGTTCTTGCCAAATCTACTCAGCTTTATACTGTAAATCAAGTAGAAGCTGCTATTGATATCATGGCAGAAAAGATAGATGCTGCTTTAAGTGAAAGTAATCTTATCTGCTTGACTGTTATGGTTGGTGGCTTGATACCTACAGGTGGATTGTTAAAGCGCCTACATTTTCCCATGGAAATGGATTATGTTCATGCTACAAGGTATAGAGGAGATACTACAGGTAAAGATTTGCAATGGGTTGTCAAGCCAAGAAGATCGTTAAAAGATAGGACAGTATTAATCATTGATGACATTCTAGATGGGGGTATTACTCTATCAAAGATCGTCGAGTATGTAGAGTCTCAGGGTGCGAAAGCTGTTTACACTGCCGTTTTAATTGAAAAAGAGTGTCAACGTGAACCGGGTGCTATTACTAAAGCTGATTTCTGCGCTTTAACTGTAGAAAACAGATATATCTATGGTTATGGTATGGATTATAAAGAATATCTAAGAAATGCTCCAGGCATATATGCGGTGGCTAAAGAGCATGAAAGCTAATTTTTTGTATAGTATAGTCTAGTCTAGTTCATGTATAATCACGATAGCAGCAAACGCAGGATGATCAAAGTAGTTTATTTCTTTATTTTTTAACCTACGTGTCTCATTAATGGAGAATTTTTTATCCAACGTAGTATAAACTAAATCAATATTAGCATGAATAAACTTCTTGGAAGAAAAGCTAATGACTCCTTCAATTTCATAAGCAGGTGAGGAATGGTATTGATAAGTTTCTCCCAGGTTAAAATAAATAGGTTTAGAGTTATGTGTCTCTTTTTTTGATTGTATCCATCCTATGTGAGCAATTGGAGTATAACGGTGGCTATGTTTTAATTTATTGTAAATATTACTGTACTTTAGTTGATCTGTATTTAGTAATGCATGGTTTCTATTAGGCGTGATATCAGGGGAAGTGTTAACCACATCTGAAGTTGAAGACTCAAATCTTACAGCATTTTCAGGTACGTTTAATTTAGGATCTGACCAAGTTTCATTATTGATATCATCTTTTTTATTATTTTTAAATATTATTAGTTCTACTTGATACTCTGATATAGGTTTAGCAATTAACGGCATAGAAGCAGATAACAAAGTTAATGAAATTAATAATATATTTAAAGTAAATTTTGTTTTCATATTTAAATCAGTTTATTTTACATAGCGATTTTGTCTAATATATTAACAATAGTATGGTATTTTTGCTCTAAATCTTCCATTGGAAAATAAAAATTTAATACATCATTGTTAGCTAATTTATAGTTTTTATTTTCTTTTTGAATCAAATTAATAATAGCCGAGTGATTAACTTTGGGTTGCTTGTTAAATTTAATTTTTCCAGAGCTATTTCCTATATCTATCTTAACTATGCCTAGAGGAGTGGCTTTAATTTTGATTTCTGTAGCTATAAATAAATTTTGGGTAGCAACGGGTAGTTTACCAAATCGATCAATAAGTTCAACTTTTAACTCCATAAGTTGAGAATGGTCTTTAACAGACGCAATCCGTTTATATAATACCAATCTCTGACTAATATCTGGAATATAATCTTCTGTTAATAAGGCAGAGCTTGTTAAATCTACCTCACAAGATTCTTGTTCAACTTGTTCAAGATCCAGTATGGCACCATCTTTTAAAGCCTGTACTGCTTTATTCAATAGTTCCATATATAAATTATAGCCTATAGCTTCTATGTGACCGCTTTGTTCATCACCTAGTAAATTCCCAGTGCCTCTTATTTCCATATCATGACTTGCTAAAATAAAGCCAGCTCCTAATGTCTCAAGGCTAGTAATAGCTTGTAAACGTTTTTGTGCATCAGATGAAATTTTAGCATCTTTAGGTTTAAATAAATAAGCATAAGCTTGATGATGAGAACGACCAACTCGACCACGTAACTGATGTATTTGAGCAAGGCCTAATTTATCAGCTCTATCCATCAGTATGGTATTGGCTGAAGGTATATCAATACCTGTTTCAATAATTGTTGTGCAAATTAAAATATGATAGCGACGATGATAAAAGCTAGACATTATTTTTTCTAATTCTCTTTCGCGCATTTGGCCATGAGCAATGGCAATTTTGGCATCAGGAAATAACTTGCTGATTTCATCCTGGGTTTGAGTGATGGTTTTTATATTATTGTGTAAGTAATAAACTTGACCGCCACGATTTAATTCTCGACTAATAGCTTCATGGATCAACTCAGGGCTTTTATCACATAGGAAAGTCTTAATAGCTAAACGTTTTTGAGGAGGTGTAGTTATAATGGACAAATCTCTTATGCCAGATAATGCTAAATTTAGTGTGCGTGGAATAGGAGTTGCGGTTAAGTTTAAAATATCAATATTTGAGCGAAACCTTTTGATTTTTTCTTTTTGTGATACACCAAACCGGTGTTCTTCATCTATAATCAATAACCCCAAATCTTTAAATTTAATATGTTCTTGTAATAATTTATGTGTTCCAATAATAATATCTGTTTTACCTGATTCTATGTTTTTTATAGCATTATTTAGATCTTTAGCCGTTCTAAATCTAGACAGTAAATCAATTTTAACAGGAAAGTTTGCAAAACGATCACAAAAGTTCTCATAGTGTTGTTGCGCTAATAAAGTGGTCGGGACTAAAACTCCTACTTGTTTATTATTGCTTGCTGCAACAAAAGATGCACGCAGTGCTACTTCGGTTTTGCCAAAGCCCACATCGCCTGAAATTAATCGGTCCATTGCGATAGGCTGTTGCATGTCATGTAAAACCTGTGTAATAGCTAGCGCTTGATCTGGTGTTTCCTCAAACTTAAATTCAGCACAAAATTTACTGTAATCTATGGTGTCAATGATATAAGCAAAGCCAGTATTATGGACGCGTTTAGCATATATCCCAAGAAGCTCTGCAGCAGTGTCTTTTATTTTTTCTAAAGCTTTTTGTTTAGCTTGCGACCATGATTTGCTGCCAAGTTTGTTTAATTTAATATTATCTTGATTAAGACCACTGTAACGAGACACCTTGTCTAAAGCTGAGACTGGAACATAAAGCTTAGTATTATCTTCATAAAGTAGATTTAAATATTCTGATGTTATATTGTTGATGGTTATTGTTTCTAAACCTAAATATTTACCTACCCCATGCGTTTCATGGACAACATATTGATCTGGTTTTAAATCAGACAAGTTTTTTATTAAGTTATTAGCTTCCTGGATAGACTTGTTTTTACGTAATCTTCGTTGCTGAACTTGTTGACCGTATAGTTCTGATTCTGATATGACAATTATTCTTTGTGATAAATTATCTAGAATAAAACCGTTATCTAGCTTGGCAATGCTAATGTTTAGCTGGCTATTACTTAATAAAAAATCATTCCAATTAGCTACTAAATTAATATTTTTTATGTCATTTTTTTTAAATAAATCTAACATAAGTTCTTTACGGCCGGCTGATTCGGCACAAAACAGAATGCTACTTGTTTTATTTTCTTTTATAAAGTCTTTTAATCTGTTGAGTGGATCTTTTAGATGATTGTCTATCGCAATTACATTACTTTGGATGGGTAGTAAACTATTTAGATATTTGTGCCAAGATTTATTTATTGCATTCGCGTCTATTACTGTCGAGTTGATATCAATTTCTATGACTTTAAATTTGCTAATTTCACCAAAAAAAACTTGAGAACTTAAAAATAGCCGTTCAGGTGGTAATAATGGAGAGTTTGAATCAATGTTATTATTTTCATAACGTTTTTTTACAAAATGATGAAAGTTTTGAATTTTGTTATTAATGTAATCACTATGATTTATACTATTGTTATTCTGTTCTAATGCTTTTGTTGAATTATTGATAATAATAATTAAAGTATCAGGAGCCAAATAGTCAAATATTGTTCCCATTTGATGAAAAAATAAAGGGATATAATATTCAATTCCACTGGGAATAATTTGTTCACTAATATCATTATAAATCTTAGATTGCAAAGGGTTGCCCTGTGCTAATTCTCGCCAGTTACTGCGAAATAATTTTATTTTCTCCTCAGATAGACAAAACTCATGCGCTGGTAATAAATTTATTGTGGATATTTTAGTAAGAGATTTTTGTGTTTCTGGATCAAATACCCTGATAGAATCAACCTCATCATCAAATAAATCTATTCTGTATGGAACATTTGAACCCATTGGGTAAATATCTAATACAGAGCCTTTGACAGTGAATTCACCATGCACCGTCACTTCAGTAACATGGTTGTATCCTAATGTAATCAACTGATTTTTAAAATTATTGAGATTCAATTTGTCTTTTAATTTAATAAAAAAACTATACTGTTTGATAAAATCAGTAGGGCAAGTTTTATGAAGAGCAGTACTTAACGAAATACAAGTGATAGATTTACTTATGCTGCTTAATTTGTATAAAGTCTCTATACGCTGTGATATGATGTGCGTATGAGGGGAGAAGCTATCGTAAGGCAATGTTTCCCAGTCAGGAAAAGGCAAAAAATTTAGTTCAGACTCAAAAAAGTTAATTTCACGTTCTAGTTTATCAGTATACTCAGGATCTGTTGATATTATAAGTAAAGATCCTTTGTGAAAATTACTCACCTGACTAATCATCAATGGTAAGGCGCCTGTGCTAGATATAAGATATTTATTTTTTTTTGTACAGGTTTCTGGAAGTATTATATGTTCTGAAAAATACTCTTGAATACTATTTGAATTTTTATTAGACATATGAGCTATTATTGATATTTTTTCTATAAGTTGACTATTCTAACTTAATTTGCGACAGTTTTGTAATTAATTATAATGTTAGGCAGACAAGGTTTATTAAACTGACAAAAATGAGAGATAGTCAAGACAAAGCACAAAGTCAAAGAGATTATAAAGCATACAAAAAGAAATATGAGTATTCTATAGCATATCCTAAGGATTTTTGGCAAGAAGTAGCAACAAAATACTTAGTTTGGCATAAACCATTTGATGAGGTTTGCAAAGAAAACTTACTTTTTTTTGAGGAAACAGCAGAGCAGGATTTAAAAATAGAATGGTTTATCAATGGTAAACTTAATGCTTGTTACAATTGCTTGGATATTCATTTAGATAAAAATGCAGATAAAATAGCGTACTTCTGGCAAGGAGATGAGCTAAATCATCAATTAAGTATTACTTATGGAGAGCTATATAAAAAAGTTTGTAGGTTTGCTAATGTATTGATTAACTTAGGTCTTAAAACGGGCGATAGAGTTTGTATTTACTTACCGTTAACGATAGAAGCTATTGTGGCTATGTTGGCTTGCGCTAGACTTGGGATTATTCACACTGTAGTATTTGCTGGGTTTTCTGCTAATTCATTAAGCCAAAGGATACAAGATGCAGGATGTAGTTTATTAGTTACTACAGATCTAACAAGACGTGGAGGTAAGGAAGTAAATTTATTTAATCATGTGCAAAATTTAGATATCAATATTCTCTTGGTAAAAAATTTTTATAGTTCTGAACTTACTAGTGTTAATACTGACTATAATAATATTCAACAGTATCATTTGCTCGAAGATAAAGTTAGTGATGAATGCCCTCCGGTTTTTGTTGATTCAGAGCACCCTTTATTTATACTTTATACATCTGGCTCGACAGGTAAGCCAAAAGGAGTACTGCATACTACGGCAGGATATTTGTTACATGCAATATTTAGTTTCCAAGAATTATTTTATCCTACAAGCAAAGATGTATACTGGTGCACTGCAGATGTTGGCTGGATTACTGGTCATAGCTATTTAGTATATGGTATGCTGGGTAGTGGTGTTACTGCGGTAATATTTGCCGGAACTCCTAATTATCCAGATTATGATATCTTTTGGAAAATTATAGATAAGTATCAGATTAGTATTTTATATACGGCTCCAACAGTAATTAGAGCTTTAATGCGCGAAGGTGAAAAGCATTTATCTAGTTCTAGTCGTAAATCATTACGTTTGCTAGGCTCTGTTGGTGAACCAATCAATCCTGAAGCATGGAATTGGTATTATAAACACATTGGTAGACAAAAATGTCCTATAGTTGATACGTGGTGGCAAACAGAAACAGGGGCTGTTATGATCGCGCCTTTAGCTAATATGGGTAATAATGCACTTAAACCTGGTTGTGCTATGTTGCCATTCTATGGTGTGGATTTAAAAATACTAGAAGATAATGACAATATTATAGATGAAAGAAAAGAAAAAAAAGAAGGAAATTTAGTGATCACGCGACCATGGCCTGGAATGATCAGAGGGGTATATCAACAGCCAGAAAGATTTAAAGAAACTTATTTTAGTAAGTTTAAAAATTATTTTTACACTGGTGATTTAGCAAGACGTGATGAAGATGGTCATTATTGGATACTTGGCCGTAGCGATGATGTTATTAATATAGCTGGCCATAGGTTGGGTACTGCTGAAATAGAAAACGCTCTTGTAGGGCATCAAAGTGTTGCTGAAGCTGCTGTTATACCTTTGCCGGATGACATTAAAGGGCAGATGATAGTTGCCTACGTAGTTTTAAAAAAGGACAATGATATAAAAGCAAACTATTCTGAAATCGAAAAAATGCTTAAGCAACACGTGAAAAATGATATAGGTAGTATTGCGTTGATAAAAAAAATATTTTTTGTTAATAGCTTGCCAAAAACAAGATCAGGTAAAATTATGCGTAGAATATTACGTAGTGTTGCTTTAGGCGATACGAATAATTTTGGTGATACTAGCACGCTTCTTGATGAAAGTATGATTAAATATTTTTTGCGGGTGACTCATGAACAAGGAGCTTGATAATAAATATGTTGAAAATAATGAAATAATTTTCCGAAGATTGAAATTCAAGGCTCGTAGGGGAATGCTAGAGTTAGATTTAATACTTCAGAAGTATTTAGTAAGTAATTTCTCTAGAATATTGCAATCAACATATTTGATTAGTCAATTTGAACAATTAATGGACTTATCCGATCCAGAGTTATGGGATATTTTTATATTAAAATACAACCATCAGAATACAGCACTTAATGATGTCATCGTTGATATTATAACTCATGAAAATAAACCACCAGAAAATTAATTTGACTTTACGGCCATCCAGATATTTATTTACATTTATAAGTGGATTGCATCTTTTAGTTTTAATTTTAGCTTCTTTATCTGGGGTTGAAGTATGGTATATGGTAGTAGTTTTTATAACTCTGGCCTTAAGTTATTATTATTTAATAAAAAGATATATTTATCGACTTAGTAGGTATTCAGTAATTAACCTATGGCAAGATGAACAAAGCTGTGATCCTAGTAGATGGCAGTTGATGTTCTCAAATAAAGAAGTCTTAACAAGTACTCTTGAACCTAAAGGTTATGCATCAAATTTCCTTATTATTATGCATTTTAGAGTAGGTAAAAAGTGGATTTTTCCTAAGTTATTGAAAAACTACCAGTATAAAATAATCCCGGTTATCATCACTCCAGACATGATTGATATTCAGGATTATCACAAACTTACCTTGTATTTGACTGGCTATTGAAAAAAAAGTTCCCAATAATCACACAGTTTGCAGAACCAGGCTATAATAAAGTTATATGTGTTAGTTATTAAGCTAATATTGTAACATATTGATTTTGTTGTTGGAGTAAAGCGTGGTTGTGAGAAAACCTGATGTTGTTTCTAAAGAAGCAGAGAATGCTAGGATCATTATGCTTGTTAGCAGGGCTCAAGAAGGGGACGATAAAGCCTTTACAGAGCTTGTTAAAATTTTTCAGCCTAGAGTAATGTGTATCATAAAAAGATTTATTCGTGAGACAGTTGATCTATCAGATGTATCTCAAGAAGTTTTTTTTAAAGTACATAAATACATTAGAAGTTTTAAAGGGGAGTCTAGTTTTTATACTTGGTTATATAGTGTGACTACTAGTGTTGCTAAAAATTATTTGTTGCAGATGAAACGTAATCCATTATCGACAACATTAGATAATAGTTTTACTGATTTTATGGATTTTGCTGTTGACATACACACCAATGAAAACCCTCAGGATATTCTGGTTTCAGATGAAACAGAAAGTATTATCGTAGAGACTTTAGAAGGGTTACCAGAGATCTTACGCGATGTGATAGTCTTGAGAGAAATAGAAGGTCTTTCTTATCTGAGAATCTCAGAGTTATTAAATATCCCAGAGGGGACTGTTCGTTCAAGACTTCATCGTGCGAGAAATATTATAGAAGAAAGTATTGGTGATAAGAAACCCATGCTACGTCCAGAATGATTGTCATCGTGTTGATTGGTAAGTAAAGGTAACCTTCAACAGACTGATTCATACAATTCGTTGTCTAATAACTGATGTAACTTTGAAAAGGAGCAGCCCTTAATTTTCTGATGATATAGTTACGGCTGTAATTGAAATTTTGGCAAAGCTCGTCTAACATCTTGATCTTATCTTTCTTAGGTGCTTTTCTATCTCCCTCATTAAATTTAAACATTCTTGTTGTCGTGCTCATATTTTTCATGTTTCTCCCAAATTTATTAGAGTTACATTGAAATATCAGGCAACGATTCAATTTTTAGCTAGTTTTTAAAATCTATGGTTACTTTTAATAGCAGGCAATTTGACACTTCTAATATTTCTAATATTTATAGACATTTAAGTCGATTTTAGTTACCATTCAGTAGACAGGGGCGTGATGGGCGATATCCTGGCGTTAAGTTAAAAACAGGGGTTGCTTAGTAGTTTGATATTTCTTAATTAATATGTGTTAGATATAATTTTTCAGATCAGAAGGGAGTAGTAGGGTATGACTTATATAATTTTTGCAAAATGGTTTGGTGTGGTTTCTGTACTATTATCTCTAGGAATATTATTCAATCAAGAAGAAGCTAAAGCTATGGCAAAAAATATGGTCAATCAAGAAACTGGATATATTATGGGTGGAGTTTTGCCGATAATATTTGGTTCTTACTCTTTAGTACAAAGTAACGCATATTCTCTGAGCTGGCAGCTGTGTGTAACTTTCGTTAGTTTGATGATGGTGATCATCGGCGTATACAGAGTTTTTTTTGTTAATCACTGGAGAGCATTAATGCATAAGAATCTTGATAAGATTCCTCCAATGTTTAGTTTGTTTGGCCTCATTCTAGGGTTGTTGCTGTTATATGTGGGATTTGTAGCAGAGATAGTTAGGTATGACATAGCGTTATTGATGCCTTAAATTAGCTGAGATCTTTGAATCGGAGTTTTATGAATAAACAACATAGTAAACCAATTTTATTAATACAAAGGCGCTGGATCTATCTTCTAGTAACTTTACTTTTTATAACACTCAATTTGACCGCTTGTGCAGATCACCCTAGCATACTTAATCCTAAGGGAGTTATCGCGTTTGAAGAACGTGAAATAATGTTTAATACAGTGGCCTTGATGCTAATAGTTGTTTGGGCTGTGATTATTATGAGTTTTGCTTTTGTCTATAATTATAGGGAAGGCAATAATAAAGCTGAATATAAACCGGAATGGTGCCATAGTGTTTTGCTCGAGAGTATATGGTGGGGGGTTCCATGTGTTATAATTTCAATTATAGCAGCAATAACCTGGGTATCAACACATAAGCTAGATCCTTATCAAAAGATAAATTACCCAGGGGAAGTGATGAGAGTTGAGGTAGTCGCGTTGCCTTGGAAATGGTTGTTTATCTACCCGGAGTATGATATTGCAACTATAAATTATCTGGCGTTGCCAAATAAAAGACAAGTTGAGTTTTACTTGACCACAGATAATGTTCCTATGAGCTCATTTATCATCCCGCAACTCGGCAGCCAGATTTATGCCATGGCTGGAATGCAGACTAAGCTGCATCTTGTTCCTACTCAAGTAGGACGAATAAAAGGTTTCAATACCCAATATAATGGCGAAGGCTTTTCTAAAATGAATTTCGATGTCGATGTATTGGAAGCTAGTGATTTTTCTAAGTGGACTTCTGAAATGAAATCTAAGGCCAATAAATTATCACATGCCCAGTATGTAAAAGTTCGTCAGGAAACGTTTGACAGTTCACAGGGGTACTTTAAAGGGGTTGAACCAAAGTTATTCCATAGAATCATAATGTCTTACAATGGTGACAAACATCCGTTGTCACCAGTGATGTCGGCAGATTAGTCTAAAAGACTAAAATAATATAGAGCGGAGATATAAGTAGTGAGTATGAATATTTTAGGCAGATTAACCCTTGATGCAATACCTCTGCATGATCCTATTATCATGACAGCAACGGGCTTTATGATAGTAGTATTGGTTGGTGTATGCTTAGCAATAACGGTTACTAAAAAGTGGAAAGTGGTATTGTTCGATTGGGTGGCATCTCTGGATCATAAAAAAATAGGTATAATGTACTTGTTGCTTTCGTTTGTCATGCTTTTGCGGGGGTTTTCTGATGCAGTGCTTATGCGTGCACAACAGGTTGTTTCTGTTGGCAGTGCTGTGGGTTTTCTACCTCCAGAGCATTTTGCCGAGATCTTTACAGCACATGGTGTGATAATGATTTTTTTCGTTGCCATGCCTTTCATGTTTGGTTTAATGAATATTGTAATTCCACTGCAAATAGGTGCGCGTGATGTTGCTTTCCCTTATTTAAATAATTTTAGTTTTTGGATGACATTTGTTGGCGCAATGTTGGTAAATCTATCTCTTGCTATTGGAAGATTTGCTTCCGCTGGTTGGCTTGCTTATCCACCCTTGTCAGAATTGCAGTACAGCCCTGGGGTGGGTATAGATTACTATCTATGGGGGCTACAGATTGCTGGTATTGGAACTTTACTTGGCGGTATAAACTTCATAGTGACAATTTTGAAAATGCGGGCTAAAGGGATGACCCTGATGAAGATGCCTGTGTTTGTATGGACTACTCTATGTTCAATGATTTTAATAGCTGCCGTGTTTCCAATTCTGACAGCAACTTTTGTATTATTGGCTTTAGATAGAATGTTAGATATGCATTTCTTTACTGAGTACGCTGGTGGTAACATGATGATGTATATCAATTTAATTTGGGCATGGGGTCACCCAGAGGTATATATCTTGATTTTGCCAGCATTTGGAATTTTTTCTGAGGTTGTTGCAACATTTTCTCAAAAAAAACTATTTGGTTACACTACTATGGTGTATGCAGTAGCCGTAATTACTGTGCTGTCTTTTTGTGTTTGGTTACACCATTTTTTTACTATGGGTGCTGGTGGTAATGTAAATGCAGTGTTCGGAATAGCCACGATGGTTATATCCATTCCAACGGGTGTAAAAGTATTTAACTGGTTATTTACAATGTACAAGGGAAGAATTATTTATAAAACCCCTATGCTTTGGGTTACAGCATTTTTTACAACTTTTGCTTTTGGTGGAATGACAGGGGTTATGCTAGCTATACCGCCAGTTGACTTTCAATTTCACAATAGCTTGTTTTTAGTTGCGCACTTTCACAATGTCATAATTGGTGGTGTATTGTTTGGCTATTTTGCAGGATTTATTTATTGGTTTCCTAAAATGTTTGGATTCAAGTTGCATGAGAAGCTTGGCATTTATGCATTCATTTGCTGGTTGGTTGGTTATTATGTGACGTTTACGCCAATTTACATGTTAGGTTTGTTGGGCTACATGCGAAGAACAAATCATTTCGATAATGTAGGAGTTCAGCCATATTTTATATTAGCGGCTATAGGCACAGCGATAATATTCATTGGTGTGCTCTTTCAAATCGCACAGTTAATTTATAGTATAATAAACCGCGATAAATTACGTGATAGGACTGGTGATCCATGGAATGGTAGGACGTTAGAATGGTCTATCTCATCTCCTGCACCCATATACAATTTCGCTATTGAGCCAAAAGTAAATAGGATAGATCAGTTCTGGTATGATAAACAGCATAATAAAGAAAATCGACCTATGCATCCTCAAGAAAAACAGTATCAGGATATTCATATGCCAAAAAATACGTTAGCTGGATTTATAACAGCAATTATTGTTGGCATCTTGGGTTTTGCTTTAATTTGGCATATGTGGCTCATAGCAGTTGTCTCATTGATATCGGTGATCATCGCTGTGATCGTTAAGTCTTTTAACCTAGACGTTGACTATTATATTAAAGCCCGGGATGTTAAAGAAACCGAAGTTGCACATTTTAAAGAGGTACTTGCGCATGAGTAGCAACCATCTAGAAATACATAGCAGAGATTCCAGAGATGTGTTTGGGTTCTGGGTATACATACTCACTGATTGTATGATATTTGCTTCATTGTTTGCAACCTACTTAGTCCTCAACAGTCCAGGATCTTATGGTCCCACTTTAAAAGAACACATAAGTTTAGATTATGTATTAGTTGAGACATTCGCTTTACTTATAAGTAATTTTTGTTTTGGAGTTTCCGTACTGCAATCATATAAAAACAAAATAAAAGCTACCAATTTATGGTTGTTGTTAACTTTTATGTTTGGCGTGGTATTTATTAGTCTTGAAATCAATGAGTTTGCAGAATTAGCTCATAAAGGATATGTTTGGTCAGCTAGTGGTGGTGCTTCGTCATTTTTTACATTAGTTGGCACGCACGGATTGCATGTAAGTGTTGGTTTACTATGGATACTGGTAGCTATGTTGCAGATAGCAGTATTTGGATTTAATTCGGAAGTAAGAAAGCGCTTGGTATATCTAGGGTTATTTTGGAATTTTCTGGATATAGTTTGGATATTTATATTTTCAATAGTATATTTACTAGGAGCCGTATAAATGAAGTCATCTAAAAAAAATGAGTCAAATGTAGAGTATGGCACAAATGAAAAAACATTGTTTAACTATGTAATTGGTATCATTGTCTGTGTTCTAGCAACATTAGTGCCTTATTTTGCTGTATCGAATTCTATGTTTCCTTATACAGCTACAGTGTTCATAATTTATTTCTTTGCAGTTTTGCAGTTTTTTGCGCAGTTAATGTATTTTCTGAGACTTAATTATACTAGTGAGCAAGCCAGGCTCAATACACTGTCTTTTGCATTAACTATTATATATCTATTTATTCTGGTTTTAGGTTCATTATGGATAATGTGGAATCTAGGTTATAATATGGCACACTAAAGACTCATAAGAGTCTATTCAAGTTAAGTGTTTACCCGAACTCGAATTGAGGTGACAATACTACGTGAACACATACTGTTCAAGTAGACTAGTACAGTTTAAGCGGTTTTAAGCGGTTTTAAGCGGTTTTAAGCGGTTTTAAGCGGTTTTAA
>CAZSRF010000012.1:0-26227 GCA_964609155.1 uncultured Gammaproteobacteria bacterium | reverse complement strand
TTTAAGCGGTTTTAAGCGGTTTTAAGCGGTTTTAAGCGGTTTTAAGCGGTTTTAATAAGTTTTAATGATTTTATAAAAAATTTCATTATATTCATCCTCATAATTAGAATCAGCTACAATTCCGCTTCCAGCCCAATAATAATAAGTGTTATTGTAGTGTAATAGTGTTCGGATAGTAATGCTTGTATCAAGATTGTTATTAATATTAATATATCCTATTGAACCACAATAGATGTTTCGATGCGAATTTAGATTTTTATTTTCTAGTTCTTGAATAATTTCCATAGCTTTTATTTTTGGAGCACCGGTGATAGAGCCGCCTGGAAAACATCCTTTAAATAAATTTAAACTATGTATACCAGGTTTCAAATAACCTTCTACTGTGCTAATTAAATGATGTACGGTTGGAAAAGTATAAAGTTTGCATAGTTCTGGTGTTTTTACTGTCCCTGGTATGCAAAACTTATTTAAATCATTACGCATTAGATCTGTAATCATAACATTTTCAGCACGGTCTTTCGGGTTTGTCACTAAATCATTAATATTGATGGAGTTGACGTTCGGATGGTTTTTACGGGTTCCTTTGATGGGTTGTGTAATAACTCTATTGTTATGTATTTTTAAAAATCTCTCAGGAGAAAATGATAAAATTTGTAAATTATTAGATAGGTTGAAATAACAAGAAAAAGGATTTGAATTTAAATTTCGTAAATACTTGTAAAGATCCCAGGTGGAAATGTTTGTATTAATATGTTTGTCAGGCTTAAAGCGAGCCGCAAATTTTATACTATAATTTATTTGATAACAATTGCCATTATAAATATTTGATTTAATCTTATTGAAGTTATTTTTATATTCTTGTTGCTCAGTATGCGGTGTAAAAAATATGTTTTCAGAAAAATACTCATGTAACATTTTGTTTTTCTTGGCGTTATTGAGTTCATTATTTGTTTGTGTTAATAAGCTATAAATGCTATTTATTGTAGATTTTTTAGTAAATCTATTATCCCATGCTATGTATGTTTTTTTTAATTGATGATCGCTAATTAAAGCCCAAGAGTATATCCCTATTGCCATTAAAGGAATATTTGATGGATTATGGATTTTAATTTTTTTGTAGAGCAATTGATTTAAATCATAACTAAAGTAACCTAAGGCACCATACCAAAATGGTGTAATGCAATCTTTAGGTGTTTCATTATAATCATTAGATTGAAGTAAATTTAAATGCTGAGTTAATAGTTCTATAGGGTCAATTTTTTTATTTGAAATGCGAGAAAATGTTTTATTAACTATAAGAAACTTATTGTTATAAGTGATATCTTGAACTATAGAATTTTTATTGTACGATGTTATAGTTTTATTTGGCCATGCACTAACTATATCGAATCGGTTTGAAGTATTGAATGTCTCCGTATGGCAATGGTTATTTGTTCCACTATCAAGCCAGATGCTCCATGGGTATTCAGCAATATTGCTTACGTATATACTCAGGTCTTTACTGTAAGGTAAGGGGATGATGTGTATTTTATCCATTTTAATATGTATTTTTTTATTTTAATACTTTAACTTTTAGCTAGATTTGGTATAGTAAGACAGTATTGGCAAGGCGAGTTTACTGCGCGAAGCAGTTAAGCTTGTTTAATTAATCAATATTGTATCAAATATTTTTGTTTGTTCAATAAATACATGGAGAAAAAAATGATAAAGGGCAAAAATCTTCTCGGTAAGTCCTGTAGAGTAGTGTCTGCGACTTTGGTTCCAATGATGTTAAGCATTGCTTATAACAGTAGTTATGCAGGTGCTTTTGCACTTAACGAGCAAAGTGCTTCTGGCCTAGGAAATGCTTTTGCAGGAAGAGCTGCTATAGCAGAAGATGTTAGCACTAGTTTTTATAATCCAGCAGGGCTAACTTTATTTCATACCCATCAAGTTGTAGCTTCTTTAAACAGTCCTTTCCCAGCTATTGATGCAAAAATGCGTAGTGCAACAAGAGCTTTTGCTGGTGTACCGTTATTAACAGGTAATCCTAAAGATGATGCTGGTGCTTATGTGCCTATTCCAGCAGCTCATATTGGCGGTCCATTGCATAAAAATTGGGCTTATGGATTGAGTGTTACTGCCCCGTTTGGTTTAAAAACAGAATATGATAAAACTTCTCGTTTTCGTTATTTTGGCACCCTTTCTGAATTAAAAGTTATTGATTTCAATCCAAATCTTGCTTACAGAGTTGATAGTAAATGGTCGGTTGGTGCTGGTGTTAGTGTACAATACGCAAAAGCTATTTTGGCAAGACAAATAGATAACTTTCCGATTTGGCCTTGTGGTCCTGATGGTTCAGCGAAAAATACAGCCGATGGTTATGGCTTTGGTTATAATTTTGGGGTCTTATTCAAGCCTACTACAGCTACCAGAATGGGATTTGCTTTTCGTTCTAAAGTTAAACAAGATGTAGAAGGTCATCTAAAAGTTAAAAATATAAATCCAGTATTTGCTCTACCAGCTACTGGATTAGTAAATCAAAAAGCTAAAGCTACAGTAACGTTACCTGAAGTTGCTTCAGTTAGTGCTTTTCAAAGTTTAACACCAGAATGGGATATTATGGGAGATGTTACTTTTACTAATTGGCATAGGTTTAAAAAATTAGTCATAAAGTACCCTGATACCAATTTGGCGCAAAGTATAGTAGAAGAGAAATTTAAAAATACATTTAAAGTTTCTTTAGGTGCTAATTATAGATATAATCATGCATTACTCTGGAAGTTTGGTACAGCTTACGATGCTAGCCCAGTAGAAAATAAACATAGAAATTTAAGAATACCTGATGCTGATCGTTATTGGTTATCTACAGGCTTTAAATACATGTTTTCTAAACGTGCAAATCTTGATGTGGGCTATAGTCATTTATTTTTTAAATCAGCTAGTATAAATGAGCAGCCTATAGTATCGAATCCGCTTTTTAGTCATGCTATGGCGAATGCTAGAGTTAAATCTGGTATCAACCTAGTTGGAGTGCAATTAACGTATAATTTATCGTAATAATATGTGTAAATACAATTTTATTAATATAAATTAATTTGAGATCTACATACTGTATTGATTGCTGAAATTCAGCCTCAATACAGTGGGTAGTAAGTTAAGTAGAGTAAAATTCAATATATAAACAGTAATATGGAAGTCAATATGCCAAGGAAAAGTGATAAGAGAGAACGTTTAGTAGACGCAGCTAAGACACTAATGTTTCAACAGGGTTTTAATCTTACGACTCTTGCTGATATCGCTCAAGAAGCTGATGTGCCGCTTGGAAACGTGTATTATTATTTTAAAACTAAAGAAGCTATTGGAGAAGCTGTTATTGCTTTTTGCTTAGGGGAGTTAAAGCAGAATTTACAAAATTGTGAAGCTGAAAATTCTGCTTTAGCACGTCTGCATGCTTTTTTACAACAAGAATTGCAAGATGCAGAGTGGATAACTAAGCATGGTGATAAATTAGGAAGCTTATGCCAAGAACTTGCTAAGCAAGGTGGGTCTTTAGCATCTGAATGTGCTAATTTAATGTTATATACTGTCAATTGGCTTCAGAAACAATTTGAAGATTTAGGTTTAAATGCGTCTCAAGCTAAATTACAAGCTAATACATTAACAGCTAAAGTACAGGGCATGAACTTGCTTGCTGCAACCTATAGTAGTTCAGAATATGTAGACATGCTTGGCTGTTGGTTAAAATCTGATTTAGATAGACTAGCGAGATCTTCGGCGAATCAGCGCTCGTCAGTACGTGAAGAAGCATACGCTTAGTTGATGTAGTCTTACATATAGTGAGGCGTTTACTGTCCTTATCCTCCCCTGCATAGGGGAGGTGCTGAACGAAGTGAGGTGGAGGGGTATGTACCATTTACAATCTGACACACACTTGAAAATATATATCTTCCAATACGTTATGCAAATTGTTATTTATATCTAAATTGGAATATCGTAATACTTTTATACCTTTCTGGTTTAAATTTATATTCCTGTTTTCACTTAATTATGGACGTCTAGGTCTAGGACTTTCAGGGAGCTTCATTTCAATTGCCATAGCTATTGCAGTCAGTTGTCGAACTCTACCCCTCCAGGTTTCCCGCTGATCATATGCTAATCCATAAGCAGTGTGACCCCTGTTATCTCTTGCTTCTGGATCTAATCCTGCAGTTACAAGTGCTTCTAGCATCTCCTCAACTGGTGGGCAAGATGATGGTACGAACCACCTATCAACACGCTGGGCAAAGAAATGAAGAGCATTCTCTCCATCTTCATTGACTGTGCTCGCCTCCGCTCCAAGACGCATTAGCTCTGCTGCTGCAGCTACTCTCCAGTTAAGGGCAGCAAACATTAATGGCGTACTTCCGTAAGTATTAATAACATTCACATCTGCGCCAGAAGCAACCCAGCTACGTATTGCCTCCACGTTTTCATCTCTTGCGGCATAATGCAGCGGATGATTTCCCACACGTTCACGCCACTCAACCATTAATTCGTCCCCATCAGTCAATCCAGTAACGCCTCTGTCCTCACCCATTGATGGTGTTGTCAGCTGTATATCAGTTGGTAATCCAGTTGCTTCTTGTATTAAGAAAGCCAATTGGTACCAGGTTGTTGTTTCAGTAATCTCAATCGTTGTTCTCCAAAGTCCACCCACGTTAATATTTATAGTTGGCATAAAATCTCCTACCTAGTAAAAATTATATTTTAAATCTTGTATGCTGCTATGGAGGTAATTATAACTTTATTAACTTAACTAGTTATTAACTTGCTTGATTGTGTTTGATTAATTTTTTGAAAAGCTGAATGCTGTTCCTGGTAACTGTCTGTTTTTAGCATTAAGTGTGACTAGGTATAATGGGTATGTACTTATATGTGCATACCCAATCGGCCTTTTCTCTAGCGCAGTTTATGATGGCCTATAACCTGGAGGAGGTGGGCATTGTACTGCATCTGGATATAACTGAGGTTTGTATGCAGGATATCTGAATGTTGTAGGTATAGGTATAAAACCCTCAGTATCAGGTTCATGTGTTCTACCTCTATGGCCTGGTGTACATACCTTAAATTAGGTGTCACAGGAGATCTAAGAGGACTTGTAACCACTATTCTTCGCAGATCTATAGCGCATATGGTTGTTTGTGTAAGTTGTTGTGTAAAATGGTACGCTAGTATAGGTAGTAGATTACAAGTTGTTATTTGATAAGCAAAATGACCCATACTATCAAAAATACCTCTTTTTTCAGCGTCACTTGGTCGTTGTAATGCTGTCACATAAACAAAAAATAAATAATTATTTATGACACTTTTCACAGCTTTTATCATAGCATCTGATCTATACATTTGAATAAATTGATTCTCAGCTGATTCTGTTTGCCCCAAACAGGCTAAAAGCGTAACTGCAGCATCACCGCTATCAAATGCTTTGATCGGATCTGATCTTTCTTCACCAACTCTTCCCAGGATTAATGGATTGCCTTTGAACATATCCATTGTTTTACGATCAAAAAGTTCCTCATAGCCCATTCTATCTGTCGCTTGAATATCTTCTGCATCTAAGACACGTGGTGCATAAGTTGGGTTATCACGCCTAGTGGTGCTTTCTGTTGTCCAGCTTCTAGATATGCCAGGTCTCAGTGGTCTTGTATCCCCAATGTCAATATCAGTAAAAAGCGTACTATCAAAAGTACCAGAACATAATTGATCTGCACATATTGCGAGTTTTAGCATATCGATTTTGACATAAAAGCTCATGCCCATAGAAAAAGCGAACGGATTGTTGTTAACTATTTCGATCTCTCTAATGTTTTTTAATGTAACACGGTGTACTGCAAGGTGTTCGATTGTCCTTTTAATTTGCCCAGGGGTCACTGTTTCGCTATCGTACCACAAATTAATTGTTGCTGTGTCTGTATTTGGATTTGCTGCTCTCCATCGTCTCAAACTTAACTCTATTTTACTCATATCTGGACAGATATAAGTTGCTTCAGTAGTTGGTGTTGCATTAATCCACATTAAGTTAATAGAATAGTTACGTATTGTTGGCAAGTCTGATTTAGGTGTTGACATTTTATTTCCCTCTATACAGATTTAAGTTATATGACTGCTTATTGTATTGTTATACTTAATTAAACTAGCATAGTATACTTTGTTAATGAACTGATATCAATCATTTTGATGCATTTTTAAGATATCAATTTATCAGTAATAAGTATGAGAATAGATGAGGATGAGCTAAATAATAATGTTAACTATCTTATAGAGCGCTATTAGTAATAATATAAAAACAATAATTGCTGTAATTATGTAGTAGGCAAATTTTCCTTCTTCAAAATCAGTTTGCATATTTTTTTTACTTTGAATTCCAAAAAGAGATGCAATAACACTTTGTAAGATCTTGAAAAAAATTTGAAAAGCATTTTTTTTCTTGGTTAAGTAGAATTTAGAAAGCATATTTACCTAATAGTAGTAAGTTGTGTAGTAGTTACTGATATGGTTTATTTATATGTACATAATAAACCATAACCCTACAAACGTTAAACATATTGTGTAGGGGAAAGCCATGACTATCATGCGCCAGTAAGAAAGCCTTATTAATGGTGCAATAGTAGAAGCCAATAGAAATAAAAAAGCAGCCTGACCGTTAGGGGTTGCCATGCTAGGTATATTTGTTCCCATATTGATTGCAATAGCTAGCTTTGAAAATTGTTCCTGAGATATAATACCTTGGGTAAACATATCAAACACTTGTGTAATATAGATGCTTGCAACAAAGACATTATCGCTAATGCTAGATAGTAACCCATTAAATAAATAAAAAACCGGTGGTTGATCAGATAAGCTTAGGCTAAGTACATAATCAATCAAAGGTTGGAACAGATGTTGCTGTAATATAACAGATATGATAGCAAAAAATACCACTATTAAAGACGTAAATGGTAATGCTTCCTTAAAAGCGTTACCTAACTGTAACTCATCTGTAACACCATTAAAAGATGTTAATAAAATAAGCATACCTAAGCCAATCAAACCTATTTCAGCAATATGAAATGCCAGAGAGAATATTAAAATAATTGCAACTATTGCTTGAACAATTAGCTTACTTTGATCAGCTGATGATTTAGTGGTTGATTGAGTGTAATGTTTTAATAAGACATCATATGCTTTAGCTGGAATGACACAGCCATAGCCAAACAATTTGAATTTCTCTACTATAATACATATTGCTATTCCAGAGACAAAAACAGGGACTGTTATTGGTGCCATATTATATAAGTATTCTATAAAATGCCATTTGGTGTATTGGGCAACCAATAAATTTTGTGGTTCGCCAATAATAGTTAAAGCTCCACCTATAGTTGTACCAACAGCCCCATGCATGATAATACTACGTAAAAATTTTCTAAACTGCTCTAGATCATTTTTATCTTCTATTGCCTGGGTATTTTGGTATAAAGTATAACAGCTGTACAAAGCAGTAATAATAATAGCCATTACAGTTAACGCATCGAGAAAAGCAGATAAAAAAGCTGCAAGAATTAAGAAAGTCAAAGATAAGGCAATTTTATTAGTAATTTTGATAATGATTTCTGTAAATAAAAATAATAAAAGATCTTTCATGAAATAGACGCTGCTTAACATAAATATTAATAAAAAAATAACAGAGCTATTAGCGAGAACTTCTTTATAAATCAAATCTGGAGTTGTTAATCCAAGCAAGAGAGATTGTAAAACAATAAGTCCACCAGGCTGTAAAGGGTAGCATTTAAGTGTTAAGCTCAAAGTAACGATGAATTCAACTAAAATAGCCCAGCTAGTTAGAGTTTTTCCAGTCAAACATAAAAGTAGTGGATTAAGTATTAAAAAAAAGACAATCGTATTTTTATACCATAGAGGTGAATGGCCAAGAAAATTATGCCACAAGCTTTTTGTTATAGTAGATGTTTTTTTCATACTTAAAATAAGTCCCTAAACTAGTTAATCTCAGGTTGTTTCCGTAATTTATTAATAATAAAAGGAGGTAAAGATAGTATAATAAGCCCTGAAATTAGCAACCCCTCGTAGTAAAAACTAGAACCTATATTCATGGACTCAGGTGGAATGAAGCCTGAAATAATGGTTATTACGCAGCCAATAATACCAGTAAAAGCAACAAGATAAGTACTTTTATTGCTTTTTCCAATGGTAAAATGATTATCAGAAGCTTTATAGCTTTTTCTTAATTTTATAGCGGCAACAAACATCATAATATACATAAACATATAAATTTGCGAGGCTAAAACAGTTAACAGCCAGTAGGCACCATTTATTGAGGGTAGTAATAAATAAACAATGGTTAATATTGATGTCAAGATGGCTTGTAATAATAAAAGAGGGGCTGGCGCTTGATATTTGTTCACAGATTTAAATGCCTTGGGCATAAGACCGTCCATAGCTGCCATATGAAGCCCTGTTGTTGGGGCAATAATCCAGTTTAAGACGCTTCCTATAGCGCCTAATACGACCATAGTTCCCATGATAGGTAAGCATTGGATCAGTCCATGTTTTGTTAAAAATATCTCAAGAGCCTGCATAATTCCTGCAATCAGATTTATTTCTTGGTTAGGTACAGAAATGGCTATTGCAAGTGAGCCTAATAATAAAGTGGTAGCTATAATAAATGTTGAGATCAAAAGTGCCGTAGGAAATTTGCGTTTAGGCTGGTCTATTTCTTTCACATAGACGGTTGCAATCTCTATACCAGAAAAAGATAAGATAATTCCTGTCAATGAAACCCAAAGGTTTTGATTATTAAAGTCAGGAAGTAAGCTTTCTTTGTTCAATGTTATTTGCATCGTATTGCCAGTTATTATCCATTCTAAACCTAACATTATAATAATACCCATAGGTAAAATAAGGCCAAAAATAGTACAAAGATTACTTATTTTGGTAGTTAATTTTATCCCACGCATGTTGACTAGCGTCAAGGTCCAAAAAATAAGGAGGATTACAGTTAAGATATAATATTTATTTGTAGTAAGGGCAGTCGCCTTTTCAGGTGCAAAAATATAGGCCATAGTTCCAGCAACAAATGACAAAATGGCCGGATAAAAGATAACATTTTCTAACCATTGAAACCAAATGCCCACCAAAGCCGCCTGATCACCAAAAGCCTCTTTAAGCCAATAGTAGATCCCACCTTCTTTACTAGAAGACTCATGAGCTGATAGTTCTGCTGAAACAAAGGCGCATGGTAATAAGAAAAGTACACAAGCGCCAATGAAAAAAAAGAAAATCTGTCCGCCAAAAATGGCTGTGGCAGGTAAGTTTCTTATACTATCGACAGATACAATAGTAATTAAAATAATGCTTAAAAAAGACAAGGGGCGGTTATTTTTATTTTTCATTTATTCTTATAACTTTAATTTCTGACGTTTAAATTATTTAGAATTATCTAGTATTAATAAATTATAAGCAACTGATTGTTTACATTGTTTAGATTGAGTCTGATTAAATCAACTATATTAGTACGTTCAAAGTATAGCCTTGCTAGGTAAATAATATATCTAACTATAATATTACACAAATCGGATGTAGGTGCATGCGTTGTAAGTCTCAGGGCTGTCCGGTGAATAGTTGGAAAATTAAATAACCCACCATCGACGACGTCATCCTTGGATTTTTTTGCTCGAGAGCTTGAAAAGAACACTAAAAATTCGCAAAAAAATTCAAGGATCCAGGAAAAATCTACCTTATTGGCACCAATAAGCAAGATCGCCTCTGGATCCTAAAATTTTTCTGTGAAAGTTATTACTTCTTTTCAATATTTCGAACAGAAAAATTGTAGGATGACGCTACCCCCGGTAATTATATTTAAGTTTACAACTGTTCGCTGGACAGCCTTGTTGTAAGTCTAAAATATCCCAAGAGTTTTTTATGTGTAAGTTTTGCTTTGCTCGGCGTGGTGTTGAAATTTTGGATAGAATAGGGCATATTAGTCATTGTTTATAATCTAATGAGTTGAAAAGTTAGAGGATGATAAAAAGAACAGCGTTAGTTGATCTAAAAAAACTTAGTAATTCAGGATCAATAAAGTTTAAGTATTCTTTATTATTAAAGCTTATTATGTCTTTTCCTGCTTTTCGTAAGATACAGCGTTGGCATGAAAATGCGCCATCTCACCAAAACTTTAAGGTATACTTAGATTCTATTTTAGAACAAATGCATGTTAATATTGAGATCGTCGGAGAGCTTAATATCCCAACTACTGGTGGTTGTATTTTTGTTGCTAATCATCCCACGGGATTACTTGAAGTGATAGTTTGGTTAAATACAATTTTATCTATTCGCCCAGATCTAAAAATGCTAGCTAATAATTGGTTTGATCTTATTAGTGTTGCTCAAGATAATATTATTTCAGTAAATAATTTTGAGAGTAATGATAGTAAAAGGCAAAATATCAAAAGCGTCATTGAGGCGAAAAAATGGCTAGAAACTGGGGGGGCTCTTATGATTTTCCCCGCAGGAGAAGTTGCACACTGGAATTGGTCAAGTTTAGGAATAGAGGATCCGCCGTGGAAGAAAAGCGTTTTAAGTCTATCTAAAAAAACAAACGCTCCAATTATTCCTTGTTATAGTTCTAGTCGTAATAGTTTATTATTTAACATAGTGGGTAATATTCATCCAAGATTAAGAACATTAATGCTTGCTCGTGAATTTACAGCTAAACAGAAAAAAACTATTAAAATTGCCACTAATAGTAATATTGATGCAGAGTATTTATCTGAGTTCAATAACGAAGATGATAAAATGGCATTTGTTCGTTTATGTACAGAAGCATTAAATGACAAACCCTTTGCTGAGCATCTAGAAGAGAATACTGAGATTATTGATAAAATCAATACTACTTTATTAGAAGAAGAAATTGCTAGATTAGTGCCAATTAATGAAACAAATGAATATGAATTGTATATGTGTTATGGAAGTCAAGCACCTAATGTACTACAAGAAATTGGCCGTTTACGTGAATATAATTTTCGTTTAATTGGAGAGGGCAGTGGTAAGGCTATAGATGTTGACAGATATGATGATCATTACCAACAATTGTTTGTCTGGGATACAGTATCTAAAAGGATTTTAGGTGGTTTGCGGCTAGGTTTTTGTGATGATAAAGATAGTAAGGGTGTGTATTTTCTGGAGCATGTTAAGCTCAAACCCAAGTTTAATGAAATATTCAAGCAGTCGATAGATTTTGGACGTTTATTTGTGGTTGATGATGCACCAAAAGACTTAAATATCATTTTAATTTTAGTTAGATGTCTGGTGCAGTATCTTAAACAATCAAAATACAATTATCTTTTAGGTCAAGTTAGTATTCCATCAGTTTACCCCAAATTAGCTATTGATATTATAGCCTTATTTTTGACTACTCATTATAGTCACAATAAGGTATATGGTTTAGTAAATGGTAAGCATAAATTTAAATTAACTAGAAAATATAATAAATATATTTCAGTTTTGATGCCTGAGATAAAAACTAGTAAAGATGTTAATAATTTATTACATAAGCTTTTTCAGTCAAGAATTGAACTGCCTTCGTTGTTACGCTTTTATTTAAAATGTAACACAAAGCTTATGAGTTTTAATTATGATAAGGACTTTGGGACTGTGGATGCTCTTATGATTGTGCATCGAGATGAGTTGCCAAAGTTTTTTAGATAAAAATTATTTTGTCAGTTTGACCATAATTAAGTTTCAATTTTAATTTTAATGGTTAATGCGAAACCAGGGTGGGTTAATGGCATTTTACGTTACGTTTATTTTTTATTTTGTTGTTATTTTATATATAGGTTTTCGTGCTTATAAAGCAACAGTTAGTCATGAAGATTATATTTTAGGTCGAAGAAGCCTAAAAGCTATCGTCACTGCTTTGGGTGTTGCAGCTACAGATATGAGTGGTTGGTTGATGATTGCTTTACCTGGAGCGATTTATGCTTTTGGTGTGAGCCATATATTAATGCCTCTAGGATTATTAATCGGAGCCTTTTTAAATTGGCATTTTATTGCTGATAGACTTAGAGTTTTTACTGTTCAAGCTAATAACTCTTTAACAATTCCTGCCTATTTAGAAAATAGATTTTATGACAAATCTAAAGTACTAAGAACAATTACTTCAGTAGTAATCATAATTTTTTTTACAATTTATGCAGCTTCTGGTTTTATATCTAGTGGTTTGTTATTTTCATCAGCTTTTAATATTGATTACCATCTGGCGTTAATTATAGGCGTTAGTATTTTGGTTATTTATACTACTGTAGGTGGTTTTCTTGGAGTGAATTGGGTCGATGTTTTTCAAGGTTTATTGATGTTTTTGGCTCTGTTAATATTACCTATTTATATAATTTATTTAGTAGAAATTAGAGATCCTGAACTTTTATCAGTAGGTTATTTAAAATCTAAGTATCCACATGAGTTTGCCGCAAGCTATTTTGATTTTTTACCTCAAGGTGATAGTATGTCGATTTTTATTACATTAGCATCAACTTTAACTTGGGGATTAGGTTACTTTGGACAAATACATATATTAGTTAGATTTATGGCCTCCGAGTCTTCCCGTTCTATTCATTCTGCAAAAACAATCTGTATGCTCTGGATGTTTTTTACACTTTTGGGTGCTATTCTTTTGGGTTTAGTTGGTAAAGTGTTTTATTTAGAGCATCCAATAAGTAATTCTGAGGAGGTGTTTTTTTATCTAGTGCGGGATAATGTAAATGATTGGCTAGGTAGTTGGTTTGTTGCTGCTGTTTTATCAAGTGTATTAAGTACTGCTGCTGCTCAATTAATCTTAGCCTCTAGTTCTTTTGCGGAGGATTTATATCGTCATGTAATCAACCCAGATGCAAATAATAAAACGCTATTATGGGTAGGACGGGTAGCAGTAATTTCTATAACGTTAATAGCTTTGTTATTTGCTTGGAACCGAAATAATACAGTTATGGAGCTTGTTAGTCATGCATGGGCTGGATTAGGAGCATCTTTTGGGCCGGTTATTTTATTATCACTTTTTTGGTCACGTATGACGAAGCAAGGTGCATTTTGTGGAATTGTAATTGGTTCTATGACAGTTGTATTGTGGATTTTAGCTAGGCACCTTTGGGCAGATAACGGTGCAGATCAGGGATCCATATTACAGTTGTATGAGATGCTTCCAGGTTTTTTATTAAATATTATTACGATAGTAGTAGTTAGTTTATTTGATAACAAACCTTCGCCTTCAGTGATTAAACTGTACAATCGCTCACACAAAATATGCAAATATTCTGATGCTTAAGAGTTTACCAAAAGATCATAATGAGCGATATTTAAACATGTGGGCTGTAGTTGAAAGATGCATAAAATAATAATAATAAAGCGTCTTTATAATAATAATAAATTTCGACACGGCCTTTTTATTTTTTATTACTATTATATTTGGCTATATTAGACACCTTCTTCCAATAGAAGAAGGCGAAGTTGGATTGTACTTTCGAAATTGCTAGATGTCTATCTTAGCTTGGGCCTTAATAGATTCTTGCATAGGCTCTTTCCTGATTTCTTTTTGTTTTGATGATAAGGACACCAATTCTTCATGCTTAAATTGATCCACATTAATAATCGATAGCACATCTTTTTGATGAGAAATTAAGAGTTCACTTTCGGTTTCACTAATAATATTTTTGTTAACAGCTTCTAAAATTTGTTCTTTATAGGCAAAGGCTGTTACCTTGCCTTCTTTAATTGCCTTACTAAGTCTCTTGGCAACTGGTTCTGCAATGATAGTATTAGCCAATGTCTTATTCAACATGGTTATAGCATTGCAATCAGAATCCTTGGATCTAATAAATTGCATTAGACGATTTCTTGTATTACTAGGCTGGGTTACCAGCTTAGTAAGCTCTTTGTTGAGTTTATCAGAGGGGAGTTTATGGCAGTTTCCTAAAGGCATGACGATGGCTTTCATAATCCAGGCTATTAAGCGATTTGGGAAATTATGACAAATTTCATTTAAAGCTTCTTGTATTTTAAAGGCTAAATATTTGCATGACCAATCTACAATAATTAAATCTTCAGAAGGAGAGCTTTCATCGTGATAATACTTTAACACCATGCTCATGAGGTAAGTATAACTTAATATATCTCCAAGCCTTGCGGAAATGCTTTCTTTACGTTTTAATTCACCACCCATAACAGTCATTGATAAATCAGCAATAAAAGCAAGATTAGCACTAAATTTATTTGCCCATTGATAATATTTTTTTGTACTATCTTGCTTTGGGGAAAAACTAAATCTGCTCATTGTGAGGCTTAACCAAAATGATCTTACAGCGTTGCTAGCCAAGTAACCAGCATGCATATAGATTAAGTTATCGAAATGCTCCATATCATTATTAGTAATTGCAGTCATCTCATCAATAGCATATGGATGGCATCTAATAGCACCTTGTCCAAATATCATCATGTTACGTGTCAAAATGTTAGCTCCTTCAACTGTGATAGCAATGGGAGCTGCTTGGTAACCACGACCTATATAGTTATTAGGCCCTAAACAGATACCCTTACCACCATGAATATCCATTGCATCAAGGGCAACCTGGCGACCGAATTCTGTGACATGACATTTAACTATACTGGATGCAACAGAAGGTTTGATACCATTGTCTATTGCTGCTGCAGTTTCTAGTCTAGCAGCGTTAGAAATATAATTTAAACCAACCATTCTGGCTAGCGGAGATTGTATTCCTTCAAAGCCACAAATAGGTGTATTGAATTGTTGACGAATTCTTGAATAAGCACCTGTGGCTAAGACCCCCAAATTTTGACCACCTGAAGAAGTTGATGGTAATGATATAGCGCGACCAACTGATAAACACTCCATAAGCATTCGCCATCCATGACCAGCCATTTCTATACCACCGATGATAAAATCAAGAGGGATGAAAACATTATTACCAACTATAGGGCCATTTTGAAACGCTGTATTTAACGGGAAGTGGCGATCACCAATAATAACTCCAGGAGTATTGCGTGGAATAAGTGCACATGTAATTCCCAAATCTTTTTTATTATATTCGAGCAAATTGTCGGGATCATATAACTTAAAAGCTAATCCAATGACGGTTGCTATTGGTGCAAGTGTAATGTATCTTTTATTAAAGTTAAGTTTAATGCCTAAGCATTCTTTGCCGCTGTATGTTCCATAACAAATAACTCCTGTATCTGGTATACTAGTTGCATCTGAACCAGCCTCAGGTCCTGTTAATGCAAAGCATGGTATTTCTTCGCCTTTAGCCAATCTTGGTAAATAATAATTTTTTTGATCTTCAGTACCGTAATGCAAGAGTAGTTCAGCAGGTCCTAGAGAATTAGGAACGGCAACACTAGTACATAATGTAATACTACAGCTTGATAATTTTGTTACGATAGCTGAATGAGCTACAGCAGAGAATTCTAAACCACCGTACCTTTTGGGAATGATAATACCAAAAAAACCATGTTTTTTAAGTAATTCCCAGACTTCAGGTAGTAAATCGAAATTTTTGTGAGTAACTTCCCAATCATTTGTTTTTTTACAAACTTCTTCAACTTGATTATCAAGAAAAGATTGCTCTTCAGGTGTTAAGGCGGGTTTAAAACCATTGAGTAAAAGTTCCCAATCAGGGTTACCGCGAAATATCTCCCCTTCCCACCAAGTATGTCCAGCCTCTAAAGCAACTTTTTCTGTATAAGACATTTTTGGTGTCGTTTTTGCCGCAAGGTTAAACAAGTATTGTGTAATATATTTCTGTCTTAATTCTGCGACATTGAGCGTGACAAATACTCCTAAATATACAGCCCACGCAAAGAATAAGGTTAGAATTGAGAAGGGATGGACAATGGTTGTTAATATTAATGCAATCCCTGTTATGGCTGTAAAAGATTGGAGGGTTGTACGATTATATAATAAATAACCTAGTCCAAATATCCAAATTAATGCCCAAAATAACGTGACCACTAGTTACTCCTTTATTTTTTTATGATGTACTATATATCAAGATATCTAAGACAGGCATCATAATGCAATCTCAAATATTGAATAAAATTGTACTATATTTACATTTATTTATATAGAATAACTAGTTATAAAATTGTGTCTAGCCAAAAATAGCTAAATTTTGAATTTTATTATAATGATGATATGGCATATAGATGATTTCATATATTATACTGGAGCATTAAAAGTTATTTTTTTAATAGTGTCTGTTATTTATTTTATCTACATAAGGGGTAATGCTAAATGTTAAAAATCGAAAATGCTTCGTTATTTAAAATGCTAACAAAAATAGTTACTTTTTGTACAGCAATTATATTAAGCAGTTTTTATGCCTCTAGTTATGCAGCTTCTAGTTCGCCACTGGGTTATTGGAAAACTATTGATGATGTATCAGGAGCGGCAAAAAGCATTGTGCTATTAGAAGAAAAAAATAATAAAATTTCAGCAAAAGTTGTTAAAATCTTAAAACTTGATGAGCCTGGAGATCCTGAAACTAAAACATGTGATAAATGCCCTGGCAAGAAAAAGGGGCAGCGCATTAAAGGTATGACTTTTATGTGGGATGTAACGAAAGACGAAGATTCTGATAGTTGGAGTGGTGGTAAAATTTTGGATCCAAAAACAGGCTCTGTTTATAAAGTTACTTTCTCGCTTGAAGATGATGGAAGCAAGCTTAATGTAAGAGGGTATATTGGGATATCACTACTTGGTAGAACTCAGGTTTGGGAGCGATCATTGGCGCCTAAAGATACTGGAGCTACAGGTCAGACAGAAACTGCTACACCAGACAGTAAATCTAAAACTAATATTAAATCGAAATCTGAGTCTAAAATAAAATAAAATAAAAAGTATTAACTGATTAGATGTTTAGATACGTCCATTTAAGAACACACTCTGAGTATGCTATTAAAGAAGGTCTACTCAGAGTTGATGAAATGATTAAACAGGCACTTGAGCATCGAATGCCTGCGTTAGCTATTACAGACTGTAGCAATTTGTTTGCAACGGTTAAGTTTTATAAAAAATGTCTAAGTTCAGGTATTAAGCCCATTATTGGTACTGAGGTTTTATTAAGCAATATTATTCCTATCGCGGATTCTGCATCTAATAGTTTTACTGATTGCACTGCTTATTATACCACTAAGCTAATATTACTAGCGCAGAATAAAATAGGTTATTTGAATCTCACAAAATTGATAAGTAGATGTTATTTACAGCAACAACCCCTCGTAGGGCCTGTACTTCAGCTGTCTTGGCTTTATGAAAACAATAGTTCTGATGGACTTATAGCTATTTTGCCAGGGATAGGCGGTTCAGTATGTAACATGCTTATAAAGGGTGATTTAAAAAATGCTGAAAATCAACTGGTAGAGTTAAGCAAAATATTTCTAAGTAAATTATATTTAGAAGTCACTAGAACCAATAAAGCTAATGAAGAACAATATATTAATTTAATTTTACCCCTTGCAGATAAACATAATATCCCAGTGGTTGCAACAAATAATGTTATGTTTAGAGATAGATCTGATTTTGAAGCTCATGAGGCAAGGGTGTGCATTAATAAGGGGTTATTATTATCAGATCCTGCCCGTTCCAAAGATTATACGGAAGAACAGTATTTTAAATCACAAGAACAAATGCAAGAATTGTTTGCTGACATACCACAAGCTTTAGCAAATACAGTTGAAATAGCGAAAAGATGTACAGTTGAATTAATTCTTGATGAGGTTTTTTTACCTGATTTTCCTACGCCGGGCAATATTCCTATATCATTGCATTTAGAGCAGGAGTCGAAACTAGGCTTGGCTAAACGAGAAGAAATAATATTTAGATTTAAAAAGTTTGCCACACAGGAGGATGAAGCAGAATACCGTAAATTATTATCTGAACGATTAGAGTTAGAATTGTCTGTTATTAATAAAATGGGGTTTCCAGGTTATTTTTTAATTGTTGCAGATTTTATTGCCTGGGCAAAAAATAATGCAGTGCCTGTTGGTCCAGGTCGTGGTTCAGGTGCTGGTTCTCTAGTTGCATTTGTTCTTGGTATTACTAATTTAAATCCTCTTGATTATGATTTGCTATTTGAGCGATTTTTAAATCCTGAACGTGTTTCCATGCCAGATTTTGATATTGATTTCTGCATGGAAGGCCGTGACAGAGTAATTGAATATGTTGCAAATAAGTATGGTCGTAATGCTGTATCACAAATTATAACTTTTGGTACTATGGCTGCAAAAGCGGTTATCAGAGATGTTGGTCGAGTGTTAGGGCACTCTTATGGTTTTGTGGATAGAATTGCAAAGCTTATACCGTTTGAAATTGGTATGACACTGGATAAAGCGCTGGAACAAGAACAAACTTTTAGAAATTGTTACAACGAAGATGAGAATATTAAAGAAATAGTTGATCTTGCAAAAAAACTAGAAGGCATTGCGCGGAATGTAGGTAAGCATGCTGGAGGTGTAGTTATCTCTCCTGGCGATTTAACTAATTTCACTGCTATTTATTGCGAAGAACCGGGTGGTGCTTTAGTATCGCAATTTGACAAAGATGATGTTGAAAAGATTGGTCTTGTTAAATTCGACTTTTTGGGTTTAAGAACATTAACTATTATTAATTGGGCTGTTTTATCTATTAATCAGTATGTAGAATCTCAAAAACAGACGCAGACAAATAATAATATTAATATAGAATTAATAAATCTAGATGATCCTAAAACATACGGACTACTAAAGGCGTGTGAGACCACTGCTATATTCCAGCTTGAATCAACTGGTATGAAAGATTTAATTCGGCGTCTGCAGCCAGATTGTTTTGAAGATATTATTGCATTAGTTGCTTTATTCAGACCAGGTCCATTGCAGTCGGGTATGGTTGATGACTTTATTGATCGTAAACATGGTCGAGCATCTGTTGAATATCCTCATCCAGATTTAGAGCCTATCTTAAAGCCAACCTATGGTGTTATTTTATACCAAGAGCAAGTGATGCAAATTGCCCAAGTCTTAGCTTGTTATACTCTTGGTGAGGCTGATTTACTGCGTCGTGCCATGGGTAAAAAAAAGCCAGAAGAAATGGCTAAGCAACGAGAAATATTTGTAAATGGCGCACTTAAAAATAATATCAATGAAAAAACAGCTAGTTATATTTTTGATTTAATGGAAAAGTTTGCAGGTTACGGCTTCAATAAGTCGCATTCAGCTGCGTATGCTCTTGTATCTTATCAAACAGCATGGTTAAAAACACATTATAAACAATTTTTCATGGCTGCTGTATTATCTTCTGATATGGATAATACAGATAAAGTTGCGATGTTTTATGAAGAATGTGTGTCTTTAAATATTCCCATTTTAAAACCTAATTTAAATGAAGGCGTTTATAAATTTGTTTGCAATAAAGATTTACAAATTATCTATGGCCTTGGAGCTATAAAAGGCCTGGGTTATGCGGCTATTGAAAATATTGTTTATGAACGTGAGCAAAATGGTAAATATACAGATTTGTATGATCTATGTGCACGTATTGATTTACGTAAAGTCAATCGTCGAGCCTTAGAAGCTTTAATTAAAAGTGGTGCTGCAGATGAACTAGGAGAATCCAGAGCACAGCTATTTTATCGTATTGATTCTGCGATTAAAAATGCAGAGCAAGCAGCGAAAAATCTGGCTAGTGGTCAAATTGATTTATTCGGTACTGATATAAGTAGCAGTGTAGATACTAAAGATAAGATTATTGTAGCAAATTGGGCTAACCGACAAATTTTACAAGCTGAAAGAGATACACTCGGTATCTTTATGAGCGGCCATCCATTGGATGAGTATAAGCAAGAAATTAAGCAGCTTAGCATTTTAAAAATAAAACAACTAAAAATTGGTAATAATAATAGTCTGATAGCAGGGGTTATTATTGGGTTACGTCGTGTCAAAACAAAAAGTGGTGATAGACTAGCCATTCTAACACTTGATGATAAAACTTCACGAATTGATATAGTATTGTCAAGTAAAGAAGTCGAGCGTTACCAAGATCTCTTACAAAAAGACAAAGTAATAGTGGTAAGTGGTCGAGTTTCTGAAGATCGCATGACAGGTGGTTTACGGATTATGGCTAATCATATAATGGATATGATTGAAGCTAAAATAGCGAAGACTAATACTATTAGAATAACTTTAACAGATATATTGTTGCAACAAAGTAACTTATTAGAATCTATAAGTACTATCTTAGCTGATTTCACACCTGGGAATTGTAATCTATTGATTGAGTACAATTGCCCCGAAGGCAAAGCATTAGTTGTCCCTGATAAAAAATGGAAAGTTACTTTAACACAAAGGTTACTAGATAGAATATATTTATTAATTCCATCAGAAAATGTGAAACTTCAATACCATTATTGATTATTGCTATGCTTAGGAGCGGTTGATTTCAAATAATTTCATCAATGCCTCTTGGAGTCTATTATTATTAATATTTTTTATTGTATTTAGTAAACTATTTTGGATTTCTGCAGTGAATTTTGAAAAAATTGATGCACGAGGAGTTGCTTCTTTATTATCCACAGCTGTTTCGTTAGTATCAGCATCTCTAGAATATTTTAATACTTCTGAAGTTAAAGTAAACTGAGGACATACTTTATATTTTATTGTTACTAACTGTGAGAATTGTGGTATTTTTCTTAATTCTGAAAGAAGTTCAATAGTATTATATTTTAACTGAGCTAGATATTCGCTACGACTAACTTCTATAATTAAGCAGTTGTTAATCATGCTTCCAACTCTGCATTCTTTAGATAAAGCTGAATATTTATGATCAAGGGTTTTTTTTAAAATATTATCTAAAGTTTGTAGCTTTAGTGAGTGAGAACAAAGCTTACCTAGCGTATTATATTTGTTGAATAAGATTTTATTAATCTTAATGTCTTTTTCAAAGTCCATATTACACCCATGCTACACCTAAGTAATATTGAATTATGCTTTAAAGTTTTATTGTATAAGTTACTATAGTATTGTATAAGTAATAATATATTATACACAAAATATTTTTAGATTATATGCATGTTATTTACTTCGATCGTTATGATCGACGCTATACTTTAAAAATCTCTAAGATGTTAAGATACTTGCTGATTGCTAGCTTACTATTTATTTTTATTCTCATATTTTCTTCTGGCTATTTATTGGGGAAACATAAAAATCTCGATCAAAAAACTCAAAAACAATGGATAAAAAGTTGGCGAGCGGAGCTTGTAAATCAAAAAAAATTAATCGAAACCTCTAAGGGTGAAACTCAAATCCATTTAGATGCCTTCACAGAGCAAGTAGCTAAGCTGCAAGCGCATGTTGCTCGATTAGATGCCCTAGGTATACATCTTAGCAAACTTGCAAAGATAGATAATGAATTATTTAATTTTTCGTCTAATTTATCTGAGCAAGATCTTCATGCTGTTGATGCTGAATCAGAAAGTAACGCAGGTTCTGAAATGGAATCTAAAGGTTCAATAGATTTTTTTAGATCTTTTGATGAGCTAAGCAACAGCATTATTACTCTAGATAATCAATTAAATCTTTTACAAACAGTTTTAAAACACCAAAAATTGGATAATGAGACCTTGGTTAAAGGCAAGCCTATTGTAAGTGGCTATATCTCTTCATATTTTGGATATCGAAATCACCCTATTTATAAGCACAGAATATTGCATAAAGGCGTGGACTTTGTCAGCAAACCTGGCACGGCAATATTAGCCGTAGCAAGTGGTATTGTGGCTAAAGCGAGTGATTCAGGTGGATATGGGAAAATGATCGAGATCAACCATGGTGATGGTTATGTTACACGCTATGCACATAATAGCAAACTTTTAGTTAATATTGGTGAGCTAGTTAATAAAGGTGATGTAATTGCTGAAATGGGAAGTACTGGATTGTCTACAGGTACTCATGTACACTTCGAAGTTTGGAGAGATGGAAAACCAGAAAACCCTATTACATATCTTACTAAAAAATAAGAGAAATATGGTATAATCTAAAATTAAATAATCGGAATATTTGGAATAGTTAAATATGTTTGGCGCAACTATATTAAATAAAATATTTGGTAGTAGAAATCAAAGACTTTTAAAAAAGTTCTCTAAATTAGTTGATAAAATTAATGCATTAGAACCAGATTTTATGCAACTTAGTGACTCAGATTTGCTATGTAAAACAAATGAGTTCAAGTCTAGAATTAAAAAGAATGAATCATTGGATTCCCTATTGCCTGAAGCATTTGCAGCTGTTCGTGAATCAGCAAAACGCTGTCTTAATATGCGCCATTTTGATGTTCAAATGATAGGTGGAATAGCTCTGCATACTGGAAAAATTTCGGAAATGCATACAGGGGAGGGTAAAACTTTAGTAGCAACTCTACCAGCTTATTTAAATGCTTTGACTGGCAAATCAGTGCATATCGTTACTGTAAATGATTATTTAGTTCAGCGTGATGCAAATTGGATGCGGCCAGTGTATGAAACTTTGGGGATGACAGTTGGTACAATTGTTCCTAATATGACAAGCGAGGATAAAAAACAAAATTATCAAGCTGACATAGTATATGCTACTAATAACGAATTAGGTTTTGATTATCTTAGAGATAACATGGCTTACTCGTTGGAAGATCGCGTTCAAAAAGATCGTACTTATGCTATTATCGACGAAGTGGATTCTATCTTGATTGATGAAGCACGTACCCCTTTAATTATTTCTGGTCCAGCCGAAAATAGCTCAGATCTCTATAAAAAACTTAATACTATTGTCCCATTATTAAAAAAGCAATTAGAAGAAAATGGTCCTGGGCATTTTTCAGTAGATGAAAAACATAAACAAGCTCAATTAACAGAAGAAGGGCATGATTATGTAGAAGAATTATTAGTAAGTAATGGTATTATTGATTCCCGTGATAGCTTATATAGCCCGCAAAATATAGCTATCATGCACCATTTAAATGCCGCATTACGTGCACATTATTTATTTCACAAGGATGTAGATTATATTGTCACTCAAGGCGAAATAGTAATTGTTGATGAACATACTGGTCGAACAATGCCAGGTCGTCGATGGTCTGATGGATTGCACCAAGCTGTTGAAGCAAAGGAACAGGTGGAGATCAAACAGGAAAATCAAACTCTAGCTTCAATAACATTTCAAAACTATTTTAGACTTTACGACAAATTATCTGGAATGACTGGTACAGCTGATACCGAAGCTTTTGAATTTCAGCAGATTTATGGTCTCGAAGTTGTAGTCATCCCAACAAATAAGCCTGTGGTTCGCCTAGATAAGTCTGATCAAATTTACCTGACTGCAGCAGAAAAATTTGATGCTATTATACAAGATATTAAATTGCGTCGAGAAAAACAACAACCGGTTTTGCTAGGTACAGCTTCAATTGAAACCTCAGAATACTTGTCTAACTTATTGAAAAAAAATAATATTCCTCACCAGGTTCTAAACGCAAAATTTCATAAGAAAGAAGCTGAAATCATAGCAGAAGCAGGTCGACCTGGTGTTGTTACAATTGCTACTAATATGGCTGGGAGAGGTACTGATATTGTTTTAGGTGGAAATTTTAATTCTGAGGTTGCTAAGCTAGATAATCCATCATCTGAAGATATTGTTAATTTGCGTGCTGATTGGCAATCAAGGCATGATACTGTTTTAAAAGCTGGTGGCTTATATGTCTTAGGCTCAGAACGCCATGAGTCAAGACGTATAGATAATCAATTGCTCGGCCGTTCTGGTCGGCAGGGTGATGCTGGCGAGACAAGATTCTATTTATCTATGGACGACAATTTAATGCGAATCTTTGCTTCTGACCGCATGAAAAGCATGATGGCAAGTCTTGGCATGGCCGGTAATGCTATAGAGAGTAAAATGATTACAAGATCTATCAAGGGCGCACAGCATCGGGTGGAAGGGCTGCATTTTGAAATTCGTAAACAACTCCTGGAATATGATGACATCGCTAATGAACAACGTAAAATAATTTATGATCAACGTGATTATTTAATGGCTGCTGCCAATGTGCATGATACAGTTATTTCTATAATAGAAACTGCATTTACAGCGCTAGTGCATAAATACATGCCCCCGGAGACCTTAGAAGAACAATGGGATATTCAAGGCCTGGAAAAAGAACTTGCCTCTACTTATCATTTACATGTTGATATACATTCTCTGCTACAAAATGATCAGAGTTTAGGATCTGCTGAAATCACAGAAAAGATTTGGAGGATGGCTATAAAGTCGTATGAAGATAAACAGGCGAATTTTGATACCCATGTTATTCATCAAATAGAAAGAAGTGTGCTTTTACAAGTATTAGATAACCAATGGAAAGATCATCTGGTAGCTATGGACTATTTAAGACAATCTGTTGGGCTAAGAGGGTATGCACAAAAAGATCCTAAACAAGAGTATAAAAGGGAAGCTTTTTATCTATTTGAATCGTTGTTAGATGTTTATCGCCAAGAAGTTTGTAGTATCTTGATGCATTATAATATGTTCTCTACAGAACAATTTGAAGAACTTGAAGAACAAAAAAGAGCGCAACTTGAACGCGAACGTGGAGCTATGCAATTGAAGCATAATAATCCAGAGTCGATTTTTTCTGAAGATAATCATCAAGTAGAGAATAATATATCTGAAAATACTTCAGTAAAAGCAGTTCCGATTAGGCGTGAACACCCCAAAATAGGTCGTAATGATAAGTGTTTTTGTGGTTCAGGTAATAAATATAAAAATTGCCATGGTTTGGTCAATTCAGATTCAAATTTGATAGTATGAAGACAATACATGCGGCAATTGGGATTATTTATGATTTGCACGTGGAAAAAATCCTAATTTCAAAGCGTAGGACAGGGCAAAGTTATGCCGGCTATTGGGAGTTACCTGGTGGGAAAATTGAACCTGGTGAGCTGCCTTTTCAGACTATTATACGAGAATTAAAAGAAGAATTAGATATTGATGTTACACGTGCTAAATTTATCAGCACAGTGCATTATCAATACCCAGAATTTTATGTTACTCTTGAGGTGTATAGGATAGAAGCTTATTCAGGTTTAGTAAAGGGATTGGAAGGACAAGAATTATTATGGATTAGGCCCAAGAAAGATGATTTAAAGATCATTTCACCGTTATTACCAGCGAGTTCTCAGGTATTAGAGCTATTAATATAAATTAACATAATGTATACTTGCATAATTATAATTTTTGACTAATAGTAAATATATAGTTGGATTAATGATTTCAATACGAGACTTCGGGGCTATTAATTTGATAACTTATTACCACCCTTTAAATGAAAAAATTCGTGTCTTCTTACGTGTAGAACATCTGTGGAATGAAATTGAGTATTATATCAAGCAAAGAACAGATCAGTCATGTTTGATTTGCTTGCAGCACTTATTAAGCTTACTAGATGTTGTAGAGCGTTTTGATTTGCGCTCTGAAGCAATAAAGTATATTGATAGACTTGTAGAAAGATTTTCTAAAATGCGTGTGCAGCCCGATGTGGATGTTGATAAACTAAATCAAATCATTGAATATCTATTCTCTTATTCCAAAAATTTAAAAACTAATATCGGAAAAACAGCAGCTAGTCTTTCTAGTAATGAATGGTTAAATATAATTCGCCAAAAGATGTTATTACCCGGCGGTCTATCAGGTTCTGATTCTCCATTTTTAAAGCATTGGCAACAATTCAGTATTGACTATAAAATTGATCAATTAACTAATTGGCGGGATCAATTTAGTTTAATTGCTATTGCCATTAACCAGATCCTATTCTACCTGCGTGAAACTTCAATTACTAGTGATATAATTTCTGAAGCAGGGGTTTATCAAAAAATTATTGAGAATCAATTTGAACCACAGCTATTAAGTATAACTGTACCTAAAGACTATAATGTTTACCCAGAAATCAGTGGGAATAGATATAGGATAGCAATTCGATTTTTACAAAGTGATTTAATCAGCAAGGCTAGTCAGTATAATCAAAGAGTGGATTTTAAACTATCCGTATGCTGGTAAGCTTGTGAACAACGCAACTTATTATCCCTATGAGCCTTAAATGAGGGTAACCCTTCAGCCATAGTGAGTTTGTTTTCTTCCCCTTTAGGGGAAGTGGCGA
>CAZSRF010000011.1:24703-51659 GCA_964609155.1 uncultured Gammaproteobacteria bacterium | reverse complement strand
GACTGGAAATTGGGTTATTAATTGTGGCACTTATAATTCTGTGAAAATCGGTGTTGAATCCATAGGGTCCTGAGCACAACAATTTTTTAGGCTATACTCGGCAGTACCGACATGGCACGCTGCTGGAGATTGAATAATTGACCAACCTGTTTGAGCGTATGGGGCAGATAAGCAAAATACTAAGGAACTAATAAGTATTTGGTTGACTTTAGGAAAAAGAAATCTTGACGTGTGTAACTTACTCATTTTCACCTCCTTATTAAAGCCAACTAGCGGATTTTAAGACATATAATTAATACTCTCCTGATAATAATAGTAAAATAGAGCTTTGATGCAAAGATATTTAATACAAAGGTTTCTAACTTAGGCAGTTATCTATTCGATCAACTAATTAACGTATTTTCTAAAGTATACTATAATTAATAAAATAGGTGTTTACTTGCCCAAAACGGCATATGGGCTCACAAAATTATAAATATAAACAGGCTCTAGAGAAGAATAGAATGTCAATCAGTTTTAAAACAAAATTATTTTGTTATCTAGTAACCTTTTTGTTTTATGGTTCATCCTCAGCTTGGGCAGAGCCAACACTTAGCCTTTTTATAAAAGAGATACTAAAAGAGAATCCCGCAATACAAGCTGCTCAAGCCAATGTTGCCGCAGCTTCAGCTCGTGAAAATGCTGCTAGTCAATATATCTACAACCCGGAATTAACAGCACAAAAGCAAGATGGGTTGGAAGAGCAAATTTCTATCGGCATTAATCAAACTATAGACTGGGCTGGCAAACGGGGCGCTAGACAACAGGTAGGCATTGCAAATGCTTTGGTTGCGCAAACACAACTAACAGTTGCAAGACAACGAACAGCAAGCCAAGTTCTAAACTTGTTATCTACCTACCAAACTAAACAAAAATCTGTTATTTTGGTAAAAAAGCGTGTTTCTCTATTACAAAAGTCAGTAGCTATAGCACAAGAGCGTTATAAAAATGGTGATATTGCACGAATTGATTTAGATTTAGCGCAACTTGCGCTTGCAGAAGCACTTGCACCAAAAGCAGATACTGAAATTTCAGCAAATAAAGCCCTCCAGGCATTAAGAGCAATTAGTGGATTTAATAAAACCAATTTGCCCGATTTTCCTGATAAATTACCTAAGCTTCCTGTAAAAAATAAGGATGTAGATAGTATAGTAAATAAGTTACCGATACTATTAGTTTTAGAGCATCAATATCAATCGGCACTAGCTAGAATAAAATTAGCAGAACGTGAACGATATCCTGATCCTACTATTGGAATTCAAGGAGGCAAATCCTCAGATGATGAGAAACATAAAAGGCTTATTGGCGTATCAGTCAGTATTCCGTTGTATGTTCTTAACCCTTATAGAGCAGAAGTTGAGGCGGCGGGATATGACTCTATAGAAGCGCAAAAAAACCGTGATAATATTTTGCGTCAAGCTAGAGCAGAAATAATAGGAAGTTTGGAACAATATCAAATTCTTTATGAGGCTTTTCAAGAATGGCAAAAAATTTCAGAAAAACCTCTCAGTGATGGCGTAGATTTAATTCAACGTCTTTGGAAAGCAGGAGAAATTAGCACGACGGATTATTTAATTCAGTTAAAACAACTTATTGATAGCCAAATAGCTGGCGTAGAATTAAAAGGCCGTGCGTGGCAAAGCTGGGTAGAGTTGTTAAATGCGTCAGGACAAGTAGATCATTGGTTACAATTATCATAACTGATTAGAAGCGAGATATAATGGCGAGTATAATATCAAAAAGTATTAATATAACTAGCGCAATAATTATAGGTGTAACTATTTTATTTGTTTGCTATGCTTCCCCAGAAAAATTACAACTTTCTTCTGAAAAAAATATAATAACCCTTAATGAAGCTGCGTTGAAAATAGCTGATATTAAAGTAACAGAATTAAAACCCATTGTATTGCCTTATTCAATATCTACTCCTGGTGAAGTTATTCCGAATCCTAATCTTACCACTAAAGTCACTAGTCGTCTTCCGGCACAAGTAGAACAACGGTATGTGCAAGAAGGGGAACACGTCAAAGTAGGGCAACAATTATTAGAATTATCTAGTGTAGATATGGCAAAAACCCAAGGAGATTTGATTTTAGCTGCTCAAGAATGGCAGCGGGTTAAAAATTTAGGTAAAGATGCTGTTTCAGCAAAACGTTTTGCTGAAGCCGAAGTTACATATCAAAGAGCTTATTCAAGTGCTATCGCTTATGGCATGACTAAAAGTGAAATTAATAATTTATTACAAACGCAAAATCCATCAAATTCAAAGGGGAAATTCAAATTACTTGCTCCTAGAGAAGGCACAATTTTTAACACTAGTTTTACAGATGGAGAATTAATCGAAGCTGGAAAAGTTCTATTGCAGATAGTAGAAGAATCGACAGTCTGGATTGATGCAAAATTGCCACCTAATATGGTTAATTCAGTTAAAATAGGAGATACAGCACATATCTTAATAGGAGAACGTAACATCAATGGCAAAGTTATTCAAATACATCATCAATTAGATGAGGTAACTCGTACAAGATCTGTGCGTGTAGAGGTGCCAAACAAAGATGATCTGTTACACGCTGGTCAATATGTAAATTGCAAAATTGAATCAGGTAAATCTGCTGCAGTACTAGCTATACCAACAGAGGCTGCTTTAAAAACATCTGATGGCGACTGGGCTATCTATGTTGAAAAACAACCTGGGAAATTTCAACAAATTGAGGTAAAAATGGTTGAAACTATCGATAATCAAGCGGTGATTGAAGGAGTTGCGCCTGGTACGCGAGTAGTTACAGAAGGGGCGTTTTTTCTTCATGCAGAATTGAATAAAACCGGAATTGACTCACATGGACATTAAATACTAAAAAATATAATGTTAAATAAATTAATTGATTTTGCTGTTAATAATCGTTTATTAGTACTAATAGCTCTTTTTGCTTCAATTATAGCAGGAGCTATGATATTGCCTAAACTAAATTTAGATGCATTTCCTGATGTAACTAATGTTCAAGTGGTTATTAATACCGAGGCTGCAGGTTTGGCATCTGAAGAAGTAGAGCAATTAATCTCTTTTCCGATTGAAGCTGTTATGTATTCATTACCAGATGTTGAAGAAGTACGCTCTATTTCTAAAGTTGGATTATCTGTTGTTACTGTTGTTTTTAAAGATAATGTTGATATTTATTTTGCTCGACAACAAGTTTTTGAGCGCTTGCAAGCAGCTCGTGAAAAAATTCCATCTGGCTTAGCTGTTCCAGAAATGGGGCCTAATACTTCTGGTCTTGGTCAAATATTTCAATATATTTTGCGCACTGATAAACCAGAAAAATATAATATCATGGCATTACGCGGTTTAAATGATTGGGTCGTTAAGCTTTTGTTAGCTCCAGTTGAGGGCATTACGGATATTTTGTCTTTCGGAGGGGAGGTTCGCCAATATCAAGTTCAAGTAGATCCTGCGAGATTACTTGCATATAAACTTACTATCGATAATTTGGTTACTTCTATCGAAGCTAATAATCGTAATGCGGGAGGATGGTATTTAGATCGTGGAGCTGAACAATTAACTATTCGAGGATTTGGATGGGTACGCAGTGGCGATGATGGCTTAAAAGATATCGCAAATATTTCTATCAAAGATAAAGATGGAGTAGTAGTTAGGGTTAGTAATGTGGCGCAAGTAGTCTATGGAAGCGAAATTCGTCAAGGTGCAGTTACGATGACCGATCGTAAAGATGGAAAACCAAATCCCCTTGGTGAAGTAGTCGCTGGCGTTTTACTAAAACGTATAGGTGCTAACACCAACGCTACTATTGACGGGATTAAAGAAGTTCTACCAAAAATTCAAAAAGCATTACCTTCTGGAGTAGAGATATATCCTGTTTATGATCAAGCTGATTTAATTCAACAAGCAGTACATACTGTAGTTAAGGCATTAATAGAAGCTTTTGTTCTGATTTTTATTATATTAATACTCTTTTTGATGAATCTACGCGCTACTTTCCTGGTACTGATATCAGTTCCTATTTCAGTAGGACTAGCGCTCATGGCAATGTCTTATTGGGGTCTTTCAGCTAATTTAATGTCACTAGGAGGATTAACTATTGCTATTGGGATGATGGTAGATGGTTCGGTTGTTATGATGGAAAATATTTTCAAACACTTAGCTCACCCTGGTTCGGATCGAGATTATATAAATAATGATAATCAAAACCAAATTGTTAATGGCAATCATGTTATTCCGCTTCGTATTCAAGAAGCAGCTCGTGAAATAGTAAGGCCAGTATTTTTTGCGGTGCTTATTATTATCGTGGTTTTTTTACCTCTATTTAGTTTACAGGGAGTTGAAGGGAAATTATTCCATCCTATGGCTATTAGTATAGTGCTTGCAATGTTTGCATCTTTAATTGTGGCCATGATTGTAATACCAGCATTAGCAACTTACCTTTTTAGCTTTGGCATTAAACATAGAGAAAGCTTTATATTACGTCCTATTATGCGGCGATATAAATTTGTACTTACAAAAGCTTTGGCTCATCCTAGTATAATAATGGTTAGTGTTGGAATACTATTTATTATATCATTATTACTTTTACCTTTTCTAGGAACTGAGTTTGTGCCAGAATTGGAGGAGGGTACGCTTAATATCCGCGCTACTCTGGCCCCTTCAGCAAATTTAGAAACTGCTATGGATGTTGCAAATAAATTAGAGAAAGAGATCTTAACTTTCCCTGAGGTTACATATGCATCAAGTCGCATAGGCAGACCAGAATTAGGAGGAGATCCTGAGCCAGTTTCAAATGTTGAAATTTATGTGGGATTAAAACCAATAAAAGAATGGGTTTCTGCACATAATCGTGCCAAATTACAAAATCTAATAGAAAAGAAATTATCAATCCATCCAGGGATTATCTTTGCTTTCTCCCAACCAATTGCTAGTCGAGTCGATGAATTGCTTTCAGGTGTGCGAGCACAATTAGCAATAAAGTTATTTGGCCCAGATTTATCTGTTCTAGCTGAAAAGGGCAAGAAAATTGAAGAGGTAATAAAAGCAATTAAAGGAGCACGAGATGTTGCAATGGAACAAATCACAGGTGAAGCGCAGCTAGTTATTAAACCAAATCGCGAGTCTCTAATGCGCTATGGTATTTCAGTAGGGCAGGTTATGTCTCTTATTTCTGATGCAATTGGTGGGAAGGTGGCTGGACAGGTTATAAATGGTAATGAGCGCTATGATATTTATGTTCGTTTGGGCAAGATTTATAGGGATAATATAGAATCAATTAACAATCTTATTTTACTCTCTAGCGCAGGAGCCTGGGTTCGTTTAGGAGATATAGCCTCTATAAAGCTTGAATCAGCCCCTCCTCAAATTAGACGTGATGATGTACAACGACGAGTAGTAATTCAAGCGAATGTGGAAGGACGCGATATGGGAAGTGTGGTAACAGAAATTAAACAAAAAATTGATAAGCAAATTAAACTACCAAGCGGCTATTCTGTTACTTATGGTGGGCAATTTCAAAATCAAGAGCGTGCGCAAGCAAGATTAATGATTGTTGTCCCAATTTCATTAGCGTTGATTTTTTTATTATTATATTTTGCTTTTAATTCAGTAGGCCAGGCTATGTTAATCATGATTAATGTACCATTAGCCTTAATAGGTGGAGTTATTGCTTTATTTATTTCAGGACAATATCTTTCTGTTCCTGGATCTATTGGTTTTATAGCACTTTTTGGTATTGCTGTTTTAAATGGTGTAGTTTTGGTAAATGCAATTAACCAAGATAGACGAGATGACTCAACAATAGAGGAAGCTGTTTTTACAGGTTCAGTGTCTCGTTTGCGCCCGGTATTAATGACGGCTATTATTACAGCCTTAGGATTAATTCCAATGTTAATATCCAGCGGAATTGGATCTGAGATTCAAAGACCATTAGCTACAGTAGTAGTAGGAGGATTAATTTCATCAACTGCTCTTACACTATTAGTTTTACCAGTATTATATGCGTATTTTTTTAGAAAGAAGGATTAATTCTTATACAAAACCAAGATCTACAGTTTTGGCTCTAGCAAATATACAGCCAGACATCGCTTTATGTTAAACGCCTAACCATTTTGGAGCAAAGCTTGGATTCGACAATCAACTCCTAATAAACTTAAATTACTTTAAGCTCTATGCTTGCAAATACCCATAGAGGGTATATATTTAAATAAGGCTCAAACAATTGTTGTTATTAGTATACTAGGAAGATAAATATATTATGTCAGATAATTGCAATAAGAAAAACCCGGATCACTCAAAACAAATTCCTCGTATTAATCGTATCATTGGACAGCTAGAAGGTATAAAAAAAATGATTGATGAGAATCGCTATTGTCCGGATATTATAATACAGTTGAGTGCTATTCGTTCCGCAGTTAGCTCAGTTGAAGCTAATATACTTCAAGATCATTTACACTCATGTGTAAGTAATATTTTCACAAATAGCCCCTATAATGAAAATAAAAAAAATAAAATAAATGAAATCTCTAAATTATTTAAGCAATCTAACAGGTAAATGAGATCATCTCTATAAAATAATCTTAGTGTATGTATTTATTCACTCAATAGCTATATATTTATTGCTAAAAAATTTAACAATAGTCATTTAAGGCTTATAACAGCCATGCCAGCAAATAAAGTTAGTAATGATAGTTTTTGGTAAAATGTTAGTGTTTCCTTATAGATTAATACAGACATTACCACCATAACAATGCTTCGCAATGAAAATATTGGAGCGACTATACTGGCTGGACCAGTAATAAGTGCATAAGAATAAAGCTCTAGTCCTCCGTAAGAAAAAAATCCTGCGACACAACCAATCAATAAGCCCTGCTTATTATTAAATTGTAATTTTCTTGTAGGTAAATATTTTACAGCAAATAAAATTAGTGAAAATAAATAGGCATAGAATAGTATTAATGTATTATTTAAACCAATTTCATTGGTGATTTTAAGGCCACCGTTGCGTAAAAATATAAAAAAAATTGCAATTATAACATAACTAAACCATTTGGGATCTTTAATACCAATAGATTCTTTGGGATCTAATGATAATAAGCCACAAGAAACAATAAATAAACCAATAGCAATTACTTCATTAATTTTTAGACTCTCGTTATACAGAAATAAGGACATCAGTATTATAAATACTATATTTAAATTAATTAGTGGCGAACTTAAGCTAGCTGGCCCAACCTCTAAAGCACGAACAGTATAATCATTACCAACAGCGGATCCTAGGCCAACAACAACACTGCTTGCAATTACTAATATAGATAAACCATAATCTTGCTGAATCAAAAGCGAAATTGCAAAAGATATGGTTCCAGTAATATACATACCAAATAATAAAATCGAGGAACTGTGCCCCCTCTCACAGCCTACTTTCATAAGAAAACCAGAGAACCCGAATATTAACGCACTTAGTAATGCAGCAATTAACCAAATCATATGATTTAAGCTGCTGATGGAAAACAACGGATACATCCTCGCTCGATCCCATATATAAAGTCACTGCTATAAGAATTAATGGGCATCAACTTCTCTTCATTTAAACCAATATTAAGATAATCCTTATTATTAATTAACGATGCTATTTCAATAAGATTACGCATAATAACTGATTCAAAGCCCTTCGCTTTCCCCAGGACATACCACGGGACAATAACATATGGTATGTCTTGGCTAACATAGCGTTCACTTAATGAGTTTGGGCAAAGTTTTTGTGCATTATGCACGGGGGTTTTAGTAAAAAACTCATAAATTGATTGATATCTATTACCGTAAAATTCATCCATTAAATCAAGATATTTTGGAAGCTTTAAATTATATAGGCTACCAATGTATTGCCTATCGTGATCAAGCTGTTCTAATAAGACGCTAGTATGCTCTGAAACTCCTTCTCTATAAAAGTAAAATTTTTCTTTACCTTTACCTATACGACCAGCATTAAATATAGCTGGAATTGTATGGCTAATCCCACTAGTAATATTTAAACCTAGCTCAAGTGGGTTTTTGTACGCCATTAATTTAGTCGGAAAATTTTTACGCAGTGACTCTAAAATCTCATTAGTTCTTAGAGCTGGAATTGCAGCAATGCCCATTTGGTTTTTAATGCCGAAAATATCAACAGTACTGCCAGTACTATCTACTCGGCAAGCATAAGGTAAAGATGAAATATCAGCTAACAGGCATTGTTTATGAATATCAGATTTTTGTAATATATTATTAAAAATAATACTAGAAAAATTACCAGCCAACGTAATAATTTTGTGCCTATTTTCAATATATGGTAATACTTTAATAAAAACAACTTCATGAGCAAAACTTGGAGTAACTATATATATAATGTCAGAATTGTACAAAGCAGTTTTATAATCATGAGTTACCTCAAATATAGTTGCAGTAGTTAATTTATTTGTTATGTGATTTTTAATTGTAATATTATTGCCATTATTAATTACAGCTTTGGAAAAGCCTAAATGATCAAGTTCCGCACATAGGGTTACTTGCGCACCATATGTTGCAAAATGAGCAGCTAATGCGAGTCCTCCATGTCCAGCGCCTATAATTGATATTTTTTGCATTTTCTGCTCCTAAATTAAAGTAAACATATTAAAATGCCAATATATAAAACATATAATTTAAATATATACCCCATAGGGGTATTGTCAAGTTCGTGCAGCAAATATTGCATAACTTATGATATACTCTTGCAGCTTGGTAAGCAGTGTATTGGTAATGTAACCGACAATAATGTTGAAGTGGGGATTTAGTCCGTTGGAATTGGATCCCCCTGTATGTGATTAAAGAAGCTATTGAGATCTTGAGGGCAAAAATTTAAATACTAGTCTTACTTCTAGATATATCCTCTGCCTGATATATAGAACTTATGACCAGTTAAATACTTTCTATTAATTGTGAACAAAAATAGACAGCTTGACCGGTGATTATCATCATCGCTAGTATGGTTTAAAATCTTATAAAAAATTATATGGGCATTTTTCTGCAATCTTCAGGCATTACAGCTTTATTTTGCATTCTTTTTTTATTACCTTCATAATGACACACGTAATTTTGGCCTTTGCAAGTTGCAATCCAGTTAACACCTCCAAAAAATTCTGGTCTAATATTTGATATTTCAATTTCATTAGAATTACATTTTATTTGAGACTGTGAGAATGACTTCATTTCAGTGGGGCTTGTGTAGCTGCAACCTTGCAAAAGTGCAAGATAGATTATTATTAATGTCAATCTCATATAAATTCCTAAACTTTATACCTTAATATGACACTATATCGTTTAAAATAAATAAAACTTAAATACACTTAATATCATCTAAGTTCCTTGGAGTCGATTTTAGGGGTGATAATGTTTATTATCACCAGTTAGAATAATGCTAAATAAATACAATGTGTTACATTAAATATATTAAAAATTATCTTGTTGTGATTTTAAATAAATCCTCAAAACTCCTGTTAAATTACTTAAATTTGGCTTACAATTAGCTTAGTTTATAATAAAAACAATATCTTATATATTACTTACAATTGGTGCATCGCTGATGCACCAATTTAATATCAATGAGTTAGATTAGATATATATTGTATTTAACTACTTGATTTTTAAGGGAAAGATTGTTGCAACATGTTGCAACAATTTACCAAATACTGGATACAATGAAATGCCAAAAAAATTGATTAAAAATACTTCTTCTAATACTTTTATTAATGAAATTAGCAATATTATTCAAACAGCTAAGGGCTCAGCCTCTGATCATTGGATAAAAGTATATTTAATGATATCAAAAAGCTAATTGAGTCAGCAAAAAATCATGTATCCAGAGAGTTTAATTCTACACATGTTAAATAAAAACAATATCTTAAATATATTGCAAATTGTTGCATTAGTGATGCATCAATTTTTATTGGCTGACGGCGCAAAAAAGGAGCACTTCTTTTTTAAATAAGCATATATTTCAGTATGTTACAGAACATTTAATCTAAGTATATATGAGCCTTTTTTGTTGACATATAAAGCGTATTAAGCTATTATACTAATAGAGGCAATATATTATGAGAAAAGACTCTTTAAAATATTTAATTAAAACCAAGATAAGAAAGGCAAAAAGTAAAAAAGTTTTTCAAAGAAAAGACTTTAAGGATCTTAGTGATCTTAAGCAAATAGGACGCGCCTTGAGTCAATTGGCCGACAAAGGAGTCTTAATTAAAATTGGCTATGGACTTTACGCAAAAGCTAGAAAAAATAGCCTAACTGGAAAACCAATGCTAGATTCTGAAAATGGCTTTGCTGGAATTTCTGAGGAAGCTCTTGATAGATTAAAAGTAAAATGGCGGCCAGCTCCTATTAATGATCCAAATAACACTCAAAATAGAACAAAAGCAGCGGTTATAGTGTCTGATAGATTTAGCCGAAAAATAGGAACAGAAAAATTTAGCCTGCGAGTAATTAATGAATAAAAAATTATTTATAGAAACAGCTGACATGTTAGGTATAGACTACCCAGCACTAATAGAAAAAGATTATTATGTTGTTAACTTAATAAAGGAAGTTAAAAATATAAAAATTGAAGGGTATGATTTGACGTTTACTGGAGGAACGTGTTTATCAAAAGTATATACCAAAACTAATAGGTTTTCTGAAGATATAGATTTCAAAATGTCTCCTGTTGGCTCACTGAAGGAAAATAGTAAATCTAAAAAAAGAAGCATAAAAGAAAAAATTTATGAGAATTTAAAACAAACTTTAAATTCACTGCCTAAATATAAAATAGCTAATAAAAGTGCAGGCAATGACTATGGGCTACAATTTTTCGAAATTGACTACCCTTCAGAGTTTGAAAAACAAGATTTTATACGACCTCATATTAAAGTTGAGTTGTTTGAATCAAAAACATATGATTTACCAGAAAATCACAATATTACCTCTCTCTTCAATGAGGTATCACAAAAAAATCCTGAAATTATAAATATGCCATGCTCTACAATTAATGTAATAGCTGCTGAAAAATTTGTGTCTCTATTAAGAAGAACCGCAGCCGAAATAAGAGGTATAAACAAAGATCCCGATGTAACATTAATAAGACACGCTTACGATCTTGATTTAATATTTAAAAAATTAGGTGATAAAGAAAAAATACATCAACTAGTTCCAATGGTAATTCAAAATGATATAGAGCAATTTGGAAATAAAGATATTTATTTTAAAAAAGACCCCATAAATGAAATGAAAACTGCTCTTGAGCACATTTTAAAAGATAATAATTATGAAAATAGATATACAACCTTCTTGAATCCTCTAGTTTATGATCCCAACCCTCCAACTTGGGAATATATAAAAAAATCACTTAATAATATTGCTAGTGAATTATTAAGATGAAAACACAAGTTGATAATATTCTACCTCCCCTACCCCTATTCGACTCGATTGAATTTATTAAAGATCAAAAAGCACCAAAGCATTTAAAACATTTAGCCAAAAAAGATTATTTAATCACCAAAAAATTTCTTGAGTCTTATACTGGCAGCCAGGGCACTTTTAATTCTTACCGTAGAGAAGTAGAACGCTTGCTACATTGGTGCAATCATATTATCAACAAGTCATTAAAACAACTTAAGCGCGATGATATTGAATCATTTATACGCTTCTGTAAAGCTCCTCCGGCTTCCTGGATCGGAGTATCTAAACCACAACGGTACGCAAATAAAAACGGTTCACGGGCCTCTAATGACGAATGGAGGCCATTTGTTGTCACTATCTCAAAAACTAAATTTAAGAATGGAGATGAAGCAAAAATTGAAAATTATGAATTATCACAAAGTGCAGTTAAAGACTTATTTGCTGTACTAAGTAGTTTTTATAACTATTTATTGCAAGAAGAATATGTACAAGCGAATCCTGTAGCATTAATAAAACAAAAAAGTAAATTTATCCGTAAAGCTCAAGGCAAACCTAAAATTAGACGATTATCACAAACACAATGGCAATATGTAATTAAAACTGTCGAAGAATTAGCTACAGAAAATCCATATGATCATGAAAGAACTTTATTTATCATGTCTGCGCTTTACTCTATGTACCTTAGGATTTCTGAACTCGCAGACTCTGAGCGCTGGACACCAATGATGAATGATTTTAAATGTGATAATAATAACAAGTGGTGGTTTACAACTGTTGGCAAAGGTAATAAAGAACGAGATATTGCTGTTAGCACTTCTATGCTTGAGGCTCTTAAAAGATGGCGCAGACATTTAGGATTGTCTGCCCTGCCCTCGCCTTCTGATAATTCCCCTCTTCTGCCTAAAACTAAAGGCAAGGGTGCTATTAAAAGCATCAATTTTATCCGAGAAATTGTGCAAAGCTGCTTTGATCAAGCAGCAATTAAACTACGATCAAATAATTTAAATGATGAAGCTGATTTATTAGGTGAAGCAACCGTGCATTGGTTACGCCATACTGGTATTTCAGATGACGTTAAACATCGCCCTCGTGAGCATGTGCGTGATGATGCTGGCCATGGATCTAGTGCTACTACTGATAAATATATTGATGTTGAACTTCGTGAAAGACATAAATCGGCCGAACAAAAGTTAATCTCCACTTAATGATGTAGCCAAGGAATATGCGGCGAAATATGACCTTATGTTAAATAAGAAACTAATAATATAATTTATAGTCACCTGGTGACTATAGTAAATCTTTTTTAGTGCTTGCTCGGCAACGTTATTAATAGCTTCCCACATAGCGCAATTCATATTTTCAGCTAGATTTTTTACGGTTAGATAGACATCAATTGGTAGCTCTACTTTTCGCAAGTCATGTTTTTTTCGTGATCTCTTTTGCCTTAGGGTCATTAAACATCTTTGCCATTTTATAGCTGAAACATATTTATCAATCCATTCTTGCAAAGTTATTACCTCTTCTTCTCTAGATATTTTTCTATTATATAGTTAGTAATATAAAAATGAGCAATATTTGACCAATTTTATTATCCATTGATTTGATTAGAATTTGTCTATATATTCACAGTTAATTAACGTTTTCTGTTGATAAGTATCTGGCTATTATTTGTACTTAGAAGGATATCAAAATTTCTTAATTTTCAATATATTTCAATCAGTTAACCAAGTTTCACTTATGAAACTGGGCAATTGATTATAAATTCATCTAAAGCCTCTAAAGTCATTTCAACTATCTTATCTTTATTGCCGTCAATATTTTTCTTATTGTACTCAAAAGTTATTTTGCCATTAGATAACTCTTGAACTTTAAAGATTGTTTTGTCATTAATGTTAAAAAACTTAGGCTCAGATGTAGATGTTTTTGAGCTGGACCCTACGTTATAACTCTTTCCAACTGCTTTAGTGGGATTTTTCTTAACGTACAATTCTAAAAATTTACAGTATATTACTATACAATACACCAACAAATAGTTACACTACAGTAGCTATGAGTCCCACTATTGCTATCTAATAATATTAATATATTCGTTTATATTTTGGGGTGAGATAAAATGGAAGATACTAATAAGCTATTATTAAATACGAATATTTCAAATAAGCCATTATCTTTTATGCAGAAGTTATGCGCTTATTTTGGATTTAGCTTATTTGCTATTTTGAGCTTTCTGGCGCTAACCAGCATAATCTCTTTTGCAGATCAAAGTTTATTTGAGGTAGTTGCTAAAATTAGAGAAGTGGATAAGATAACAAAAGAAAGCTACTCCGCTGCTATCCTTACACAATACGTCGAGCATAATAATGAGTATATCAAACCCAACGAATTAGTATTTTGTAAAGTGGGATCCAATTCTAAACTTCATGGCACATAATACCAGGATCACGGTCTGACATCATAAGACCTGGAATTTTAGTAGTTTTTAGTTTATTCATAGCGACTCCGCTAATTTTACTAATTTTTTAAAATCCTCAAAAAGTTGCCAGACTTCTTGTTTGAACCAATCTAACCATTGAGTTTCTGAAATAGGATATTCTGAGATTCTTGCTAATCCAATATAAGTTCTAAGTTTGGCTAGCAAGTATTGAACTCTGATTCCAGTAAAATCCGCTTCATGACTACGAATTTGCTGTAATATGATTTTTTCACACTTATTAAAAATAATGACTTTTTCTACTAATTTAGATCTTATTGGATCTCGGTTAATCACATATCCTTGCGCATGATGGCATATTTTATTTTCAGCCGTTAAATTTACAGATTCTTCAATTAATTCCTTAATGGTTATAATACTATCAGCCAATTTAGGATTTTTAAATTGTATTGTTTGCTCGCTTTTCAAATGATGCAAATTTTTCAGTTGAAGTGGCAAGCTATAACCAACACCTCTAGTATTCAATATCAGATTACCTAGAGATGGGTGGAAAGCAAGCAAAATATTTCTGATCTCTGAAAGCTTACGATGCATGCGGGTCAGATCTGTAATAACAAGCTTGTGCATTTTTAAAAACTCAGTTATTTCCTCATAAGAAAGTGCTACTGGGTGTTTACTAAAAAGAGCGTATAAAATTTCTCCATGATATGGCTTAAGACGCTGTTCTCTTGGATGCCCATCTATTTCTAATCTTAAGACTAAAGCATCTGCATCTATAGTGATAATATTTTGCGAAATCGTATCAATTAAAGAAATAAATCTCATGTTACCTCGTATGAAATACGTGTGATACCACTTTTTGTTTTGATTTTACTCAAGACCATGTCTCCTATTTCGCTGGTTGTAGCCAAATGTGTCCCGCCACACGGAACAGGTGGGTAATTTTCAATTTGCAGTACACGAAAGACTTTATTACCTGGGATTTGGTAAGGCAATTTATAATATTTTTGTTCAAAAGTTAATGGATCAATTTCAAAAACAGTTGTTGCATGTCCTTTAGAAATAGCCTGATTAAGAGCTGCTTGCAGATCATTTATGTCGGGCATAACTGAGCCATTAAATTCAACATAAGCCTCTTTAGGAAATGAATGTCCTTTAATTGCTTTTAATGCTGGATAGAACATTTCAGCTATATTTCCAAGCAAGTGTCCAGCAGTGTGATATTTTGCGTTTAGTATACGCATATTTTTATTTATTAAGCATGAAACACTATTATCATTTAATGTATCTTGGATCGGGTCATTTAAGTAATGGCGTATCTCAGCCCCTACTTGACGTACCGATTTCACTTCCAACTGAAAATTGCTCCCTATTATTACACCTCGGTCAGATGGTTGCCCGCCACCTTGAGGGTAAAAAATGGTTTGATCAAGTAAACAGTAAGGACCTTTGTCGTCATGATCTACAGATACAATTGAAGCTGAAGATTCATACGTGTATGTGTCTGTTAAATATAATTGCTTGCTCATATTGATACCTTTATATTCTATTTAAAGACTTAATCTTAACCTTATCTACTATCTGATAAGTATGATTATAATATCCTAAATATAGGATATATTATCAAATATATCCTGGTATTATCCTAATAATATCCCATTTTATCCGTCAATACAAATGGCCGGCAAAAGTAGTTAGCAGGTTAATTTAATAATCTCCATCTTAACTAGAATTACCATAAAAATAATGGCATAATTTGTACAGTTTTTTAAAAATACTTGGATGAAACCAGAATGCTCAAAGAATATCCTGGACCAGATAATAACGAAGAAAAAATAGCAAGAGAAATATGGCGGTTGGTTCGTGCAAAAAACATAGCAGCACTAGCAGATGGCATTTTTGGAGCATTAAACTTCATGTTTGCATTCTCAATGCTCTTTGGCTTAGTGGCAAAGGATTTCTTCTTACCAGCATTTGTAGGATCTGGGATTATATTTTTTATATCCTTAAGTATAATAAAATTACGCAATAACAATAATTATAAGGAATTGTTTCAGCCTCTTATACGCAACCAACTAATACTTTATTTATATGCCGTAGCATACTGTATTATTATTACAAACTGTATTTTAGGTGCGGAGTTCTCTGTCATAAAGTTTTTAATTGGTCTTAGTATTACCATTATAACTGGTGCCGTTGAACTTTATATAGTCATGGTAACCTGTATAGAGAGTCCAGAAGACATGGTAACCAGAATTATCAACGAACGTAAAACTGACCATTCATAATATACTAGGCTACCAGATCGGTTAATCACTTGGTTAATTAATTATTTTTAATATTGGATTGCTCCCATTTTCTATCCTCATCATTTACTAATTTATGAAGATGATTAATTTTGTTTAAATGATTTTGGTAAGTTGAAAGATCATTTTGCGCTTTTTTAGAAAGAGCCTGAGACTTCGTAAATGCAACTGATGCTTGTTGAACTTTAGATTTTGCAGAAGTAACTCTGCTCGCAATAGATTTACTAGGTTTCATATTATGATTATTTTCGTGTTTTTTTAAAGTTTCTTGAGCCAATTTGTGTTTTTTAGCATTATTTTGTTCTGACAGCTTAGCAGCAGTAGATTTTTTATACGCTTTGCCGACAAGATCTTTGGTTTGTTTCTTTGCTGTATTAAAGAATTCTGATAATTTTGTTCCTGGTAAAACTTGAGGTTTTTTCTGCGCTACTTTTCGTTTCGATGAAGATTTTTTAGCAGTTAATTTTTTAGTTACCGATTTTTGAGCTACTTTCCTTGGTAACGCACGTTTCTTAACCGATGATTTTGATTTAGATGAATTAAGCATTATAAGTCTCCATATTTTAATTAATTACCATACTATAGTAGTGTATCCTATGTCTAGAGATATTAAAATATCTCTAAGTGTTAAGATCTTGTTTATCAATGTTTCGCCTTAAGCTCCACAAACTAGTTTTATATTTTCTGGGTTATGATCCCTTTCGTGGTTTATCATACTCTTAATCTCCTTTATTTTATAATAGGTTAAAATTGGCTTAGATAGTATCTCATTAATTTTTTTACTATCTTTCTGATCATTTTTAACATATTTTTTAACTTTATTTGATATGCCTAATGGTACATCATCGCTTACTTTTGTAATGCTCAAGGATACCATCGCTTGTGGTTCATTATTATTTTTAAGATATTCATCTACTAATTTTTCTAACCCGGAATTTGTAAGAGCCGAAATACCATCCTTTGGAGTAATCAACAATCTAAAAATTATTCTAAGCGGTAAAATTGGTGAAGTTAATATTTGTACTAAACCAGTAACAAATTGCTGAAATGTTGGAATAATTTTTGCGATATCCCCTGCTCCTATTTCCTTATACTGCGTAGTAAAATTTTTCCAATCAGAGACTAAAGCTTTAATTGGTACAATTAGCATCAGATTAGTTAATTTAAATAATAATTTTACAGCACCAACAATAAAATTAACAATTCCGTCTATCAACTGCCATTGATCGCGTATTTTTTGATTTTCATGTTTATATGGTTTTATGGTGTCCCTGAGCCATTTATTTGCCTGTTTTAACATATACCTACTCCTATGTGTTGAGTAACCTCAAATGTGGCTACAATTATAATAAAGATTCAAAACTATTGTTCCCTTAACTTATTACAGAATTTGATTGTTTACAATTTTCTCATTATTTAGTTAGAATGCTGTATATTCGTATTATTAGAAGCTGCATATCCACCTAGCATAATTACACTAAAATAAGCTATACTTATCATAATAGGGTTTGATTTTTCCATGAGATCATCTCCTTTCCTTTGAGGTTATTGATTATGATTGAACAACTTAAAACTGAAATTAAAGCCATTAGAGCGCCACTGACATTAATAACTTTGATCTCGGCATATATTTTATTTATATCGCTTAGTATGATTACCGGTGAATTATTTTTAGGCTTGTTTTTTGGTACATTTATAGCTCTTTTTATCTTAATGAGGCAGTCTACAATAAAACAAGAAAAAATTATGAGCAAGATAAAGGTTGAGTTTAATACTGAAAATACCATCATGGTTGATAGTTCTATTTCTTTTTTTAAATCTACTTTATTTGTGATCTCATACTTCATCGTAATAAAATTATGCTTAATAATAGCGCCACATAGCACCAATGTGTTACCAAGTGCTTCTATATCATTTGGTATTATTAGTATGTTATTAATAGGTATAAATGGGGCATACGACTGGAAAAAAGTTGGTAAATATAAACCATCTAATGGGTTTACAGCTGATGAATATATCGGATTTCCTGAGTTAAATATTGAATCACCGCGATCTGATACCTGGCACAGCGATCCTTGCATTCCTGGAAATCCAATATATGTCAAACATTGATTAATAATTAAATACATATTATTTGTCTTCCTTCTTGCCATTACCTGTTACAAGATCATAAGCTTTACCAAAGTTTGATTGGACATCAACATTATCTTTGACTTTAGCTTGAACATTTTGTTGTAAATTTTTACCAAAATTATTAGTCTGATTAGAAAGATCTTCTACAGAATTGCTAGCATTAGTTATTTCTGATTTAACTTGATTTTTTATACTTTCATCAATTTTAATATTATTTAACTCTTGCCCCATCTTTGATTTCATCAATTGTGCTTTGTGAGAAGTATAATTTGATTCTAAACTTGCATTTTTACTATTGATTTCATTTGATGATTCATTAGCAAAATTTTGAATACCTTCTTTAGACATATTACTTTGCTTCCAATTATTAAAACTTGATTGCGTTTTTTCAACAATAAATTCTTCAGCATATGCATTGCGAAGTTTTGGATCAGATCTTAATAAAACCTCGGCTTGATTTATACCCATAGCACTACTTCCAGTAGTTATTGGTTTACTAGCAACAAATTTCAAGAAATCTTGATTAGCATTGGTATTAATACTTGTTGAGTATTCGTTACTATAACTAGCCAGTTCTCTATAATTCTGAGACTCTTGAATATGGCTGCTAAAGCTTTTGCTTGACTGCTTGGCTTTATCAAAGCTTGCATTCATGCCTTCAGTTAAGTTTATGTTATCTCTGTTATCAGTTTGATAACGTTGTTCCTCTATTCCTTTAACAGCTTTATCAAAAGTTTCTGTTAAATTATTCTGCTTGATATACTCATGTGCTTTTACATAATTTTCTGCATCTTGGGATGTCCATGAGTGATCGCCTTCAAATTTAAGACCTGTTGAAACTCTAGTGCCACCAGATGTTCCAGACGCTAATTCAACAAATTTACCTATTATTTGTTTATCAGTACCAAATTCTAAATGGGCCGACCCATTTAAATAAGCTCCGCGAAGCAATCTGCCAGCATCCTGTTTTGATAAGTTGTTATCATGGGCAAATTTATCAATAGCAGAGGAATAATCAGTAGCGGCTTGTGCATACCCTCCAGATTTATTTACACTAAAACTGTCGCCTGAGCTCGTACTAGTATTAATATTATGTCCAACATCATATAAATTGCGCATAGCTGATGACATATTTTCAGCCCATGACGTTTGATCCGATTTTGCGGCGCTAAATGATTTATCCGCTTGTTCCGTTGCTGAGGCGCTTAATTTCTCAGATAAATTGATCCCTGTGTTTAACCTGGATATGCCTGGCTCCATATTAAGAACTGATGTATCATCAGACATTCTAGTTATAGTAGATCCGCTAGGTAACTGCGTGGATATAGAGCCAGATTGATAATTCATATTAGAATCATGCTTAAAAGTGCTAGTATTAAACATAGAGTGATTATCAAAACTTGTATTAGCCATTTGCATGTTTCCAGTGACGGCTTCACTGCTCGCCGCCATAGCAAGAGACTGACTAGAGCTGCCAATTAATTGGCTCATCTGAGTAAATACTGAACCAAGGCCTTGATTTGCTAAATTGAGCATTCCCCAAGATATAAATGGCACAGCCAGCAAAAAGTATCCAAACATTGAAGACATATCAAATTGTGTCTGTACTAAATAACCCGAGTCATAAAACGACATACCTGCACCACTACTTTTTAGTTTTATCGCCCAGGTAAAACCAAAATTTAAAATTGCAAAAACGACAGGCCATGAGGCAATCCAGGCCATAGTTTTTACATAATTAGCAAATACTTTACCTGCGTCTGCAAAAAGAGCATAAATAACAACTAACATAAATAATGCATAAATCATGGTTTCCATAGTGCCAGCCATGATTGGTAGCCATCTCGTCATCATAAGTCCTGTAGAGGTATTAGCAACTACCTTTTGTGCATTAGCTCTAGTCACCGCATAAGAATACATGCCTAACTCCGGATTATCTAAAGCAGCATCTTGAATGGCATTGATAAGTATATTTTGTTTTAAAATATCTGCTCCGCCTTGCGCAACTCCAGTTAAATAACCATAGCTCGATTTAACACTAGCTATCAATTTATTTTTTATATCTTCATTTCTTGTATTTTGCGCTGCTACTCCTGGCAAAATAATTTTCGCATACTTGGTAAAAGTGTTATCCAATTCTTCTTCAAATTCCTTGCTGAGAATTGTGGCACCTTTATTACACATGGTGACCTCATTATTCAGTAAGAAAGCACGATTTTTAGATGCATTACTTGATATTACACTCCATATATTATCTGATCTTAATAAATCATTAAGGGTGTAAAACCCAAGGTATAGATCATACATAACACATTGGCTCAGAAAGCTTTGTAGTGATTTATTAAGATTAGGATTAAGAATTTTAACCTTAGATGCATCTTTAACAATTTGCGAAGCAAACAAATAACCAGTTTTGCTATAATTATGATCATCTGCCCAATGAAATGTGATTTCAACCAACCTAGTAAGCCCATAAAATGTATTGGTGATCAAGTATGCAGGGGCAGCTAAGCCAAGCGGCACATTGGCAACACCATAGTGATTACCTAGAATGTCATCCTTTACTGTAACGGTATATTTAGGCACCAGTAGTAACGCTATAACCCCAACATACATAAAAATATTTTTAGCAATTATAGTAATATCTTTTACTTTACTAAATTGATAAGTAGCTATCACTAACGAGATTAAAAAAGTCCCAGATAATACAACATTAAATTCTGGGCTGTTTATAGTTGCAGCCACCGCATTAAACACTTCCGCTGTAAACTCGCCAGTGCCATATGTCCGCACCACTAAATCTGACATAAATTTATCTCCTATAAACTATCTGCCCACGTTAACGCATCTTTAAAAGATGATTGCAACTGCAACGCTAAGCGCTTTTCAATTAACATGGTCTGCTCGATCATTTGCATAGTTAAAGCTCGTTGTTTATATGTATCTAATTTTCTATTTCTGATATTTTGTTTAGCTTGTTCTATGCCATTGATAAATTCTCGATATTCTGCATCGGGTAATTCTAAGGCTTTTGCTTTAGTGATGATCTCTTGCATCGACTCTTCTAAATATAAATAAAGCATATCCGTAGCGATAACCTCACTATATGTAGTTACATCCAACGTGCTAAGGCCGTGTGTGAATGCGCTCTGTACGTTCAACATTTTGTACACTGGCAAAGTTGTCGATTGAATAAACTTAATTTCGCTATCTTTTAATTCATCATTAGTCTGGATCTTATTAACAATAGTAGTTAATTTGGTCTTGACCAGGTTTATAAAAGATTTTTCTTTTGGAATTTCTACATATTTATCAGTTATAATATTTAAACACTCATCTTTGTCATCGCAACCATACACTCTAAGCTTGCCACCGTTCATCAGCGCATTTATAAACTCATTACTGATAGCAAGCGACGGCAACTGTTGTTTGCTAGCACCGGTAGTATGTGGATCTTTATCTTGATAGATGATAGTCCCTGATAAACTCATCATTAATTCTGATAAATCATCGTCGTCCTTAAACAAAGCATTGTTTCTAATAGCCTTCCAAGCAAAATTCATGCTACCGAGTAATTGATGCTCGTAACCAGGTTTAGTTTTTAAATCTTTAAAAACTTTGGTCCTTTTGTCATAATCCGAACAACCCATGCGTGCATCTGCCAACCCGCCAAAAATGCCAGACTCACCATTTGCTACAGACTGGCAAACACTGCGTTGAGACTCCTCGGTTTTAGGAAATATACTACCAACCAAGCCAGTCGCCGTTTCACAACTATTAATACTTTGATTCGTGAACTCTGATACCTTGCGTGACAGATCTTTCATAGTATTAGAAATTAATGGGCTCACTGACTCTAATGCTAAGTGAAAAGCATAAGTACCAGCACTAGACATTATTTTTTTGGCAAGACCAACTGCTTCATCTTTAGTAATGAATGAAAACCCACCTACATACATATCAATTCCACCACAGCCTGACGAAATTTTTGGTAAGTTAATATACGCAATTTGTTGATTCCTGATTTGATTGCGAGCATATAAACTGCCGCCTGAATAATAACCAGCTGATTGTGATGCATAAGCGGAGGTTACATTATATTTATAATCAAGAGCGTTAAAGGCGTTTTCTAAATCTTTTTGGATGCCGCTGCCTGCAAAAACTGAAGTTGATATAATAGTTAAAGCAGTGAGTAATTTTCTCATGATATATCTCCTGCATATAAATATTTTTTAACCGCAGTATAATTCTCATATAAATCATGAAGATTTATATACCCTTGGCTAAATAAAACCACCACTCCAGTTTTCTGATTAATAGCAAATACGGTTGGATATGCACTGATCTGAAGTTTACTTAGCGCCTCTGGGGAATATAAAGCATCTTCAAAACCAGGTAAAAAACCACCATCTGCGGTTAATGCTTTATAACTTATACTACTCCTATTAATAAATTCACCGAAAACCGGCGCAAATCTCTTACAATAATCACAAGTAGAAGAATAGACAAATACTAACTCAACCTCGTCTTTAAACTTCTGATCTGCCTCATATATAGATTTACCGCGTGTAGATTGTTCAATAGCGTTTGTCCATTTAGTAAGATTTAATGCTGTAGCAGCAAGTGATATACCCATTAGTAAAACTAAAATTAATGTTTTTATATTAATTAATTTCATAATCAGTACCCCTTACTTAAAAATGTATATATGCGCTCTTCAAGTTCCATCTCAGAAATTATGCCTACAGCAAGTGGGCTGGCCTCTCCTGTTCTTACATTCATAGCGATTATAGTAGGAGCCACCTTCACCTCTAATTTATTTGCTCGGCCACTGTCAGGAGTTGCCATTGGAAAACTTTCATTAACAATGCCATTTAAGGCAACTGGAATAATTGCAATATCATGTTTATTTGCAAACGCTTTGATCACCTTGCTTTGAAAGGTTGATAATTTATCATTGCCATTGAAAAAAAATATAAAGCCATAATTATTAGCAAAATTAGCTATAGAAGATTTAATATTATTTTGCTTTTCTGCATTTATTATTTGCTGCGCATAATTATTCGTTGGGTTTTTAGCTATATAGTTTAGTTCCGGTCTAAGTAGCATGGTTTGTGACCATGTAGTGGTGAACTCTGAGGCTAGGTTAACCACTTTATTTTGCATGGCTACATAATTAGCAATATTGGAGACAGTTGGCTCTAAAATGGCTTTGGCCTTCAACTCCTCGACTTCTTTACTGATATCGCTTAGGATTTCGCTATTTGATTTAGGATTGGAGTTGCTTGACGCAATAATTTTTCGATCTTCTGGTTGTGGCTTTATATCTTTTTCATGTACCGAATCCTTACCCCAATACCAACCATTGGTATAACTACTGTCATCTAAGGCCAAGATTGCTTGACTGAAAATGACAAAAATAATAGTAGGTATGATTATTTTATGTACCATAACCTACCTCTTTACTTTTATCATAGTAATTTTGAATCTTAGTAGTTAACTTTTTGCCAAGTTCATTATTATCATACGCTTGATGTTGGCCAGCAACTTCATCAACAATTTCATTAAGATTTATCTTATCCATATCGAGCTTGGCGAGCATATTAGGACTTAAGCCTGAGCAATCTGGATACTTACCAGTACCAAAATTTATGCCCAATTGTCCCCATCGACCTTGCTCTTGAATTATTCTGGCAATTTTTGAATTAAATACACAATATCTTTTATCAATGCGGTCTGGCTCAAGTTCTGATGTTTTATGAATATTTTTTCCAATATATACAACTAGTTTCTTTTCTTTGCTCTCACCAAGTTCCTTTTCTTCACTGTTACAGTGGACCAACCCTAAATCGACACCCCAACCGCTATCCTTACAACAGTCAGAAAATCCATAGCCAGTTTTACGACAACTTAGCACACGACCAGTAAAAATAAATTTAGAATCTTCTGTGAACATTTCAGGCTTATCTTTAATAGCAGCATCAAGAATGGAAATTTTACTTAATGAATCATTAAAATCTGAGCCTTCACTTTTAGCTTGATCAACACAAGAACCATCCAAGCACTCAATTTTGCTATCACCACAAATAATATTCGTGTCAGCACTGCATTTCTGTATCGGACATTTATAACCTTTTTGCTGAACAACACATATGCCATTTTTGTAATCTTTGCATATGCCACTAATCTGTATACAATTTGCTGCCTCTAAGCTTTGACAATTATTAATTGCAGCGGATTGTAAGCCACAGTTATATATTGTCTGATATCTCCAGCAATCTCTACTGACAGCAACTCCGTTAATTATTTTTGTATCCGGTCCACTAATACAAATATCATTGGCAGCCTTACATATACCATTTTCAACTCGCTTATTAAGCTCAGGACACTCACCTCGTAAGTTATCTGTAATAATTGGTGCTTTTTGCGAGCCAATATCGACAATTGCATATATGCCTCTGGTTTTCCATTTATTATTGTTAGGATGACCTTGCCATATAGCAATATTAATAGCAGGATCGGTGCAATTATTATCTATTGTTACTGTATAAAAAACGCGATGAGTGAACGTATCAGAGGCATAGCCATACTCAATTAAACTAAAATTAAAATTATCACAGCCGATGCCATCAATTCCCGCATCTTGAGACTTGGTAATAGTACCACCAGTTGTACTAGTTACATCTTGTTTAAGTAGGCTATACCTAAAAGTACCACCCCATTTTGAGTCAACCTTTAGTTGGACTTTAACTCTTTTATTAATCTTATCTGGAATCGTAACATCAATAATTCGTTCACGTTCGCATTTATAGTTTTTAGGCGTAGTCGATGCTTCACAATATTTAATTGTCTCAGATAATGCTTCTGTACAGCGTTTAACTTCTTTACAATCAGTATACTCATTTGATATACCACGAACTATATCATTAGAATTGGTAATTACCTTAATACTCTTGGTTAATTCATCTGCTGTGAATGTATATTCTGGCCTTTTATCAAAATTATTCCTAAGCTCATTTGCCGTATTGTCACTGTATGATTTAGATATAGCTTGTTGTTTAATATTGTTTTTGTTAATAGCAATTTCATTTGGCCTGTCGGTATAATTATCAAAATATTTATTTGGATTATTTTTAAAATCTAGCATGCCAGATAGAACATCTGTATCGGCATTGGCATTGGCATTGGCTGTTATACTAAATAAGATCATAAGCAAATATATATATTTAACCATTACTTTATAACCTCCCTGTTCCCAACATGTAGCTTATTAGATGCAAAAAATTCAAGCGCGTCTTTAATATTGGCCAGACCATAAACTACATCAAAATTGTTTTCCTCTTCGCTTTGAGTAAGTACAATTGCAGGCACGCTACTTATTTTATATTCATCAAACAAATTTGGATCAATTTGCAGGCCACCTTTATTATTAGTCTCTTTCATAAGATCGGACATTTTGCTTAATGTTTTAGGTAAAGAGTTATCAATAAGTCCTTGAATTATAATAGCGGCATTATATTGTGAACTTTGAATTAAGAGACTTTTCAGCGACTCTTTTGGCATTGAAAATGAAACAAATACTAAAATTTGAGCATCATTTTTTGGTTTGCCTTGCTGATTAAAAGCCTGCTTTAGTTTGGCTTTTTGTTCACTTATAAATTGCTTGTTATCTAATATGCTTTTATCTGCTAATTTATTTATATTAGCAACATGCTGCTCTATCTCATTGGTATGGGTTTGAGCTTTATTAAGTGCCAGCTGCTCTATATTTTTTAACTCTTGATGATCAATATCTAATGCGAAGCTAGCATTAAGGCATAAAAAATATATTAGTATTGAGATTAATTTCACCATGCGCAACAATTCCTTTTCTTCCAGACCAAATAACCAAAATCTTCCCCTTTAACTGGTAATTCATGCCCTGCTTCCCACAGTGCTGTAGAATATCCAAACGGCTTGCAGCCACCAAGCTTTGAGGTGCTAGCTACTGGATTTACTGCTTGATATCTATACCTATGCTTAGGCATGATGGGCATTGGGTATTGTTCACAAATTGCTCCATCAACTCCTACACTATCCCAAATTAATAATTCACGGTGCAATTTAAAAGCCATTCTTTGTGTAAGTAGCACTGATGCTTGTACACCGCCAATGTGATTTTGTACAGATCCACTTAGCGGGTAATTTATTCCCTGGGCGCCAGAGCACCAAAAAAGCATAGAGAGTGGTAAAAACCCAGTAGTGCTTGCAATTGCATCAGCTGAGCAAGCTGCTTGTGCCAGTGGATTAGCAAATAATATAGCTTCTGGATTCAATATAAATGCGAGTTCATCATCTCTCCATGTTACATCCAATTCAGAAATCATTAACAAATCAAAATCTCCAACCTGCATACAAGAGCCTTGGGTAAGTAAATTTAGCCAATACATTAGGGGGAATTTATACCAATGCACGTCATAAAAACTTTTACCTATGCCCTGATCTTTTTCAACCTTACCCATCTTATACTCGGCACCCATATTAAGCTTTAAACCACCCATGTTTACAAAGCAAAAGGGTTTTCTAGTGACATCAACTAAAGCTGATGGCTCC
>CAZSRF010000011.1:0-24693 GCA_964609155.1 uncultured Gammaproteobacteria bacterium | reverse complement strand
AAAAGCCAGTTGCAATCCCTAGCCTGGGTACAGGCGTACCACATGCGCAAATTGGCGAGGCTGGATTTTCAGTGTCTGGATTTTTTGACGCGGCCACCTTGGCACTGCCAATAGTCAATGGAAACAGACAACTCCAACAAACATCAGTAATTGGATTTACAAAATTACCAGTACAATTGATGGCCAAGCCATTCATACTATATAGACTGATGATTAACCATAAGATAAATTTTGTGGTTTTCATAACGCCACCTCAGTTATCTTAAGCTTATCACCACTTTGTTCAACAACTGACGGAGTGAACTCTAATTTAAATCTATTAATTAATCTTCCTGTTTGATCAAAATAGACTGGCACACCAATTATTTGATTCGCTTCTTTTACATTGCCATTAACTAAAATAATTTTATTATTAATATTTTCTTTGAGTTTGGCTTTAGCAAACTCAAGTTCTCTTGCCCTATCAGCATTAATAAAGATCAGCTGTTTACTCAACGTAACATAAGACAGAGGATTAACCACTGTCCCTTTGCTTGCAATCAACCGGCCTTCATGGTTTTTAATATCCTTGTCTAAGATTAAACTTGGATCAAAATCTCTTGCCCGTAATTTTGCTGCTGGCATTAGATTTATACCTCTTGGCCTTATAACTGCCTGTTCGACTTTTTGTTGCATCATGATTTTAAGATCATCTAATTTGCCAGTATTTTGATAAATTTTAAGCTTCTGATAAATATAATCTAAAAAATTAGTTTCGATAATTGGATATACTTGCCCACGCTGGCCAAAATCTTTTGCCAACAATGGCATACTTAGGATGATGAATACTAGCAAGTAAATTATTCTCATTTATAATCCCTGTAATACTTCTTGTTTAATTTCCTCGGTATAATCTTTACCACCAGCTATAATTGCTTGTCGAGGAATAAATATTAATTTCTCCTTACCAGCTTTTTCTTTGATAACACGCGTTAACTGATTAGTAAATTGATCAACAAGTATATTAGTTTCTTGCTCCGATAAGTTTTTTGCTTTATTAATATTGATAAAGCCCGTCATAATTTCGTTTACATCTATACCAGCAACAGTTTTTGTATCATAAGAATAGATCCTGCCTATGCAAGCAATATTAAGAATTAAAAATAAAATAATAACTGTAATCGATAATATAGTTATGGTTCCAATATTTGCTTCGATATATTCCCAATTAAGCTTCATTTTGTTCCCCTTGTTTCATAAATATTCGATCAGCAAGTACGTCGACTGCTTCTTCTTGTGTCTTACCTTCAGACATAAGATTTTTGATTGCTTCTATCTCTGGGCCTTTTGTCGAATATAAAATTCTACTATATGGATCTACAATTATTTTGACTACGCAAGAGCCAGATGTTGTTTTAATTAAGCATTCCTTATAGTGAGGATTACTAGCATCGAAACTACGCAAAGCCCTTTCTTCAAATGGAGTTAGCTCAAGCAGGCTATTTTTCTTTAAATCATTCAAGGTATCTTTGTCTTGCGCTAACAACAATTTGGTTGCAGAATTTGCTATTATGGTTTTTCCAACCGGATTATCATGAAAGTCATTAGTAGACTGTACAATGGCTCCAAAACCGGCATTTAGCTTACGACCTCTTCTGTAACCATCTTCTATCTGCTCTGCTGCTTGCTCATCTTTTTTAATTAGTACAGTGGCCTCATCTACCAAGCAGAATTTTTTAATATTTAATGGTAAACTATAAAACTCTTCATTAATTTGTTGCAAGATTGTTATAACTACAACCGCTCTTAAATCAGGCATCTCTCTTAACGAGCTTAATTCAAGCACCAAAAAAGGATTATTGGTATTAATATTACAGTCACCCTCAAAGAAGCCTTCATACTGACCTCCTTTTGCATAACTTTCTAATAAAATAGTTAAATCTTGCGCTTCTGGATCATTATAGGTCTTAAGCTCTTCTATAATCTTGGTTATTGTGGTGGCGTTTGTATGTTTCTTAAAGGAATTTAAAATTGCTCTACTGATAAATTGTTTTTCTTTATCTGTCGTACCTCCATTTGGGTGCGCCATAGTACATACAATACCCTTTAGCTGGTTAATCGATTCTTCAAGACTTTTTACGTTAGTGAATGGGTTTATACATACCCCCGGCTTTAAATCTATATATTGCCCACTAACCTCATGGCATTGTTTTTTGTATGAATTACCAATGTCAATAATTCTTACAATTCCTCCTTCTGCTAAAATATTATTTAAAATATCCTGCATCATAAAGCTTTTACCAGCGCCAGATGTTGCTGCTACAGCAATATTGTAATTATTAACATCTCCGCCAAAATTACTCCAATTGATCAGTTGTCCACGCCGACCTATATACATCAAACCATCTGCATTACTAACACCCTTCCATTCGGCTACAAGTGGCATGATATTAACAGCATTAAACATGGTCATAGTTTTAAATCTTTTAAAATATGATAAATCTTTAAACAACCCGGATGTCATTAAAAACGGTAAATTTTGTAAGAAATTTGGCAATTGTAAATATTTATCTAGCTTTAACATCCAACCATTTGAGGCCATTACATCATTAAATTTAGCAGCATCTTTTTTATAATTTTTCTTGTCTGATATTAACGTTACCTGGTAACATGCTTTGACTAGGCGCTCATTTCCAATTAGATTTTCACGTAGCATCGCCCATTCGTTATGTGCTTTCTTGAGTGTTGGTATTAATCTGGCTAAAGGACTATGCGCGCTTTTGTCGTTCACCAAGAACTGATTCTGGGCTTTTTGCTGACCTTCAGATTTATCAAGAGCTTTTATATGTAAGTTAATAATAAATGAACATGACAACTGTAGTGATGACTCAAAAAATTTACCTATATTTTCTGAAGTCTGCCATAAAGCGGTCTTCTCAGGAAAACCTTCGGTATTAAATGCTTGTATAACGTAATTTTTATTATTGGCGTTTAAAGTTATTTTATCCTCATCAATTTCATATGAACTATCAATACTTATCAACTGCTCTGATATTCGATCTAATTCATTATAATTTGGTTTTGGCCAGTAAACATCATCTGATGGATTTAAAACCTCTTTCACAACAGCGATAAAGCCACTAATATCTAAATTTTGGCAGGATGTCATAGAAGAGAGAGAAGTAGTCCAGGTCTCTCTTAAATGATCGATGTCTTCAAACTGTATATCTATAGTGTTTGATATTGGCTCCGAATAAAACATAAATAATTTATAATCCCTTATAAATAAGGGCATAAATTTATTAAGAGATTCAGTAGTGCCTTTTTTATAATACTGCATACGCTTTAAAGCAAGCTTTTGAACTCTTTCATTAAAATTAGAACGAACTTTGTAATATGCATCTAGCTTTGAACCTATTTTGTTGCTTGCAATTAATTGCACATGTAAATTACCATTAGTTGGCAATTTTTCATTTAACACAGCAACTAATCTAATAATCTCATCTTCCCCACAGCCAGCAAGTGGCAGCAATTCAAGACCAAAACCAATAGAGTCATCATTTAGAAATAATTGCCTGGTTTTATCGTAAGCTTGGTAAGGCAATAAATGTTCCAATGGCGAATGCGAAGCAAGCTTCTTAAACGCTTTAAATAAACTTATTGGCTTAGTACCATAGGTATTATTGTCTCCTAATTTATTAGCTATATTTTCACCAGCTTGATTCAATGAAATCATATTATTTATCCCTAATATTTGGTGCGAAAATTGGAGCACCTGACCAGGTTGAATTTTCTATTACCGTGTAAATATTACTTTGTTCGTGGTAATTTCCATTACTATCTTCGTAAGGCGCTAACCAAATTTTAGCAACCCTATCTTTAGTCCGCGTTGGATACGTGCCCGGCATTAAATCTTTATGTTGCACATAAACATCACTCTCTTTATTGTTGCTGGTAACATTCTTGGGATATTCTCCTCTAGTTACTGCTGCATCCATGTCATGAAGTGCCATACATGATGCACCTTCAGATAATGGGCAATCATAACTAGAATTCATCATCTCACAGCCATTGAGTAAGAAGGTTATTGACAAAACAAATCCCGTTATATTTTTATTACGCATTAAAAGGTCTCCTTGATGTTAGCTAGAATTTGTTGTGCAGTGTTTTGTGGTTTATTTTCAGTATTGTTTTTTTCAAAAGGCGACTCAGGATTTCGCGTAAGCTCCTCTTGATGCTCTTTACCATCTAGATAAAATCCTTTTTGTACCATTACAGTAACTAGACTGCCACTACCAAGCTGCACGACTGGCTGCAATTGTTCTGCGCGTTTTATATAATAATCCGCTAATTTATCTAAGCCTTTACCCACTCCTTGTGCGGCACCATATTTAAATACATCCTCATTAGGGATCATACTGGTTGCGCCAAGTGGCGATATTGATTGGGTACTAAAACTATTAGCAACACCATTACCAATTCCAGATAAAGATCCGGCTAAAAATGCACGAGTTAATAATTTGCCTTCAGGATAGACCATACGACCACGAATATCTTGCCTACCATCTGCGCCATATATTGCTGCAACTATATTGGTCTCTAATACATTTCCTGTAGAAGCAACACAAGTTAATCGCTCCCCTCGAGCTGCTATTCTTTCAGAGGATGCTACACCCCAAGCTGAAGCCAATAATGTGCAATCTTTGAGATTGGATTTAAAGCCACCTGGAATATTACCATTATCAATAAGTCTAATAGCCACTACTCTGGTTTGATTACTAGCGCCATTAACCTCAGTACTAGCATCTACGCCTCCAGTAACTACGCCTTTTATATAAGTTCCTGCTGGAACATAAGTATTAATATTCTTAAATTTTGGTTTGTTACTAGATAACGTTACTGATACTAATTCTAGTTCATCAGAACCACCGAAAGTTACAGAAGAATTATTAGATAATGGCGGCAATTTAACCTGATTAAAGTGTGCTGGAATTACATTTGGATCAAAGGCTGCTTTATCAAAATTCTGATTAGTAATTTTCGCACTAAGCACTGCTTCATCATTCTTATTATGTGAATCTATTTTGGATTTTAGCGCCTCAAATTTCTCTGATAATTCTTGATTATATTTTCTTAATTCAGCTACTTCATTTTCTTTTGCGGCTAAGGCTTTAGCGACGGTTTCTTCAACACCTTTGACAATAGTATCTTGGTCCCTGATCTTTTTATTAATCTGATTCGTAAAATACGATTTCAAATCTCCATGTTGTGCGCTAGACGCAAAACTATTTTTTTCTATGGGCACTGGCTCCTCTTTAACTTCTGCTTTATAGCTAAACACATAGAATATAGCGCCTAATGTACAGATAATTACTAATCCGGCTATGAGCCACTCATGTGACTCGCGTTCTTTAATAGCTTTAATTAGTTTATTCATTACTCACCACCCGGTAGACTTTAGTTATATCATTAGGATTTAATAAGGCATTACTTAAACTAACCGCCAACACTTTGGGAGAATAGAACTGCTCCTCCATAATTTTTTGTGGCTTATCCTTGTTATTTTTAAAAACCAGTACCTCACCAGATATTTTATTGCCAGAATATCTGCTCTCTAATGTTGTATTTTCCTCATTGGTTTCATGGTTTAATAAATCTTTTTTAAATCCCTCTATGTTTTGCTGCTTGATCATTGCTTTGATTAAATTAGCTAGTTCCGCTTCATATGTGTATGTAGCATTTAAGTCTTTTGACTGGTCCAATATTGTATTATTAGTGAGTACAATATCCTGGGCTGGAATATTTTTAGGGCTAGAAATTAAAGTATATCGCTGACCTTTTTCCGTAAAAATAATCATGGAAAATGGTTTTTCATAATACATAACTGTTGGTTTTAAATTAAGGATGCCAGACTCGGTGTCAATACTAGCAGCCATTGCTCCCTTAACTGAGGAATATTGCTTAATACGATCATTTTTGACTGATATTATATTCGGATCTTTAATTGATAAATCCACAGTCATAGTTTGCATATTATTTACATCTTTATACTGCGCAGCATTAGTAGTTAATGAAAATATTGTCAATAAAATAAATATCAGTCTCTTAGACACGCGACACCTCCTTAAAACTGTTCAATAAAAGTCGACCACCAATGAATTTAAATTGCAATTCATAGCTAGCTTGCACTTCCTGGTTAACTTCGTTGCCTATATATACTCTCAAAAGACCGGATATTTTGGTCACTAGATTTTTCTTATCTACCACTTGAGTTATTTGCGGATAAAACGCTGTACTCATATCATTTTTTTGTATACTTTCTTGTTCTTGCGTTAAATGCGCCTTTATTTCGCCATATTTGCCAGGTTCAATGTAGCTAAGGAGAGTATTTTGTTGCTTATTTACAATTGCTGGCGTGACATTAAGTTTTAGAGCTGTTAAAAATTCTGTCCATTGTGTTAAATATGCCTCATCAACCCCACTCTCCGTTATTTCAACTGTATTACTTAACGTTGCTGGTACTACTATTGTGGTATGTAAATTCGATCTTTTTAGCACTATCAGCAAGGTTATAACTAGTGTTAATGCTAAAAACATATTAAGGCAAAGTGAGTAGTTACGCTGTAACTTCATCTCTTTTAAATTGTTAACGAACAAATTAATATCCATATTAACCTTTATATTTTTTTTGTTTTGAGCTAGGAATATAGTTACGAGGTCCGGTTTTAAATTTCCAGTAAACATACCGTCGTAAAAAACTAGATGACTCCTTGGCTTTAAATTTTCTATATAGTACGCATATTGTAGATGCGGCCACGATACCTATTAGTTCGTGGCCTACTGTAAATGCAAACATCATGATCAATAATACCAATACCAATTCATCCATAGTAAATATAACTATACGGTATGGCTCATCAATATATCTTGGTATGTAATATCTTTGATCTGACATTAGTGCATTGCTCCTATGCCTAAAGCTGTGACTGCCGCAACTACTGGGATCCCTAATAAAATAGCTGGATTTTTACTTTGCGAGTACATCCAGACACCAGTAACAATTTCAGCGCCAATTAATAACCCTTTAATCGGCCCACCTATTGCACCCTTTACAGTGTCATACGCATCATTTAGCACGCCTATATCCGCTGCCCCAGCATACATAGCTAATGGCGCCAGCAATGCTGCACCAAATAATACTTTTGTCGTTGTTGATATTTTCATTTACATTCTCCTTTGCTGTTAATATTAATTACATCTTCCTCGTATAGAGTTCTTGCTAAGCGCACTAAAACTTCATTATTAAATGTTCTCCCGTTTTCAAATGCTTTTTGTTTTATAACTTCTCGCATTTCAAAAGGCATTCTGACCTTAGGCTGGGAGTCTGATGATTGAGTTACTACACGCCATTTATATAAATTTTCCATCTTATTGCCCAAAGAATTTTTTTGATTTACAATTTAAATATAGGCCTTGGCTGTATTTAAAAAATCGTGGTAAATACGTAATTTGCACAAAAAGGTAATTTAATGAATGAATACACATATGAGTTAGTAAAAAGATCTAATTCAATAAAAGAACTAGCCTACTCCCCATACTCAAAATTCAAGGTGGGTGCCTGTATATTAACGAACACTGGTAATATTTATGCAGGCTGTAATGTAGAGTTTTGCGCATATGGAGCAACGTTATGCGCAGAAGCTTCAGCAATAGCAACTATGATTTCTAGTGGGGACAAACTAATAGCCGAAGTAGCTGTAACGTCTTCTAATTCAGAAATTTGTTATCCATGTGGTATATGCTTACAAATGTTGTCTGAATTTTCAGACGATAGCACTACCGTTCACTTATGTGTTTCCAATGTGATAAAATTATCACTAAACATTAGACAACTTTTACCACACGCATTTAATAAAGGGATGTTAATCTCATGAAGTACAAAGCCATTTTATTTGATTTGGACTACACTCTAGTTGACGCTACACAAGGCATACTTTTGTGTACAAAGGAAGCAATGGCAAAATTAGATGTTTTCCCAACAGATGATGCGATCAAAAATACCATCGGTATGTCTTTTTATGAAACGTATACTACTCTCACTAACAATCATAATAAGGACAATGCGATTATATTTGAGCGTTTATTTTTGCAAAAAGCTAAAGAATGCCTTACTGAAAATACAAATTTCTATGTTGACGCAATATTTGCCCTTAAATATTTTAAAATGAACAACATACAACTGGCATTGGTAACTTCTAAATATCGAGCTGAGGTAATTGAATTGCTAGACAAACATAAATTACTCAATATATTTGATGCAATTGTAACTGGCGATGATATTGAAAACCCTAAGCCTAATCCGGAGCCTATCCTACTTGCTCTACATAAACTATCTCTGGAAAAAAATGACGCAGTATATGTTGGTGATAACATGATCGATTTGCTTGCCTCTGAAGCAGCAAAAATTGATTTTATTGGGGTAACTACCGGTACAACACCTAAGGAGACGCTCAAAAAAGGACAACATCTCTACATTGTTACTAACTTAACTGAATTAGTTTCATTGCCATGCATGAATTTTTTAGTCGATTCGAAACGACAAGAAAGCTGCCCTCACTTAATTCGGGAATTACAAAATATTATTAACAACCACATTGAAAACGTTGGTGGTTACTGGGCTCCAGAATTTGGGTTAGCTAGGCTATTCGAAGAGGTAAGCGAGCTATTTAGGTGCTTTATCGATAACAGTGATAATTTTGGTGAAGAAATTGCTGATATTTTTATCATTTCAACCTGTCTAGCAAACCAATACTGTTCTAACTTATCAAATCAAGCTGAAATTAAAGTAGAAGTCAGCGATATTCAATCGCTTATTAATCAACTGGTAATTATCACAGGAGAAATATCGCGGACTGTTAATTGTTATGAAGGCAGAAAAATAATAAAGGCAAATGAGAATATTCACTCTATTGAAGAATTAATTAACAAATTACATTCTGTAATATTCACCATAGCAGAACTCACGAATGTCAATTTATACCAGGAAACATGTAAAAAGATCATAAAAAGAACCCCTAATCATACCACATCTGTAATATCGGCTTATGATCCTTCCTCCTCTTTATCTGCAAATACATTTAAATTAATTCAGAAAAGAATTCCGTGCGTATATGCTAACAATGCTAAAATGTGGGGAGCTCCAGAATGGCTGTACAACGAAGGTATTGATTACAATGTTAATAATCTCGTCCCTTCCTTAAGCAGGTTCAGCAAAATATGCTCAAATGAAGGACTAGATGTTTATGTGGTCGCTGCCCCTGCTATGTATGGCGAAAATATTACTGTCTTAGCAAAATTTCTTAAAAGTCTTTTATTTGCTATTGCCAATTCTGACAAAACCAACAATTGTATGCAACAAAAAATTGATGATCCACAATGGCAATATACCTTTAATAACACCAGATTATTTGTGACTACTTTTGCACCTTGTTATTCTAGTAATAGCTCTAGATATAACTACGGCCTTAATTACACATTTGTAGTATTCCAGCCGGAATCATCTTTTAATAAAAACAAAATACCTCGCGGCATGGAGACTAAAGTTAGAGATAAAATTCGAGGAAATTTTATAAGAAATGGTCAAGAGTATGATAATAACATTATGCAATCCACTCTCGAGGCTATTAGATATATAAAGCCTTTAGATTTGGGAGATGCTCCTATTAAATGGTGGGAATCAGAGATAGCCTAATCACGAAATTACTTTTTCATTTATTAAAATTCTAATTACTTCGTCGCGTTTTTTGCAGCCTAACAAATCTTTAGTATGTTGAATATGCGTTTCTACAGTTCGTTCGGCTATAAATAATTTTTTTGCGATGTCTGCTATACTAAGTCCTTCATGTGCAAGTTGAATACAAGATACCTGTCTTGCAGATATTTTAACATCGTTGGTAATATAATAATTTTTTACATTTAATTTAGTAAGAAAGTCATTTTTGCACTGTTGATTTAGTTTGTGTAAATCTGCATTTTCCTTGGCAAAATGTATAGGCAGTTTAATTTTAGATTTTTCAGCATCGTTTAATATTTTTATAGCTTTATCCTTGAAAAATAATATAAATTTATTAAGAATATGTGGATCCATCGAGAAAACTTCTTCTATATAAGCATGGCCAGCTGTTGCTGTAAAATCTACGAATTCAGTAAATTTTTTATGGCGTTTTACAATTGTTATCCCATGGAACATATCAAAGCGATCTCTGCTATCTATACCAACTTGATTGTCTTCTTTTATTGCTTTAATATTCCATATCGTAGATCCTGATGGATAATAATCATATGGCTTATTATCAAACCAAGCTAATTCATAAAAACGATTCGAAAAGAAATGTTCAGTCCAATAAGGATTGGAAGAAAGTATAATCCTACTATTATCAGAAAATACTCGCATGTACCTAAAATAATTCAGATCAAACTGCTCAAATAGTGGTTGGCATATTGTTAAAATAGTATCAGAGGCTTTATATGTAATATGTTCACTGTTTAACATATTTAAATCCTTTTTAATTTTAAACTAAATCACTAACTTCCGCAAGTCATTTTAAGTAATCTGCATTACTAGTTTAGTAATAACAACTATTATCCACTAGGCTACTTTATTTGATCTTAATATTAGGAAGAATAAGATACATGGGTATTGAAATACCTATACCTGAATGGTATAAGTTATGATTCTGACAGGCAGTATGATATTTGGGTACTGAACAATGTTTCCGGAATAATATTTAAATATCCTAATGAAATTGATTTATCAATTAATTCATGTAGATTATTTACATTAAATTTTGCTTTCAAAGCATCAATATATTTTTCTATCGTTCTTGGCGACAGTCTTAATGTTTTTGCAATTACTTTAGCTGTTCTACTCCTAAGAATGAAAAATAAAACTTCGCTTTCCCTGTTTGTTAAATTCATTTTATTAAATTTATTCCCAAACATGTAGCTATCTTGTCCTAATAGATCATTAGTAATCCCTTCTATGCGCATTTTTGATAATAGTACCCCTAATTCTAGCGTAGAAACGTTAGTTATATCTTGCCCAGAAAAGATGGTCCCGATGACTTGCCCATTAATTATTAATGGACTTTTTGAAAAAATATATGCTTTCCATTCGCCACCAGCAAAAGGATGAATATCTAAGATTCTCATTGAATGTAGTTTTGTAATAACTTGCGAATCCTGTGCTCTAAACATTCCCGCGCAATTAACAGTCTTACACGGCATATCAAAATCAGTGCGACCGATTATATCTTCTTTATTTTTTAGGCCAATAATATTAGCATAATTTTGGTTAGCATATATAAAATTAGAATTTAGATCTTTACAACCGCTTGCTGTTGGCAGTGTATCAAATAATGTTTTTTGATCATCGCTTAGTATATTCATTGAGACTTCCCTCTCATATCAATTTGCCACTCATCGACTATAATATCATTTTCAATTATATAAAATTTATCAAATAAATTTATAGTAGGATCGCAATGCGGCACTAGCATTTCTAAAACTTCGCCATTTTTTGGTAATAAGCAATCAGGCGTGTTAGTGATGATCTTACCATGCTCATCACCAAAACCGCCCCAATCATAAGACAAATTAGCATGACTCACAATTCTTGGTCGTAAATCATTTACATATAACGCTTTCCACCCAGCATCAACGGTTACATGCTGTTGATTATTGCTTGAGATCACGGTGGTAAGCATTGTCAGAGAATTTAAAAATTCATTAAAGCCCTGCCCTTTCACCTGCGTATCAATAGCATTATATTCTACGTCCATGACAATATATGATCCTGGTTGAATCTCTGTAACCTCTTTTTCTTTGACATCAATATTATAAGTACCAGTACCACTTCCAGTTACTACATCACAGCAAAAGCCATGTGTTCTTAATTCTTTAGCTACCAGCCCCGCCCTGTGCATTACAGCTAATGAGGCTTTTTCTCTTTCGGCATAACTAGTAATATGCTGTAAATTACCAGCATAACATTGTATTCCTACTAAATTTAAGTTTTTAAATTCCTCAATTTTTGCTGCAAAAAACAAGGCTTCATCGGATTTAATGCCAGTCCGCCCTATTCCTGGATCCAGATCAATTAATATACTTATAATTAAATTATTTAATTTTGCTGCATTATTTAAGTCTATTAGATTTTGGTAATTATCTACAACTACCGATAGATCTGATTTTATTTTTAATATTTGTATTAATTTTTTGATTTTGTAATCTGTAATAACTGGTGAAGTAATTAATATTCCCGGAATATTAGCTTGAGCCAATACCTCAGCTTCAGAAATTTTAGCAGCACAAATGCCTACAGCCCCTGCCTTGATTTGCATTTTTGCTATTTCAGAACATTTGTGTGTCTTTACATGCGGTCGTAATTGAGCATTATGTTGTTTACAATGCTCTTGCATTAATTGAATATTGCTTAATAATTTGCTTTTGTCGATGACTAAACAAGGAGTATCCAGATCATTTTTTTTTTCACCAATAAAACTATTCATTTAGTGACAAAACACCTATATTTTAAATACTTATTATTCTAACTATCTATTTTACCCTATTATTAGGACCAAAGGATTAATATATATTATATTATGTTTGTAAGATATCATCTATATTTATCATATAAATCATTTTTATGAACCTAAAGATGATCATATTTTATATCTACATAGAATATCCGTTCTATTTATAACTACTTATGTCAACACTACTCACTTGGAATTAAAATACAAGAATCTCATGCAATCTAACACCTCTGGCTGATATATTTTACCCTGTAAAGTGGTACCTACGTGGTGACTATTTGGTTCTATCATAGTATTTTACCTATAAAGCAGTGCCAACTATATCTAGATTCAATCATTTAACGTGAATAATGTGTTTTATTAAGAAGTTTTCCACTACATATAGTGGGAAATATGAATGGGAAATAATTTGTGTGTTTACGATTTTTTACCCTGTAAAGTGGTACCTACGTGGTGACTACTTGGTTCTAAAGGGCTAATTTATTGATATTTCAGACTTAACTTCTTGGCTGAAGTATGAATTCTTATCTAAGATCTCTATACCATCCAGCTTATAATTAGTTCTTAAGTAATTATTGAATAGGGAATCAATAGTTTTATTATGGAAGGAATTTTCATTATAATCCTCTGACCATTTATAAAGAAACGGGGTTTTAATTTTTAAATATTCCCTAAATTGATTTATTATATCTATCATTTCAGAGCCTGCGTATTTATCTTTGATTTTATTACTTATTTCCAGTAAATAAGTATTATATTCCTGATCCTGTTTTTTTAATAACTTTTCCTGTTCTTGTTGTTTTATCTGTTTTTCTTTTCGGTCTTCATTAATAATTTCTTTGCTGCTTAAATTTTCTTTGTAATTATTTTTTAGAGTTTTAATAATATAACCCGAGACATTTTTCACTTTTCCTTCTTTATATGAATTTTGATTTAGGACATATTCTATCGCGCTAATAATTTCATTAGTGCAATAGGTTTTTGTAATTTCGATTGAATCTTTGTAACTGAAACCATATTTTTTTAACAGCTTAAATACCTCTAATTCATCTCCAGCCATCATTTCATCTGATTTAATTAGGGTATTTGTATTCTTCTTAATTTTAAATTTAACTTTTTCAACGCTTTTACCATTTTTTTGTTCAATTAAATCAACATCAAGATCAGTGTGAGTATTAACATCTTGTATTGCTTTATTAATATATCTTGCCTTAATTCTTTTATAAGGTATTTGCTCGCTATTAAATCCCAATAACTTGCCTAGAACATCTAAATTCAGCCAGGGAGTGGCATTTAAATCTCTATACCTATTACAGTTCTCATAAAGAGCAAGACCACTTGAGGTTGTAAGTTTTGCTTGAATATTTAAATAAATCTTTCCGTAGATCAGGGGACAGAGAAGCAATTGCTTTAGAATTTCACTATATTCATAAGTACACATGTTTTTCTTAAAACTTACGCCTGACAGGAAAGGGCTGGTATTTTCGATTACTTCACCGCTAGATTGCTCATCAACAACATTCCAATCAATAACGATTTTTGTTAAGCCTTTTATTGAGTTTTTTATATTTTTAAAATCTTTGCTGTCATAGCCGATTATGTCTGAAAGTTCTGTAATATTAATGGTATAAAGCTTCTGATCTGTTTGAAGGTATGAGGCATTGAATAACAAAGCATTATATATTTTTCTTTGTAATAAAGTTATATTATTTGTAGAGTGTATCGCGAAAATATGCTTTTTTAGATACGGGTTACTATCTTCAATATTAACTAAAGTCATATTAATCCTTTAATTTTATTCATAATCCGGACGTCCGGATAGTATGTTGATTAACTATCCGGACGTCCGGATTTTTAATCTAAAACAACCTCAGAATCTGTGTAAAACTCTCTAAGATGCGCAAATAAAGCTTCACAGTTTTCATCATTTAATGCTGTTTTAGAAAAATTAATTGTAATTTTTCCCTTATGATCTTTTTTCAATTCAAGAATCATTGCACCCTTAGCATCAACTAAGTATATTGGCTTTTGCTCAAGTGTTTTGTCTTTTTTAAGCTTATTCAATTCCGCTGATAGTTGGGCAGGTGTTTTAATTTTGTCCCCGAATTTATCTGCAATACTAATTAAGTGTTGTTTACATAATGGGTCTTCTTCGCAGATCATAATAATTTTTTTAACCAAATATTTAGACAATAAATGAACATTTGCCCCCATTTGAACTAGTAATTCATTATCAATTTTTGTGTAATACATGTACTCATGTAAAGTGGATGAAGGTAATCCTATAGATGAGGCTAATTCTTTTTGCGTTCTGTAGATTTTATCGTCTAATAACTTTTTAAAAGTTAACGCATTTGAATAATTGCTAACATTTTTTCTTTGTTCATTTTCTATATGTTGATATTTAAGAGCTTCTTTTAAAGATAATGTTTTCTTTCTAATTGCCATCATTTTTATATCAAGTTCTTTACAAACTCTATGACGACGACAACCAAAAATTACCTCATACTTTATTCCATCATGTGGGCTTACATGATCTCTGATTAGAACTGGCTGCAATTGGGATTGTTCTTGTATAGATTTTTTTAACTCCTCTATATCACCAAAATCATTTTTATGTCTATTGGCATATTCCCACGGTTCACATTCAGAAGGGTCAACATACATAAACTCATCTTCGGTGAATTTAATTCCAGAATCTGTTGCATAACCGGTATTCTCATTTAAATGATCTTGAACTTTTGCAATTTGGCCACTAGCTAATAATGCACCTAACGCTCCTGTTTTATGCACAGATTTCTTCTGATCTTTCATTTTGATTTTCCTTTATAATATTTTGTTTAGCTTGGTTGTTCCAAATTTCTTTGAAATTATTTATAATTTCCATATTCAAATTATCAAGATATTGTATAGCTCTTTTATAGGCCTCACGGGAGCCACTAGGTTTGCAAATATCATAAACTGTACCAATATCAGTAGCCGCTTTTAGTACTTCAACTGTTTCACACATATGATTTGTTAAAACATAGCTTCCAAATTGAGATCGCATCATATTTTCCATTTTTAAAGCTTCATTGCCACCATTGTGTTTAGTTAATACAATTCTAAGATAATTAAGTTTTTTATTTGGAAATTCTTCAAACAAACATTTTAAGCTAGAAGTATACATAACAAAGCTTGAGTAATCACTCATGCTTGGGGGAATAGGGATTAGAATCGAATTGCAGGCGCAGATCGCATTTAATGTCAGCATTCCAAGATTTGGTCCGCAATCTATTACAATTACATCATAATCATTTTTTATTAATTTTAGCGCTTTTTCTAAACGCAAAACTGGCGAATCAAGAGATTCAGCATTATTTTGCTTATCATCTGGTAGCATTAAATCGCAATCTTGAATTGCTAAATTAGCAGGTATTAGGTTTAATCCATTAAAATGAGTTGGAATTATAACATCTTTTATTAAATTGAAATTATTTAATAAAGCATTTGTAATCGTATCTTCATAATCTAACTCCAGATCTGGAATTAAACCAGCACTAATTAAAGTTGCTGTAGCTTGGGCGTCAAAATCAATTAAAAGTGTTCTTAAACCTTCTATTGCTAATTTTTTACTTAAATCTACAGCTGTCTCTGTTTTACCTACTCCACCTTTGAAGTTTGAAACAGCTAAGATCATTGTTTCAGAATTTTTTGGTCTTTTATATTTAGTCCCAGCTAATTCTCTTAATTTATTTACCGCTTCCAAAGTAAATCTTTTATTTTTAGAGTTATCGGACAGCATAATACCTGGAATATCAGTGTTATTTGTTATCAATTTATTGATGGTTGTTTTTGATACTTTAACTAAATCTGGTAATTCAGATGCATTCCATGTTCTAGGCTGTTTTGCATTTTCGGGTTTTGTGGATAAATTTCTTAGAGTCAATAAAGTTTCATTGCCAACTTTGTAAAAACTATTCATTAGCTCGTAGGGGTTGTTAGTTCCGTATTCTAGAATATCTTTTAACATTTATTAGTCCTTAGAGGTTTCCATGTTTATTATTTACAATCTATATTTTTTTATATTAGAACTATTTTTTGGTATAATCAATATTTTTTCATGTGTACAAAAAAATAAGTAAATCCCCATTTTTTTGTACACTTTTAAAAAAACAGCAACAATGTTCTTGTTTGTTTATATTGTTTATAATTGTTTAGATCTGTTTAGGGGTAAAAAAATTGTTTTATTTCAAGAAGATACAAGCGTATAGGTACCACTTTTCAGGGCTTTAGGTACCACTTTACAGGGCAATAGGTACCGCTTTTCAGGGTCATAGGTACCTTTTTACAGGGCAATAGGTACCACTTTTCAGGGGATATGAGCGCTACTATACTTTGCATGTATTGATAATTACAGCTAATATAGAAATGTACATAAAAGTAATTATTAATACATTTATTATATGTCAAACTTAAAAGGTTTAAAAAATTTATCCAGAACAAATGCTGATAATACAGAACAGTATAATAAAAATTCAATTATTGTACCAATAGAGTATTTAGTTTCATCAAATTTGCAGCCTAGAAATATCTTCGATCAAAGGGATATTGGAGAATTAGCTAATAGTATTTCTCAAAATGGAATCTTGCAGCCAATAATTACAAGAAAAATTGATGATAAATATGAAATTATTGCAGGTGAAAGAAGATGGCGGGCAGCTAAAATAGCCGGACTCACCAATGTGCCCATTATTGTAAAAAATTTTGATGATCAAAAGGCCTTACTGGTAGCTTTAACCGAAAATTTACAAAGAGAAGATCTAGGCGCGCTTGAGGAAGCAAAAGCGTATGATTTTTTAGCTAAAACCTATTCATTTACGCATGAAAAGATTGCAGAATTGTTGTCTAAGCCAAGAGTTACAGTTACAAATACGATGAGGCTGTTATCTTTAGGTGATCTTGCTAAATCTTACTTAGTAGAGGGTATTATTAATGCCGGACAGGGTAGGGCTCTTTTATCTTTAGCCAATTCCGATCAAGATAAGGCGGTTCAATTTATAGTTGATAAAAGATTAAATGTTAGACAAACAGAGCAATATGTTAAAAGCTTTAACAATAATAAAAATCATTCAAGTAAGTTGTTTTACAATCAAGATCAGATTGTTAATTTACAGAAATCTTTAAATTATAAAATTAATAAAATAGTCGATGTAAGGCAGAATTCTAAGAACGAAAAAATAAAAGTGACTATAGAGTTTGATAATCTAGATGAGGTTGAAAGTTTCTTTAAGGATTAATTGCTCACAGATCGACTTTAATATCAGGGTGTGTTCATTGGCAATTAACTTGACATAGGTATTAGTGCCGTTTAAATCGCGTAGGAGCGCTTTTAAATTAAAACTAGACTTCCCCCCTTATCGATCTCTTTTGCAGCGCGCCAAAGGCGCTCTCCATCAATTATTTCGTATTTAATTCCACGTGGAACATTGTGAAACCTTTTTAGTATCAATGCATTTCTATCATTAAAGTTTTATCTCCATTACAGTAACTGGATAATTCTGGAACATATCGTCGCCAAGTATACTCCATCCTAAAGATTCATAATATTGGGGGAGAGTTTTATCTAAAGCAAAAGGATATAGTTTTGTATATTTCATGGTTTTTGCTTGGTCTTTAGTTTTATCTATTAGTTTCTTGGCTATTCCTTGTTTTTGATAATTAGAACTAACAACAAGCGAGCCTAGCCACGGAGTTAGTTTAGAGCCTAAGCCATCATCAACTCTTAAGCTGCACATGCCAACTGGAGTATCGTGATCAAAAGCAACAAATGTCATTGGTAAGTGATCACCATTCAAATGAGTATTTAGACTCTCAATAGTTTTGCTGACGGGTCTTTTAGGGAACCATATTTTCCCTAGGAGATTATAATGAATGTTAGCAAGATCATTGATTACATTAGGGTGATTTTTCAACAAGCCAATAGTTATCATTTCACTTATAAAGCTAAATAAATGTGTTCTTATATCCCATAATTATATAACTTTAGGTTGTGCCGCGCATAGAATTTTTAAAATTAGATTTGGCAGAACCAACTAGTGGGCTAGTAGGTTCTGAATATTCCTTGAGCGCTAATTTTAGTAAAAATATCCAAACATATTAAATATAAAATAAATACTAGAGTGGAACTATGCACCTTCGCTACGCTCTACCAAAACTCTCACACCCCACGCAGTTTACACTGCTTTTGCTCCAAGCCTGATAAGAGCTGAGTTACAAGCGTTTACATAGCGTTAATTAATGTTTACAAAAAATTTTACAAAGGGCGTGTCTATGGGTGTTATAGCGTTTACGTATAATCCACGATTATATTTTTGTATAGGTTTGTTATAACTAATCTAAGATTAAAAAATAATTCAAGGTTATATGTATGGCGGTGATCTCAGTACGGATTGATAGCGAAATTGATAGCCTACTTTGCAATTTAGCTGCTAAAAAAGGAATGTCTAAAAGCGATTTTATTAGAGTTTTAATTGTTAGAGGTTTAGACGATGAAGATAAAAACAACAGTGAGATTATTAATGAAATTTATGAATTGTTGCTTAGAAATACTTCAGTAACTGAAAAAAACTTTAAGGCAATTGCCCAAATTCTGCCATTAGCACTTAGAGCTTTGCATAATATTAGTCCCGATGAAATTGAAGCTGCCAAAGAAGATGCTAGAAAAATCTTAGAAAAAAATGGAGTGGAGGCATGAGTGTTTTTAGAAATTCTGCGGTAGGAGATTTTACTAGAGGAGGTCAGACAACAATTCATTTTGTTCGTATGGTTTGGCAAATAACTAAGAAATTTTTTAAGATCTGTTTGGCCTTTTATTTTATATCCGCGAGCTTAATTTTTTACTACAGCACCACAGAAGACGAGAGATACTCTTCACTAAAATATGGGGAAGCATATTTATTAGGCGAAGTTTTTAAGAGTCCTGCCGTAACAACTAACATAAAATACTCCAATGGTATGGAGGGTAAAACCAGCTATGCGTCAATTTTAAATAGTAAGCCAATAATTAAAAAAGTAGAAAAAGTGCTGGTAAAAACTATCTTATCGTTTGGCGTCTCTTTATTCGCAGCGCTTGCACTGGGCGTGCTTATAGTTAGGTTTATATATACTACAGGAAGATCTCAAGCTGGTGATGATTTCATTCGTGGCAATGAGATAGTTGACTTAAAAAAGCTAAATAAAATAATTAAACAATTTAATAAAACCAAAAATAAAGGGCTAAGCTCAGGGGTAACAATTGCTGGAGCTGAGTTACCTCTCAAATTTGATAAATCGCATGTGCTTTTAATTGGCAGCACAGGCACAGGAAAGAGTGTTAACTTTAGAGAAGCACTAGAGTCAATTCGAAAGCAGGGTAAGAGGGCAATTGTCTATGATGTTGCTGGCAATTTTATTAAACACTTTTATCGTGCAGACAAGGATATTATTTTAAACCCAATGGATGAGCGTAGTGCCTATTGGGATATTTGGTGTGATTGCAAAACAGAAGCAGATTTTATCGCTCTAGGCGAAGCATTAATGCCCGATGGCTACCGGAAAGATTTTTTTGATATAGCAGCGAAGATGGTATTTTCGTCTATAGCTTATCAGCTTGGACAACAACCTAATCCCACTATTAAAAAATTGATGGATTTAATCTTAAAAGTTGATTTTGAAACCATCGCTACGATGGTTAAAAATACCGATGCTGCTTCCATATTAAACAATGAAGCAGGAAGAATGGCAGCTTCAGTTCGTGGTGTTATGGCAGCTAATACTAGAGCATTAAAATTTTTACGAGAGGATGGCGTTAGATTTTCTATTACCGATTGGGTTCAAGGAAATGATGATAGTTGGGTTTTTGTAAGTTGTAATGATAAACAGATAGATATGCTGCGGCCAATTATTACTGCATGGTTTGATATATTCTTTAGTAATGTTTTAAGTTTAAGTGAAGATGAGCACAGGCGTATCTACGCGCACATTGATGAATTTCCAAGCGTTGGAAAATTATCAAGTGCAATCAATGGCCTTGCTCAAGGCAGAAAGTATGGACTCAGTGCTTTTATCGGTTTACAAAACCAGCCTCAATTAGTTGAAACCTATGGCAAGCATGGGGCTGATGCCATCTGTGATTTATGTTCAACTTGGTTAGTATTCCGAGCAAACTCTAAAGAAGGAGCTCGATGGGCAGCAGAAAATATAGGTAATCGTGAAAGTATAGAAACGAATGAGGGTTTATCATTTGGAATTAATGATATCAGAGATGGTGTTTCGGTTAATAAACATAGAATCGAAAGGCTTTTGGTCAGTCCAACCGAAATTATGAATTTGCCAGATTTAACTGGATTTCTGAAACTGGGCAGGGGTTTTCCGGTCGCAAAATTTATATCGAAATATAAAAACTATCCAGTTTTAGCTGAGCCGTTTATACCTAGAAGTAATCATAATGCACCAGTCACTGATGAATTAGTACCAATTAGAGTTGATAGCGAAAATGATATTAGAGATGGTAAAGCAATTGAGCATAACAAGGTACAGCTAGATCCTGGTAAAGAAAAACCTCAAAAACGTAACAAGAAATCCGTTGAGTTATTTTTAGATGAAATGGAGCTTTAATCATGCTTACAGTAAAAGCATTAGAAAACAGTAGTAGAGCTGCTGATTATTATCAGGTAGCAGATTATTATCTAAAAGATGATGATGGCCTTGGGTTAAGTTATTGGCAGGGGGAGGGGGCAAAAAATCTGGGCTTAAAAGGACCTGTTGATAGTACTAAATTTAAAGATCTCTTAGATGGTAAAGTAGATGGCGTTCAACTTGGCAGAAAAGGTGCAAATGGCATAGAACATAAGCCTGGCTGGGATCTACCGTTGTCTGCACCGAAAGGAGTATCAATGGTGGCCTTAATTGGTAATGATAAAAGATTAATCGCTGCAGTTAAGAATGCATCTGATCAAACCATTGCTTATATTGAAAAAAACTTTGCTGTGACCCGCCAAACTAAAAACGGTAAACTTGAATACATTAATGAAAAAAACTTAGTGTGCGCCTCTTTCTTGCAAACGACTAGTCGTGAATTAGATCCGCAGCTGCATGTGCATAATGTGATCCTAAATATGCTACTACGATCGGATGGTCAGTGGCGTAGTATCGAATCTAAATATTTTTATGATAACCAAATGATGTTTGGTTTAATATTTAGATCTATATTGGCTAAATCGGTAGTTGAGCTTGGTTATGATATAGAGGTTGATACTAAAACTGGGTTTTTTGATATAAAAGATGTTGGTAAGGAAGATAGGGATTTTTTCTCTAAACGTCGCACGCAAATCATCGAGGCAGCTAAAGAGCATGGTGTCTCAGGTGCTAAGGCCATGGAGCAGCTAAACCTAATAACTAGAAAATCCAAAAGGCAAGTAAGTAAGAATGAAATTATTGCTCACTGGGATAAAGAAGCTAAAGAGCGTAATTTTGATCCTAAGCCGATAATTGATAAAGCTTTGGCAAATACTGGTAACAGATTAGAGCAAAAGCTCAATGATGATAATAAATATTTAACTGCTGATTATACAGTTGATATTTGTTCTAGATCAATTTTAGAAATGGAAGCGGTATGCTATAAGGACGATGTTTTTAGTAAATCGTTAAAATTATCATTAGGGCAATGTACTCCAGATCAGATTGAAAAGGCAATCCAAGACGCTATTAAAGAAAAGAAATTTTATGTATCCCATGTGCCTGATTATAATGGGATGTGTGGTGATCTACTAACAACCAAAGAAGCCTATAGGAAGGAAAAATATATTTTGACTCTAATGAAGCAAGGGCAGGGTAATGTTAGGCCAATTGCAAATGAAAGAGACATTGCTATGGTCATAAAAAAAGAAGATCTTAACAAAGGCCAATATGAAACAATTAAACATATCACTACCTCAAAAGATCAAATTTTAGCAGTTCAGGGTTACGCTGGTACTGGAAAAACCACTCACATGCTAAGACCAGCTACTCAGATTTTGCAAAATAAAGGCTACAAAATTAGACCATTGGGCGCATACAACAGTACAGCGCAAAATTTGCAAAATGAGCTCGGCACCAATGCACAAACATTATCTAGTTTTTTATATCAGACACAAAAAGAAATTAATGATAATGCTAAACATACGGCTATGAAGGATGTTTTGATTTTAGATGAGGCAAGTCAAGTTAATGCCAATGATATGGCAGATTTATTAACTTTAGTTAGGAAAACTAAAAGTAGATTGATCTTGGTTGGAGATAAAGCGCAAATCGGCGCTGTAGAGTGGGGTAAACCTTTTAATCTAATGCTTAAAAATGGCATTAATTATTCCGAAATGAAAGAGATTGTACGGCAGAAAGATAATGACTTAAAAGAAGCAGTAATGTCAGCAATTAACCTTCAATATACCAAATCATTAAAGTTGCTTGAGAAGGATGCTGTTATTGGCAAGAGTAGTACCTATTTGATATCTACGCTTGTAAATGATTATTTTAGCCAATCTGATCAAGATAGAGCTAATAGTCTTATTGTTATACCTGATAATGTGACTCGCGATATGGTTATGACAATGGTGAGAAATAAACTAATTGAAAAAGGTGAAGTTGCAAAGACTGGGTTTAAAACAAAGATTTATGATAGGGCTGGATATAATCGGGCAGAGAAATCAGATGCTAGGTTTTATAAGCCAGGTCACATAGTTGAATTTGGTAAAGCTTATAAAAGTTTAAATATTGCTGATAAGGAGAAGCTTATAGTTTTAGGTACTAAACCAGAAAATGGTTTGGTTAAATTAGGCAGGTTAAAATCGGATAACATTACAGTTGATAGTAAAAAAGATGCTTTAATGTGGAATCCTTCAAAGATAGCTGGTAGTGCGAAATATGGGGTTGAGGTTTACGAAGTAAAAGAGCGTGAGTTTAGTATGGGCGATAAAATAATCTGGACTAATACCATTAAAAAGGAAGGGCTTAAGAATGGTGATAAAGGTGAGGTTGCTGATATAGTTAAAAAAAGCGCATTTGTTAAATTTGAAAATGGTACCAGCAAATGGATTAATACCGATAAATTAAAAAATTTCGATTATGCCTATGCTGCTACTGCTCACATAGCACAAGGCATGACCTTCGATAAAGTGTTTGCAATGGTAGAAAGTTGGCGTAAAAACTTAATAAACCAAAAATCATTTTATGTCATAATCTCGCGTGCTCGTCATCAAACTAAGGTATACACCGACAATATTACAAAATTGATAGATGCCCTAACGCTTCGATCTGGGGATAAAACTAGTAGCACAGAATTTTCTAGTTTGGTGCGCGAACATAAAAAGTTTAGCTTCAGCATTAAAGAATTTTCAGAAAAATTTAAACAGCTAGCAACTAACAAGTATCAAAAAATAAATAAAAAAATTAAAAATCTTGCTCCGGATAGTATTAAACGTCAACCTGATATTTTAGAGAGTAAGCCCAGTCCTAAAAAAGCCCTGATAGACGCTAAAGAAGTGGAGTTATTGTTAAAAAATAATGTTGAACATGTCTGCAAACAGATCCTGGGTGATTATAATAAACGAGTCGGGCGAAATTTATACTATGGTCGAAATAAAGGGTCGTTGGCTGTTACTATAAATGGTCAGCATATCGGAAAGTGGACCGATTTTGCTACTGGTGAAAATGGCAATTTAATTACTCTAATTCAAAAGCACTATGGACTTAGTTTTAAAGCAGCACTCGAGGAAGCCGCGAAGCTAGTAAATTATATACCAGGTGAGCTTAATCTGGACTTAGATAAGATAGTAAAAAATAAAATTACTAAAGATGGGCTTGATGACAAACAAAAATTAAGTATTAAAAAGGCACAAAAGCTAGCAGGTGGAGCTAAAGACATTAAAGGCACACCAGCTGAAAAATATTTAAAAGATGTAAGGGGTATAGATTTAAAACATTGGCCCAAAGATCTCAAATATCATGATGGAGTATATTCAAAGCTTAATAAGGGTAAAAACCCGGCGCTATTAGTAGTTGCCCGCGATAAAGATGATAAGGTGCAATCTGTACAGGCTATATATATAAATAGTATAACTGG
>CAZSRF010000010.1:0-54918 GCA_964609155.1 uncultured Gammaproteobacteria bacterium | reverse complement strand
TTTTATAGTTTTTTTGCTTTTTTTCAATATTTTAACGAGGGGGCTGAGCTATTACCATTCGCATTACGAACAAGACAGAACAAGATATTGAATTCGCCAACTTAATCATGTTACAATGCGGACTTAAAAGTAAAAGCTGACTTGCAGATAATATGTTACTATGCAATTGTGTTATGCAATTAGCGCTTTTAAAAATATTAATTTTTAATAAGTTATGTTGGCTACAGCTGAGTAGGAAATAAAAAACAAGAAATAGCAAGTATTTTAAGATTATGTAAGGTGGGAAATCTTAACCTGATCTGACAGTAAACCCACGACTAAAAAACGGGTAACTTTCACACCAAATCGGAACTGCTACAAATTAACTACCAAGTTAATCACCTTTTTGATCCTTATCTCCAAAAACGGCATTAAACTTAGTATTTTTCATATAATCATCTAAGTTGCTTCTGTATGTGTCTAAATCAGCCAGCATTTTAAGTGCTTCGCTCATGTAGTCAATGCCGGCATTATACATAAATCCCAAGTATTTTATAAAAGGATCCTCAGCAGTTAATGCAACCTTTTGTGGTATGTCATTTAGTTCCATATACTTTCTTATATTTCCTTAACTATCCCCGGGTTCGTGTTCCTGATGGTGTTCCTGGTGGCGTTTGCACAATTGTACCATCTGCCCCTGCCCCTAATGGTGGTACATCAGGGCTCTGGCCAGGTGCAGCGGCTGCTACGTCCCTCTCTTGTCTCCCCTGAGCAACTAAACCTGCAGTTGTCGCCTCAGCAGCTCCCTGAGCCCCCTTTCCAGGCATCGGAAGTTCTGGGTCTTTTTTCATTTTCCCTTCAGCTTCATTTTTAGCTTTCGCTTCAGCCTCTTTTTTAGCTTTTGCGTCAGCATTTTTTTTATTATCATCAACAATAGGTTGAAGAAATTTTATTTCTCTATCAAGTCTCGCCTGAACAACTCTTACAAGAAAAGTAGCTAGATTATATAATGTTTGCACACAAGGATTTTCAGAGTGTCCTATTCCATGAAGATTATTTTTAACTTCCTCTGCTTTAAGCTTAGCTTCATTTAAACGCTTCTCTGCTTTTTCAGGAGTGTTTGGTTCTTCAGGCGTATCTAGTTCTTTTGGTTTTGGCGAAAGATAATTTAACAACTTGGAAGTACGCCCTACAAGATCCTTAGCTGCATCAAAAGCCTCTTTTTTCATTTTGATAAAAAAATCGTCATTTTTCTTAGCAAGATCAGCTAATTCTTTACGGTCAGTTTCTGGCATTCTTTCACTGTATTCTTCTCCACAATGAGCTGCTAGTTTTCGAATATCTAGTGCCCCCTGCATCCTCTCTTTTAATTCTTTTTCAGTCAATCCAGTTCCGCCAGCTTGAGGAGCCGGCCGAGGTGTAGGCGCAGCAGGTGCGCCACCAGCAGGCGCAGCTGTAGGTGCGTCAGCAGGCGCAGCTGTAGGTGCGTCAGCAGGCGCAGCTGCGGGCCGACCAGTTGCTCCCGCTCCCCCTGTCGGCTCATCAGGACTTTCTTTTATAAAAGTATTTAAGTTCATATCTACCCCCTACACGCTATTACTAGGATTAAAGCTTTCAATAACTGCTGAGACTATTTTTTTACCATCTTGATCTACATTTAAAAACTCATTGATCCTTGGTACCCAATCTGCTACTGCCTTATCAAGTTGAGCCGATATCTCTGAAGCTTTTGTAGTTGCATCAGATAGCTGCATATAAGCATTAAAAGCTTTAACAATATTCGTTTCTGCCATAGTATTATTTTAAATTCAATTAATTAAGTGAGAATTAACATAGTCAACCGTTTCTCCATCTTTAATTGTAGACTATATTTAACATATTATATTACATACAGATATAAAAATTATTGTAAATCAATCAATTAGATACCGAAATCTGGTAATTCGATCTTCAGACTTTTTATAGGTGAAAAATCTTTTCTATGCAATGGCGTTGCACCATAAGTTTGCAAAGCTGACAAATGTTGTTTAGTCCCATATCCTTTATGCTTTGCAAGCCCATAGTTAGGATATACCAGATCTAGCTCTGTCATTAGACGATCTCTTGTAACTTTTGCAACAATCGATGCAGCGCTAATGATGTCTTCAAGAAGATCACCTTTGATAACAGCTTTCATTGGAATAGTTAAATTTTTTGGTAAAAACTTGCCATCTATTAGAGCTAAATCAGCTGGTGTAGTTAACTTATTAACTGCACGTGACATAGCAAGGAGACTAGCCTGAAATATATTGATATTATTAATTTCATTAACATCTGAACTGCCAACAGCATAACAAACCGCTTGCTCCTGTATTTGCAAAAAGGCCATTTCACGTTGTTTTTCAGAGAGTTTTTTTGAATCTGTGAGATATTTAATATTATAATTGTCAGGCAAAATAACTGCAGCAGCAATCACTGAACCAAATAAAGTCCCACGCCCTACCTCATCTACGCCAGCAATAAATTTGTATTTCTTACTTGCTTTATAAAAAAGATAATTTTTGTTCGTAATCAACTCGGCCACAAGAATAAATAAAACTATTATATTTAATAATTAAATACTATAGTAAAATTTATTTGCTTAAAATACTAGTGATAGCACTCATCACTTTGCTACGATGGTCTATATTATCGGGTTTTAAATAGCTTTGTATAGCTAGCCAATTATCACTTAATCCGTTATTTATTTGATAGTTCTTCAGCTCTTGTACAACAGCATTTTTTAGATTCTGAGCTGTTACGTCTTCCTGTAAAAACTCTGGAACTAATTTTTTATTAAACAATTTATCAGCTAATATATTGGGCATAGCAATGTAATTAAGTTTAATTAATGCTCTAAATAAAAGCTCATTTAATTTAGATACTTTATAAGCAACAACCATAGGTATCCCTAACAAAAAAGCCTCTAAAGTTGTTGTTCCTGAGGCACATAAAACAAGATCGGAAGCTCTCATGATTGTATGGGAATTAATTTCAGGATGCTCGTATAATTTTACAACATATAGAGCTTTCTCAAAGTTTAATGTAACACTATCTTTTATATTATTTATACTTAAAAAGTACTCTTTAGATAAAACACTCCATTGCTCATATAAAGCCCGACTCAAGATAGGAACACAAAATCGATAATTACTATTTTGAGTATACAATAACTTGGCACACTCGAGAAAATTACTTACCAAAGAATTTAACTCACTTCGCCTGCTGCCAGGAAACAAGCTAATAATAATATTTTTATTAGTAAATATATTTGAATTTTCTAATTCTATAGTATTATTATTCTGGTTTAATATAAAACTTAATTTATTAAGCTTGTTTAAGTTCTCTTGTTTATCTAGATCATCTCTATTTGATAATACTTCTGTTAAAGGATGACCAACAAACTTAGCAGAGATATTTTTATCTGTATAAATTTTCTCTTCAAAGGGGAAAATGCATAAAACCATATCCGCAGCTTTGGCAACGGTGTATATTCTTTTCGGTCTCCACGCCCAGATTGTAGGACTTATATAATGAATAGTTTTAATACCTAAATGATTCTTACATGAAATATCTTTAATCTTTTTTTCTACAACAAGATTAAAATCAGGAGCATCTATACCTATGTATAAATCAACTTTTTCTTGCAATAAAATGTGAATTAATTGATTTTTTATTTTAATTAATCTAGGTATATTTTTTAGAATATTGAAAAAACCGATAACTGATAGCTCTTCCATAGGGAACAACGACACCAAACCAGCTCTGATCATCTTGTCGGAACCAATACCAATAAACTTTGCTTGCGGATATATTTTTTTTAACTCAGATATAATTGCAGCACCGTACGTATCGCCAGAATGTTCGCCAGCCACCACAGCTATAGTGATTGGATTTATCATTACCTTAAAATGCCGCGTTCAGAACTTTTAATAAATCTTATAAAGGCTGCAATTTCAGGTACAGAAACATATTTTTGTTCTAATTCAGAGCAAGCAATACTTAAAATTTCACCGCTTCTAAATATAGTTTTATAAGCATTACGTATAATTTTAATTTGTTCTTCACTAAAGCCACGCCGACGAAGACCTATGACATTAATACCTCGGATTGTTGGCTCAGCACCTGCGACTAACATATAGGGTGCAACATCTTGACTAACTGTACAACGCATCCCTAGAAAACTATAAGCCCCTATACGACAAAACTGATGCACACCAGTAAAGCCACTTAGTGTCGCATAATCTTCAACAACAACATGACCAGCTAATGTCGCATTATTAGACATGATAATGTTATTACCAACTTGGCAATCATGAGCCACATGAGCATAGGCCATTATTAAATTATGATTTCCTATCCTTGTTATTTCACTGCCGTAAGAAGTACCGCGACTTATCGTTACATACTCACGAATTGTATTATAATCACCAATTTCTAGGATAAAAGATTCATCTCGATTATATCTATCTTGAGGATCTATGCCTATAGATGAAAATGCATATATCTTATTGTTTCTGCCTATATTAGTAAATTTATCAACCACAACATGATCAGCAATAGTTGTGTTATCTCCAATTGTTACATGCGGCCCTATCCTAGTCCACGGCCCAATATAAACATTTTCCCCTAATTCAGCTGTAGAATGTACAATAGCCGTATCATGAACTAGCGTAGAAATGACGTCACTCATTTGAACTTCCCTCTATATCACGATAAGCAGACAGCATTTGCGCAGAACAGACAAGCTGATCACCAACAAAAGCCTGTGTTGAAAATTTAGCAATATCTTTTTTAAACTTAACAATTTTACCCTCTAAAGTAATTTGATCACCCGGTACAACTACTCTTTTAAATCTAACATTATCCATGCCAGCGAATAAGAATACACCTTTTTCAGGTGGAGTATAGCCATCCAAACAGTTGTTTTCCATAGAATATATAAATAATAACGCACACGCTTGAGCTAATCCTTCTAAAATTAAAACCCCAGGCATAACTGGCACATTAGGAAAATGACCTTGGAAGCAGCCTTCATTACCAGCTACATTTTTTAACGCAGTAATAGATTCCCCAAGCTCTAAGCTTAATACGCGATCTACCAGTATAAAAGGATATCTATGAGGTAATCTCTTTAAGATTTCGTGAATTTTAATATCAGTTAATATTTTGTTCATTGTTAACTTTAATCAATTTTTTTAATTGTGATATATATTTATCTAAATTTTCAAAATGAACAGACATTCGTCTCCATTTCAAATAAGGTATCGCCGGTCCGGTACCAGAAGCATAAAAACCAGGTTCATCAATAGATTGCCCAACCGTAGCAAACCCCGCTAACTTAACCCCATTTGTTACATTTAAATGGCCAGAAATAGCGCTGCCTCCCCCAAAAGCGCAATTCTCACCTATTTTAGAACTTCCCGCAATACCCACCTGAGCGGCAATAATAGTATTTTTTCCAATAGTAACATTATGTGCAATTTGAATTTGATTATCCAATTTAACACCATCCTCTATCACTGTATCCTCAATTGCCCCACAGTCTATCGTTGTATTTGCACCAATTTCTACATTATTGCCTATTACAACACCACCAAGTTGAGGTACTTTGACCCAGCAATTATGTTCTGTGTCGAAAGCAAAACCAAAACCATCCGAACCAATAATCGCTCCACTATGAATAATACAATTACTGCCTATTGTGACTTTTTTGTACAAAACAACATTGGAATATATTAATGTGGAATCAGAAATAACACAGTTATCTCCAATAGTCACACCTGATTTAAGAACAACGTTATCTTTTATTATGACATTGTTTCCAATAACTACATTTGGACCTATTATAGCAGATGGTGAAATATTACAATCATCGCCTATAATAGCTGTTGCATGAATCACGGTTTCAATCTTTACAGTTTTTTGCGCCTGATTAGAAAACAATGTTGCAATTTTTGCATAGGCCACATGAGGATTTTTATTTACCAAGCATGCTGATTTGATCTTTACTAATTCTAAATGCTTAGGTGATGTCACTATCACTCCAGCAGAACTGTTAATAAGCTCATCACGATACGCGCTGTTAGTATAAAAAGATAAATCTGTTTTTCCAGCTTTACTTAATGTGGCTATTCCAGTTATAAGCAATTCTGGATCGCAGCCATTTAAAATGAGCTCACTTGAGCTCATGTCGGCTAATTCTTGCAGATTAATTTTTTTTTGAAACAACGTCATTATCTTGAATTTTAACTAGTTACGTGCCGTTTTAGTTGTATTAGCTTGTTTATAGCCATCTACAACTTGTTGAGTGATATCAAATTTTGGATCAACAAATAGCGCCACATTTTTAGCTAATACCATATCATACTGGCCTTTAGCTATATTACTAACCACCTGCATTAAACTATCTAATTTTGACTTAAGCTCTTCTTGTCTCTTTTTAACTACGTTTTCTTCAAATTTTTGAGCTTCTGTTTGTAGTGTAGTTTGCTGCGCTATTAAAGACTTTTTAAGCTCTTCAGATTGCTGAGCAGTCATAATCTTAGCATCTTTCTGAAATTTTTCTTGATCCTGTTTAAATTTGTCAGCCAACTTTTGCAGATTGGCTTGTTGAGGTTTAAATGTACTTTCTAACTTTGCATTAACTTCTGTCATAAATTGTTGTTGGAACACACCAACATCAACCACAGCTACGTTCGCTGAGGCAGCAAATACACTTGAGCCTAACTCTGTTATACAAAGAAAACAAAACAAACTAACTAACCCTGTCACTAAACGATTCCTTGCTATTTTCATGATCTTCCGCCTTAATTTAAGTATGTTAATTATTTAATTTTTGCTATTATACTATATAAAACCCGTGCAATCTAGAAGCTTTGTCCAAATGAGAAATTGAATCCACGAAGTGAATCGTTTCGTTTCTTGACTATTGGCAGCGCATAACTAACTGTTAAAGCACCTACAGGCGAAAGCCACTGCACGCCTACACCACCCGCAGCCCTTATTTCATGAACTTTTATTTTGCTTTTAAAAACGTTTCCAGCATCAACGAAAACAGACGGACGCCATGGAGCGGTAGGCATAAATACTTTTGGCAAAAACAGCTCTACCACACCATTTAATTGAGTTGCTCCGCCTAATGGAGCACCTCGTGTATCGCGAGGACCTAGTGAATTTGGCACAAAACCACGAACACTACCTATACCACCAGAGTAATAATTCTCAAAAAACGGGAAGTCATAACCACTGTAACCACTACCATGAGAAATACTAGCTTTAAGATTTAAAATAAATTCACTGTACAAAGGTATATATACCTTAGTCGAGTTAAATATTGTATAATATCTTAATCCACTAAATGGCGCTGTAATACTAGCGCTGGCTTGATTGTTCCAACCAGAAGTTGGCAATAACATTCTGTCTAGTCTGCTGTGCCTCCAACTTAATCCTAAAGGATATAAATTATTAGCGTGACCATATTTGTCAACAAAATTTTTAAGTTCAGTAGACGGTTTACCTGGAAGCTGGACTGTTTTATTTTGCGCACCTACTGAGGCTGCTAGATTATCATAGAGAGTTAACGGAGAACTTAAACTTACATCAAAACCATAATTATCTAGTTTATAATTACTAACGTCCAACTCTGATAACTTAGTTTTACTATAAAAAACACTATAACCCAACCCAATACCATCCATAGTAAAATAAGGATCAAAGTAACGCACGCCAGCATTCAGTACTGCTGGACTTTTATTAAAATCAGCTGAAACACTTTTGCCCGAGCCTAGAAAGTTATCTTGACTCAGCCCCACATTAAACATAATTCCTTCAGCTTCTGAATATCCTACGCCACCATTTAAATGACCCGTATTAACTTCTTCTAAAATATATTTTAAATCAACCTGATCGTTAGTCCCATTAACAGGGATAGTCTCTACATTAATGTCTTTTATGTAACCCAGTTGATATAGTCTTTGTTTAGATAGCTCAACTTTCTCCCTTGAAACAAAAGCACTTTCCATTTGGTGCACTTCTCTTCGTAGGACCTCATCCTTTGTTTTTGTATTACCCACAAAAGTAATTCTACGAACATAAACACGACTACCTGGGTTAACAAAAAAAGCAAGATCTACTGTTTTTTTCTTGAAGTCTATATTTTTATTTACATCTACTTTTGCAAAAGAATAACCAGAAGCTCCTAAATTATTTAAAATAGCCGCCTCAGAATCAGCAACATTTTTTGCAGAATATCTCTCATTTGGAGACATGGTTATTAGCTTTTTCAGATCAGGATTAATTAAGCTATATTTTCCACCTAAATCAACTTTACCTACCTGATACGGCTCACCTTCAGTCATTTGAATAGTTATGTAAACATTTTTTTTATCCGGCGTTAAAGATATCTGAGCATCGTTAATTTTAAAATTTAAATACCCACGGTTCAAATAAAAAGATTTTAATTTTTCTAAGTCGCCAGATAATTTTTGTTTAGAATATCTATCACTTAAGGTAAACCAAGATACTACACCGCCTTCTGATAAACTAAAATCAGACAATAATTCTTTGTCAGTAAAGTCTTTGTTACCAATAATTTTTATTTGTTTAATTTTAGCTGATTTACCTTCAGAAATATTAATTACCAGCTCTACCCTATTTTTATCCTGAGCCTTAACGTCTGTCTTTATTCGTACAGCATACTTACCCTGACTTAAATATTGCTGTTCTAACTCTTGTGTAACTTTTTGTACAGTAAGCTCATCAAAAGTACCACCGTTTTTTATATCTACAGCTGCAAGGGCTTTATTCAGAACCTCACTATCCATACTATCATTACCAACCAGTTTGATACTAGAAATACTGGGCTTTTCTTTTACAAAAATTAAAATATTATTAGTATTACGACTTATTGTTATAGTTTTGAAATAGCCTGTTTTATAAATAGATTTAATATACTCACTAGTGTCATTGGTATTAAATTTCTCACCCACCGCCACAGGCAAAGCATTAAAAACAACACCTTCATCTACTCTTTGTAATCCTATAACTTTAATATTATTTAACCGAAATTCATCGGCATGAGCACATGAGGCAAGGATACATGATAATAATGCTATTTTATTTTTTATATTTATATTCATATTAAATTACTTATACTTTACCAATATATAATATCATTATAAAAAGCGACGCTCATAATCAAAGCTAAACAAATAATTCCGACTACAACACCCATTTTCTCAGCAAACATCGTAGGCTGTTTGCCAGTTATCCATTCATACAAATGATACACTACATGACCACCATCTAAAACAGGAATTGGCAAAATATTTACAACACCTAAACCAATACTGATCACTCCCAAAAAGCTTAAGAAATCCGCTATACCCAATTGAATTTCAATAGCTGCAGTTTTAGCCACCATTACTGGACCACGCACCGTGTCTAAACCAACATGCCCAACAGTAAGTTTATAAATCATATAAAAAGTTTGTGTTATATAATAGTAAGTTCTATTAACAGATTGACGCATTGAATCTAGCCAGCCATAACTTTGTTTTTGCAAATAAAATGGATATTTAAAAGCCACACCCAAAAAACCTTTTTTTGTCTCTGGATGTGTACCAATTTTAATTTGAAGATTTTTCTTGAGATCCTTATGCAATACTAACAGTTCTAGCTCTTTATTAGGGTTAGCTTTTACATAGTCTATGAAATCTGACAGATTAGTTAGTTTTTTATTATTGTAAGAAATCAACTTATCCCCCATAGCTAAATCTTTTAAATTTGCATCTTGAGGAGGCGACAATATTTTAATTTCTACTAGAGTATCCTCATTTGGAAAAAGACCGATCCCCAGACCATTAGAGACAGGTTCTTTATTAATATTGATCTGCCATTGAGAAGCATCTTTAATACTTATTTGATAATTCTTCAAATCTGATTCTTTTTTTGATTTATTATCTTCTTCAACAAAATTTTTAGTAGTAACAGATAGAGATCCTGTAGTCCCCAAACGTGCAGCAAGGGCTATCTGCACACCCTCAATAGATGAAACCTCTATTCCATCAATTTGCACAATCTCTTCTTTTGCTTTCATTCCAGCTTCTTGAGCTAAAGAATTAGGGGTAATATATTGGATAACTGGTCTTTCTATTTCAATACCTATGAGATACATAAAATAAAACACTATTATAGCCAAAACAAAGTTTGCCACAGGGCCTGCAGCAACAATGCAAATTTTTTGCCACGCTGGTTTACGATTAAAAGCATATTTTAATTTATCTACTGGAACATCTGCTTCTCGTTCATCTAGCATTTTAACATAACCACCTAAAGGGATAAGAGAAACACTAAATTCCGTACCATTTTTATTTTTTTTACGTAACAGTTTCGGCCCAAAACCAATGGAAAAATTTAAAACACTAACATTAAAAAAACGAGCACATAGATAATGACCATACTCGTGAAAAGCAACTAAGATCACTATAGCAAGAATGAAAGCTGAAATGGTAAATAAAATATCACTCATATCTGAATACAATTAAATAATATTAAACAAAAACAATAAACAGGAAGTACGGCTAACAAGCTATCGAAACGATCAAAGAAACCACCGTGTCCAGGCAGTATACAACCAGAATCTTTTACATTCATTATACGTTTTAACATACTCTCTACTAGATCACCAAATACCGCAAATACACAGACCACCGATGAGACAAAAAACCAAATTAACACACTATTTTGATGTATTATATTGGAACCATAATACAACATTGCAGTTACAATGTATAAACTTATTACTCCACCGATAAGCCCTTCCGTTGTCTTGCCTGGACTAACATTTTGAATAAGCTTATTTTTACCCGCTAATTTTCCTACAGCATAAGAACCAATATCAACAGCCCATACCTCAAAAAATAAAGCTAATATATATATAACATTAGATAAAATAACCTGCCTTAGGTATATAAAATAAACTCCAAAAGGTATCATTAGAAACCAACCTATAATAAAAAACAAAAAAACTGGTGGTTTACTTAGCTTGTGAATATCTATATAACTAGCACTGTTATTAAAAAAAATTACTGCACCAAATAAAATCAAAGAAAAGACTATCCATACACATGTCAAAGAAAGAAAATAATATTCAAAATACCATTTAAACTTTAGAGATAATATTATTCCTATACATATGACAGAAACAAACCATACTCTGTGAATTCTATTGAACCTAAATAAACTAGATAACTCTAAAGAGGTAAATAGAATTATAGTACCTAAGGCTAAACTAAATGCAAATACATTTGACTTTATTATAAATACAAGAAGTAACGGAGTAGCAACACAAGCAGTGATTAATCTTTTATTGAACTCTGTCACTTATTATTCCATTAAAAAATAAAAATATTTATCTAGACTAATTATAATTAATTTGTTTCACTTTGGGTTGCATCAACAGCAGCCAAACCAAAGCGACGATTGCGCGTAGCGTAAAAGTTTAAAGCTGCCTGAAAATCGTTTTCGTCAAAATCAGGCCATAATCTATCCGAAAAATACATCTCAGTATAAGCAAATTGCCATAACAAAAAATTACTAATTCGCATTTCACCACTTGTGCGAATTAACAAATCAGGATCTGGCATTCCACCGGTAACCAAGTTATTGTGAATATCTGACTCTGTCAAAGGTAAACCTGGAACCTTATTTTGAATTAGCTTATTACAAGCTTGAACAATATCCCAACGACCGCCATAATTCAAAGCGATACTGACAAATATTCTTGAGTTGTTTTTTGTTAGATCTTCAGCAAAGGCCATTTTTTCAACCAGTTCTTTTCCAAAATATTCAAGATTGCCGATAAATTTTAAATTAATATTATTTTTATGCAGTTCATCTAACTTCTCAGATATGTTTTTATAAAATAGCTTCTTCAAAAAACTTATTTCTGCTTGTGGACGATAGATATTTTCGCTACTAAAAGCAAATAATGTAAGATATTTAATATTGCTTTTTATCGCTGCATTTAGAATTTTTTCTACTGATTTAGCACCCTCAGAGTGCCCCAAATAACGTGGCATATGCCTGCTGGTTGCCCAACGGCCGTTACCGTCCATAATAATGGCTATGTGATTAGGGACTAACTGGTTTTTTTTTGACATTAACTTAATTATGGAAAATTAGATTAAAGTTATAATTATACTTCCATTAGCTCAGCTTCTTTATGAGCTAACAATTGATCAACTTCTTTAATAAACCTATCAGTTAACTTCTGAATGCCTTCTTCTGATTTTTTCGACTCATCTTCGCTAATTTTTTTTGCTTTTAATAAATCTTTAATTAAAGCATTAGCATCGCGGCGAACGTTTCGAATAGATACTTTAGCATTTTCTGATTCATTTCGTGTAATTTTAACCATTTCACGTCGACGCTCTTCATTTAAAGCAGGCAATGGAACACGTATGGCTGTACCACTTGTAGCAGGATTTAAGCCTAAATCAGAAGTTAAAATACCTTTCTCAATAGCTGAGACGAGATTTTTTTCCCATGGTGTAACCATCAGAGTACGCGAATCTTCAACCACTATATTAGCTACTTGTTTTAAAGGTGTATCAACACCATAGTACGAAACCATTACGTTTTCCAGCAACGCCGGATTAGCCCTTCCGCTACGTATTTTAGTAAATTCGTGTTTTAAAGCCAGTATAGACTTCTCCATTTTAGCTTGAGCGTCTGTACTGATTTTAGGAATACTGTCGTTCATTTTACTACCCTTATGCAATATTAGTAACTAATGTACCTTCATTACAACCATGAGCTACTTTTACTAAAGCACCTGGGACATTGATATTAAAAACCCTTATGGGCATGTCATAGTCTCTACACTGGCAAAATGCAGCTAGATCCATAACCCCCAATTCCTTACGCAAAGCTTCCTGATAACTGATAGTTGTATATTTCTCAGAGTTAGGATTTTTTTGTGGATCTTCAGTGTAGATGCCATCAACATTTGTCGCCTTCAAAACCACATCTGCAGAGATTTCAATTCCTCTTAAACTCGCTGCAGAATCAGTTGTAACAAGTGGGTTACCTGTTCCTGCTGCGAAAATAATAACTCTACCAACTTGCATTTGATTAATTGCTTTACGTCTGTCGTAATGATCAACAATCCCACTCATTGGTATTGCGGACATAATACGTGTTTGTACCCCAATATTTTCAAGGGCCTCACGCATAGCTAACGCGTTAATGACTGTAGCAAGCATACCTATTTGATCAGCTGTTACTCTTTCTACCCCAGCCTGTTCTAATGCAGCACCACGAAATATATTTCCGCCACCAATTACGATACCAAGCTGAATTCCAGATGTTACAATCTCTTTAATCTCACTCGTTAAACGTTCCAACACCATAGGTTTAATGCCAAAAGCATGATCCCCCATTAAAGCTTCACCGCTTAACTTAAGTAAAACACGCTTGTACGGTAAGTTATCAACCCCTGAGTTAAAAGTCATAATGTTATCATCAACTCCCTTTGACTTGAGCCATTACTTCTTCGACAAAATTATCTTGTTTTTTCTCGATACCTTCACCAACCTGGTATCTAATAAAACTTAAAACCTTAGCATTTTCTAATTTTAATAGGTTACCCACTGTAGTATTAGGGTCTTTTATGAAAGATTGACCTAGTAGACTTACCTCATCAAGGAACTTAGTGATTCTACCAGAAACCATACGATCAATAATGTCTTGTGGTTTACCACTTTGCATCGCCTGAGCACTAAAAATTTCTTTTTCTTTTGCAATAGTTTCTTGTGAAACATCCTCAGGATTTACTACAGAAGGCGAAGATGCAGCTATATGCATTGCAATGTCTTTTGCTAGACTGGATGAGCCACCCTCCATTTCAACAACAACCCCTATACGATCACCATGAAGGTAAGCACCCACTCTGCCATTTGGTTTTGCATTAACTTTTGACAATCTCCTAACATTGATATTTTCTCCAATTTTAGAAATAAGATTGCGACGTGCCTCATCAACAGTTTCATTATTATTATTTTTTTGATTTAGCAATTGCTGTTCATCACCTACGTTACTTACCAAAGCAGCATTAGCTGATGATTTCACAAAATCCACAAACCCAGTATCTCGCGCAACAAAATCAGTCTCGCAATTTACTTCAATGATAACTGCATTTTTTGCATCATCATCTGTTTTAATATAAATAATACCCTCTGCTGCTGTACGTGAAGATTTCTTATCTGCTTTTGCTTGCCCTGCTTTGCGCATATTTTCTATTGCAAGATCCAGATCGCCTTTGGATTCTTCCAAAGCTCTTTTACATTCCATCATCCCTGCGCCAGTACGTTCACGCAGTTCTTTAACCATTGCTGCTGTAATCATATAAAACTCTTAATTTTGCTTAATTATCTCATTTTGCCTATAGTTAACAATAATACTTACTATGCTGATTGATCGCTATCTTGAGCCTTTTTTACAGCTTTTTTAGCTGTTTTTTTGGTAGTAGTAGCAGGAGATTCTTTAACTCTTTGAGCATTATTCTCATTCGTGGCATTTAAGTTAGCTTCTGACTCAAAACTTTTATCTAATAAGTCTGCAGAACTTATGCTTTCGTCAGTTTTATTAAAGTCTTCAAGCGAAATTTCTTTTACTAAGTTTTGCTCTCTCTCAGCTTTAGCTTCTAATATGACATCAGCCACACTAGAGACATAAAGCTCTATTGCTCTTTGTGCATCATCATTACCAGGAATAATATAATCTACGTTATCAGGACTATTATTTGTATCTACGACACCTACAACTGGTATACTCAATCTTTTTGCTTCTTTGATAGCTATATTTTCATAGCCAACGTCAACAACAAAAATAACGTCCGGTAACCCATTCATGTCTTTTATTCCACCTAAAGAGCGCTCTAGCTTCTTTAGATCTCTTTCAAGCATTAATGCTTCTTTTTTAGTAAAGTTTTTTACCGTCCCATCAACAAACATCTTTTCAAGATCTTTGAGTCTTTTTATGGATTGTCTAATAGTTTTGTAGTTGGTAAGCATGCCACCAAGCCATCTGTGATTAACATAAGGCATACCGCAACGCTCTGCATGAGTTTTAATTAACTCTTGACTTGATCTTTTTGTACCGACAAATAAAATTTTTGCTTTGCCTGTCGCTTTTCTACGAATAAACTGCAATGCCTCATTAAATAAAGGCATAGTTTTTTCTAAATTAACAATATGAATTTTAGAACGCGCACCAAAAATATAGGGTGCCATTTTAGGGTTCCAAAAACGTTTTTGATGCCCAAAATGAACACCAGCGACTAGCATATCACGCATGCTAACATTTGATTTACTCATGATTTTTTCCTCAATGGGTTGATTATACATATTTTTACTTTAGCCACTTACCGTACTATTAAGCTAGGCACCCAATTAACTAAAAGACGACAAAATATGCGTTGTAATACTTAACTCCGACTTTATAGCATAACCCCATGATTAATACAAGAATAATTTAATATAATGCACCGCATGCTCACTCTTGAACAACCTGAAAAACCTGAAAAATACTTTTATAAATTAACCTATTAATTTATAATCATCTAAATATTTAAAGCTGCAGCACGCAACAATAAAAGCCATGAAACTAGATTACAAGTCTCCAGAAGACATTTCAAAAATGCGTATTGCTGGCCGCCTAGCTGGCGAAGTATTAGAAATGATTGGTGAACACGTTCAGCCAGGAGTAACTACAGAGCATTTAGATAAACTATGCCATGACTATATAATTAATATTCAAAAAGCAATCCCTGCTTGTCTTGGGTACCGTGGTTTTCCAAAATCTATTTGTACTTCTATAAACCATCAAGTTTGTCATGGCATCCCTAATAGCAAAAAGCTAAAAAATGGTGATATCATTAATATTGATGTGACAGTTATTAAAGACGGTTTTTATGGTGATACTAGTAAAATGTTTTGTGTAGGTAAAACTTCTGTACTGGCTAACAGATTAGTAAAAATTACTAGGGATAGCCTCTTCAAAGCTATTGAATTAGTAAAACCAGGTGCTTATCTAGGCGATATCGGCTATATTATACAAACATTAGCTGAGTCTGAGGGTTTTTCCGTGGTAAGAGATTACTGTGGGCATGGTATTGGCCGTACTTTTCACGAAGATCCCCAAGTTTTGCATTATGGCAAACCAAATACTGGCTTAAAATTAGAACCTGGCTTAACTTTTACTATAGAACCAATGCTAAACGCCGGCAAAAAAGAAGTTAAACTTTTACCCGATGATTGGACGGTAGTAACTAAGGATCACAGTTTGTCTGCCCAGTGGGAGCATACTATATTAGTCACTGAAACAGGTTTTGAAATTTTAACTCTCCGTGAAGAAGAAAAAGCTTTTGATTACGGAAAATTTTTTTAGAATATTTATAATTTAAACAACCTGACATGAACACTCTATCTATAGATACAGATCTACAAGCAAATATAGAATACCATTTTGAAAATAGGAATAATATTACACCCACTAATATTGATAGCAATCTAAAAAATAATATTCAACAAGTTTTACATTTATTAGACAGTGGACAACTTCGCATTGCTGAAAAAATAAATAACCTGTGGCATGTGCACCAATGGTTGAAAAAAGCTGTACTACTGTCTTTTCGAGCTTCTGATAATGTTATTTTAGAAAATAATTATTGTCAGTTCTTTGATAAAATACCCTTAAAATACAATAATCTTAATCAAAAAGAATTTAGTGACGGCCAAGTTCGCATCGTCCCTGGCGCCATAACCCGCTTTGGTAGCTTCGTCGGGGCTAATACTATACTGATGCCAAGTTTTGTTAATATTGGTGCTTATATCGATACTGGATGTATGATTGACACTTGGGCTACTGTTGGTTCGTGCGCTCAGATTGGCAAAAATGTTCACTTATCTGGTGGTGCAGGTATTGGCGGTGTCTTAGAACCTTTGCAAGCCAATCCAACTATTATAGAAGATAATTGTTTTATAGGTGCACGTTCTGAAATAGTTGAAGGTGTCATAGTAGGACAAGGCGCAGTTATTAGCATGGGTGTGTTTATTGGGCAAAGCACTAAAATATATAACCGCGTTACCAAAGAAGTAACGTATGGCTACGTACCTCCCTATTCCGTGGTCGTGCCAGGCAGCTTACCCGCCGATGACGGCAGCTATAGTTTAGCCTGTGCAGTAATCATTAAACAAGTCGATGAAAAAACTCGTAGCAAGGTTAGTATAAATGAACTCCTCAGAAGTTTTGACAATAGCTAAAAATTTAATCGCAAGAGCTTCTGTTACCCCTGATGATAATGGATGCCAAAAATTTATTGCTGAGCAATTATCTGAACTCAATTTTGATATTGAATACCTAAACTCAAAAGGTAGCTTAGTTTCTAATCTATGGGCGCTTAAAAAACATCATGATGATAGCCGCCCTGTTTTAATTTTTGCTGGACATACTGATGTAGTACCAACAGGCCCTTTAGAACAATGGGATACCAACCCTTTTGAACCGATTATCAAAGATAATATCTTATACGGACGTGGTGCTGCTGATATGAAAGGTAGTGTTGCAGCTATGGTTGTAGCTGTAAAAAATTTTATTACCAAAAATCCTTCTCCTAATATTTCTATCGGATTATTACTCACTAGTGATGAAGAAGGGCCTGCTATTTACGGCACTGCCCATGCTGTAAAAATCTTAAAAGAACGCAACCAAACCATAGATTACTGCATTGTTGGCGAACCTTCTTCTGAGATATCTTTAGGCGATACAGCAAAAAATGGCCGAAGAGGATCATTAACTGGTAACTTGACCATCTATGGCACACAAGGGCATGTTGCCTATCCAACTCGGGCTAATAATGCTATCCATATAAGTTTGTCTTTTTTACAAGAGATTACCAGTATTAAGTGGGACAATGGCAACTCCAATTTTCCGCCAACTTCTTTCCAAATAGTTAATATAAGCGCAGGCACTGGTGCAACCAATGTTATACCTGGCCAAATTACGCTAGAGTTCAACCTACGTTATGCTAGCTGTTATTCTTATGAAAGCTTGACCACTCAAATCGAGCAATTGTTAAATAAATATCAATTAACATACAAACTTAATTGGACTCATTACGCCCAACCTTTTATAACCTTGTCTGGCAAACTAACCCACATAATACAGAATGCTGTACAAGAAGTAACTAATCAGCAGTGTCGTCTAGCAACTACTGGTGGCACATCAGATGGCAGATTTATTGCTCCAACATTTGGATGCGAACTAGTGGAAATCGGTCCGATTAATAACTGCATTCATAAAGTAAATGAATTTATTGACATCAAAGACTTGGAGGATTTAGTTAAGATCTACGAAAGTATTATTTTACAAATAAATAATTTACACTGACAGGACTTACGCAAAATAATTGTAAGTCCTGACTGATATAATGCAAATAAAAGTTTAATTCAATTTTAATATAAGAGCTTGTTATGACTAATGATAGCGCCACACTTACAGATGTTATCCCTGAGATCACTGTAGACACTGTAAAACACATGTTATGCAATAAAACTAATAATAACTTCACTCTTATTGATGTTCGCGAATCCGAAGAATGGGATGATGGTTACATTCTCGGTGCCATTCATATTTCTAAGAATATGATTGAGCGTGAAATAGAAAAACACGTACCCAACAGAAACACTAAGGTAGTATTATACTGCGGCGGAGGCATGCGTTCTTTAAGTTCTGCAGCATGTTTACTTAAAATGAACTATAACGACGTAAGCTCTATGACTGGCGGAATAAGAGCTTGGAAAGCTATGGGCTGGCCGGTAGTTGAAGATTAATGCACCTGGGAAACAGGTTACCTTAAAACCGGTCAATTCGGAACACCAAACTCTGCTTTTCTTATTGATAATAATTCTCATTGTCGTATAATAGTCATTATCTAGTTTAAATATTAATGTATTCGAGATATGACCAGCACAAGTAGTATGGATAGCCTTAAAATAGAATGTGGTAAGAAATATATTATCAAGGGATATAACCCTACTATAGATAAAACCTATAGGCACCATCTCCTAGCTATGGGGCTTATCCCTGGAGGTACTTTCTTGGTACGTAGGTTTGCACCTTTTAGTAATACAGCTCAGATTGACTTAGAGCAGTTTAGTCTCAGCTTAAGAGATAAAGAGTTAAGATCCCTCTTATTTGAACCGTTTAACCTGCTTCTTAGCTAATCTAAGAGTGCCACATATATCTGCAACAGATCTGCAGCGTAATAATATAAATAAGCAATTAGATTAGGTTCTATGATAAAAATTAAGCTCCCATTTCCAAAAGCCGCAAAATCCTCAGAGCAAGTTTCAAATTCACGTCACAAAAATTTTCAAGTAGCTCTTATAGGCAACCCAAATTGTGGTAAAACTACAATTTTTAATAATTTAACAGGTAGCAATCAAAAAGTAGGAAACTGGCCTGGTGTTACGATAGAAAAAAAAACTGGACAATATCATTACCAAAATAATAAAGATAATAAAGTTACAATTACTGATCTACCAGGGCTTTATTCTATCTCACCTGCCCCACATAATAACTCATTAGATCAGGAGATCACTAATGATTTTATTAAAAATACCCCCTGTGATTTATATATTAATATTCTTGATGCTAGTAATTTAAAAAGAAATCTATTTTTAACCATACAATTAAGAGAGCTACGCTTACCCTGTTTAGTTATTATTAATATGATTGACAAGGCTAGCAATAATAACTTAAATCTTGACCTTACAAATCTAGCTCAAAATTTAAGTCAATATTTAAATTGCCCAGTTATCACTACCTCATCTACTAAAGATATTAAATCTAGCATTACTAAAATAAAAGATAGTATTAATAACCTTGTTAATAACTCGGCAAGCACAGCAATAAATAACACAATTTCTCACACGTCAATAAGCAATAATATTAATATAGCTCTAGACCGTGAGCCTGTTAGTTCTTTTAATCTAGACACTGAATATCAAATTTTAAATAACATTGTTATTGATTTTAGCGCTACGCTTTTAGCTCAAAAAAATTTAAGTTTTTTTAACAAGCTCAATAATTTTAACTCTGCTGATACATTTGGTTTAGCTTTGGAATTAATCGAATCTAATAAATCTTATGAAGAACCACTGTCAAATAATCAAGAATTAAAATGCAAGCTCGAGCTTGCCAAAAAACAAGTACAAGAGGCTTATCAAGAAGATCCTGATATAGTTATTGCTGATTTGCGCTATAAAATTATTAATATTATTTGCACCACCCTAAAGTTAATAAAACCAGAAAAAATAACACTTACTAATACCTCTGCCATCACACACAAACAAAATTTAACCAATAAAATAGATAATATTGTTTTAAATAAATACCTAGGTATACCAATTTTTTTATTATTGCTTTATTTTGTTTTTGAAGTATCTATTAATTTCGGCGCTACCTTAAAGCCGCTGTTTGAGTTACCAAGCCAAGCTATCATAAAAAAGCTAATAGACCTTATAGTCTATAATTTTAACATAACTAGTAATACGTTATTTATTGCCAATTTAACCTCTGGGCTAGCAACAGGTGTGGCTACGGTCGCAAGTTTTATCCCGCAAATTGCTATGATGTTTATGCTGTTAACCTATCTTGAAGACTCCGGCTATATGGCTCGAGCTGCTTTTATCATGGATAGACTTATGCTTGCTGTTGGCCTTCCTGGTAAATCATTTTTACCATTAATTATCAGCTTTGGCTGTAATGTGCCTGCTATTTTATCAACAAGAACTTTACATAATCATCAAGATAGAATACTTACCTGTTTAATGAGCCCCTTTATGTCGTGTAGTGCGAGGCTTGCTATCTTTATTGTGTTCGCCAGTGCCTTTTTCCCTCAGCATCCTGCATTAATGGTATTTATTTTATATATTACAGGCATTATTATTGCATTGATCACTGGTCTTATTTTAAAAAAATTTATTTTATTTAATGAGAGCAGCCCGTTTATTTTAGAGCTACCTAGTTACAATTTACCTAATTTTCGTACTCTTAGTTTGACCAGTTGGCAACATGCAAACGGGTTTATTACACGCGCAGGTAAATTAATTATCCCTATATGTATTGTCTTACAATTTTTAAATAGCATCCAATTAAACGGACAATGGGTGGGTAATGATCAGTCTCAATCTGTATTAGCAAGTGTTAGTCAATCAATCACGCCTCTTTTAAACCCCATTGGTGTGACTGATGATAATTGGCCAGCAACTGTAGGGCTGATTACAGGAAGTCTAGCTAAAGAAATAGTTGTGGGAACCCTTAATACCTTATACTCTGATTCTACCCCTGACACTAACACTACAACATCTTTATTAGAGTCCCATACTGAAATACAATATATCGATAAATTAACCAGTAAAAATCTAATAGATACTCTTATTGAAGCCAAGAACGAATCTCTAGAACTTATCACTAATCTATTTAAACCATCCCATTTCTACCTATCAAATGCCAGCAATAGTGGTTTTAGCCCTCATAGCTATCATAGGCTAAACCAAGCCTTCCCAACCATATGGGCAGCTTTTGCTTACTGTTTATTTGTTTTATTGTACATTCCGTGTCTGTCTACTTTCAGTACGTTAGTTAAAGAAATAGGTAGAGCTTGGGCTTTTGCCTCTTTAATATGGAGTCTTGATATAGCCTACTGCAGCGCTTCATTTGTCTATCAACTATCTAATGCTCGCACAACTCCTTTTATATTCTTGACAACTGTAGTCATAATTGGCCTGAGCCATATAGGGGGATATTATGTTATTAAAAAATACGCTAAAAAACGACAACCCACTATGCTCAGTACCAATAACCTACTAATAAACTCAAACCAATACTAACCTCTAAATACAATGCTTACTTTACAAAGACTTAGGATATACTTACAGAGCCACGGTAAAACCACTTTACAAAAGCTCTCTAAAGAGTTTCAGGAGCCACCAGAGCAAATCTTATGCTTAGCTGAACACTATATAGCCAAAGGCAAAATCTCTTGCGAGAAAAAAACAGCATATTGTGGAACTAGCTGTAATAATTGCATAGCAAGCATGTTAGTTACGCTACAATGGGGCGTTTTATAGCGTTGCTATCTAATTGTTATTAAGCAATCATAAATATGCTATACTCTGTCGCACCTTTGTCGCTCATATTCAGCTTCTGTTCATGATGTAACATTATAATAGAGCAATTAAAATAGCTAGAGATATACATTAAATTATGCCTACAGATACTAGCACAACGAAACATGCAACCACTATTAAAGCAACTGTAGAGACCCTAAGAGCAGGTGAATCTCAAGTTGTAGTTACCCATAATCGTAAAAACTTTCAAAGCTTGGCGACACTTATATCAGGATTAGAAAGTTACAAAACAGCTTTAGAAAAAATGCTTGCCCCCAGCATCCTGGCAGCAATACCAAAGCCTAGAATTATAACTATAGATAGCGTACTGGCCGAACATGCTGCTCTAGATATGCTTTTTTCTCTTCTAAAAGAAGAAAAAATAACATACACACAATTTCTTATTTTAATGCAAATAAACCAAATAGAAGCTGTTATTAAAGAAATTAGTTCTATAAAAAAATCCTGGGGAACTATAGATTATAAAACAATTGTAGAAACCTATAGCTCTTTGAGTATTGCATATAAATCTGGTAAATATTTTGAACAAATAAGTCAGATTGATCCAGTAGCATTTAATACTTTTAAAATACTTAATCATTATGCTGTCGCAGGTCTTCTAAAAAGCACTTACACAGTTTCTCATAATGAATTAGAAGCTAAAGAAAAAATTGAAAAAGCTGTGGCTAGCCTTATTTATAAAATAATTGATTACAAGCAGTCTGAAAAAAAATACAGTACTCTGTCTCAACTGTTACATGCAGAGATTGATCTTATTTTAAAAGCCATTACCCAAGAAAAACATACGGGGGCACTAGAAGAATATTCACCCATTGAAAGAATACTTATTAAAGAAATTGCCCACCTTGCAGAACAGACAAAAAAATTAACACCGAAACATATAGCCAAATTCATCTCTGAAACATGGTTACCTACTTTTGCAAATTTTCAATTCGATTTAGAAAACAAAGATAAATTAAAAACATATATTGCTGCTTTAATACTTTTAAACAAAGATGTTACATCTCCAATTAAGTCTTCCATGTTTAAAGCATACTTAGAAGTATGCTTTCCCGGTAATCCGAAAAAAGTTGAACTTTATTTAGATGAGCTAGACCAACATATTAAAAAGCAAGATAAATTAGTCCTTACTAGTAGTGAAGAACTTAAAGCAGACCTGAAAAATATTGAAGACAATATTTTGTTTTTGAATGCCAGTATTTCTCAGCACAAAGAATTTGCACATTTTGTTGAACCAAGCACATTGACATTATCAGGTTGGTTGGAAAGCAACCTCCACGCACAGCTTTTGACCATGCAAGGTCAAGGCAAAGATAGCCCAGCTATCATGTCATCATTACGAGAAATTCAAGCTACTGTGGACTTGGTAAAACAACCAGTAGGCGCTGCTGTAAAATTACAAAAAATTATAAGCCTTCTTAGAACCTTGGCAATCAACTTTAATGAAAAGACCCCTATTGTCTACCAAGCATTAATAAGCACGTTAAAAATATTAGAAGATAATATTGTTCAACTATTTGATGCAGATGAGACAGTTAGAACAAAAGCCCAAACTCTTTTAATAGCAGAGCTTAGTGAAGTTTTAGCAAAACATCATAATTACCCCAATATAGCTGAATTTGCTGGAAATTTTATTAAACTAATTAAAACGCTTTATGCAACGTCGGATCAATCTCAGCAAAATGAGATTATTGGCGAATTTTTAGGACAGGTTGTATATGATTTATCTAAAAAAATAACAAGCTCTGCTGCTAGTAAAACGTTATCTTTCTTAAGAAATTTATTTAGAAAAAAACCAACTGACCAGCAATCTCATGATGTTACACGACAAACAACTAGTGATGAATATGAGTTTTTGCATAAAGAACTCAGACATCAACAGCAAAGGCTAGAGAGATATATACAAGATTTGAACCATCATGCTCAAGCATTATTATTAGTAGCTATTGAACCATCAAAAATCATTATTCCAGGGGACGGCCCACTAGTTTTAAGAGATCTTATTGCTAGCCCACTGTACGAAGAACTACCTCTGCCTTATTTACTAGAAGAGCAATTAAAACTGCTGCAAGATCTTGAGCAAATGCATGCCAAACTGCAACCTTTGTGCAAAGACCAAAAAGATTTAGTAGTATCTAAAGATAATATTACTCGTGAAATGCAAGTTGCCTATGCCGATCTTGCTAAGAATTGTACAGCATTACAGACAAATGCTGATAAATTACGCAATATTATCCAAGAAATTTATTTATCTCATTTGAAATCCGCTACTAAAAAGATTTTTGATCAAGAATTAGATCAAGGATCTCTAATAGAAGATAGCGCTATAGACTACCACAGCTCTGTATTATCTAAAAGCATGACAAAAGACGAGTTTGAAGCACGTCAAGCCAGGTACAAAATCTACAGTACTATCCTAAATGCAAAGGTTATTGATGATGAATTATTAAATGCTATTAAACAGCTAGACCTAGCTAAAAAAAATCATTTAAACAAAAAGTTAAAAACAGCTTTTTTTGAACAAGTAGCTAAAATAACATTAATTCATGACTTCAATACAAAATCATCTTGCGATTTGTCTTCATTATCAGCAAAAAAATCTTTATCAATTGTAAGAGATTCTTTCGAGATGAAGTTGGCAAATTATGGAGCAAAAATAAGTTATATAATTTTTAAATTAGTTAATCTTTTATTCTCTGCTAGCAGGTTACTATATAGAGCATTAACATGGCCAATTAGAGCGTTAAAAAATGTTATTAACCTCATTGCAGCATTTATAAAAAGACGTCGTCCGGAGAGCAAGGCATTTAAACAAGAATTAGACCAATTTATCCAAGCAATAAATCAAAACACTGCAATATCTGAGGAAAATAAAAAAACTATTCTTACCAAAATAAAAATTTTAAGTGATGAGATTGGTAAAATAGCTTTATCAAGCCTAAAAGCTAAATTGAAGAACATACAAGATTTTTCTGTTAGTGAATGTAACGACTCTGAATCTGATGATGATGCAAGTAAAACATCTCTACCAATCAGCCAAGAACCATCAGACAATGATACACCAAGTGATATGCCTGCAAGCAGTACGTTAACAGGAACACTTTTCAAAAAGAAACTTATTATAGAAAAAAACCAGTATATCAGCTCAAAATGTGCTCAGATTACTCCCCTAATCACCAAGTTAAAAGAGGCTATTACTACCTACAGAGAATCATTAAACGCTCCAGAACTACCACTTGTTGATAGCGCATTAAAAACTGAAAAAATGAAAAAATTAGATATTCTTTTAGCAAAAGTTGAGGCTTTAAGTATAAAAGTAGCTATTACTCATAAAGATACTGGATTTGATAAATTTTTAACAGCAGAAGAAGCTAAACAGCTTGAAATCCCTCTAAAAGATATTTCAGGAATTTCTGTAGATAAAGAATATCAATCAAAACTTGATATTACAACTGACAGTAAAACACTTGAAGATTTACATACTCAATTAAATACAATCCAAGCGCAAGAAATAGCAACACAAGCTCCTCAATTAAAAATACGCCGAATAGCACATGTAGGAGCAGCTGCCGGTGTTCAGATTTTAAAATCTACTTGTAGACAAGTAAAAACAACAGTAGCTGATGGTATTGGAACAGCTTTGCACTACGCTGAACCTTATGTGATTACCCAAGCACAAGCACAAGCTGCTGAATCACAACTACAAGAAGCTGCACTTCGAAAAGGTTATAGGTATGCAAAAGCTGCTGTAGCAAAAATAGGAAGTGGACTTCATTGGCTATGGACTGCTCCCCTTCCCGATATGAGAGAAGTTACTCCTACTGAGCCTGAAGAAGTTGCAGAAGTTGCAGCTCCAGCACCTTAATCCGATTCCAATAAGGACAGGATTCTGCAAAATGATTGTAAACCAACCGAAATGGTAGGATTTTTGCATAAGTCCCGAAAGATTACTGGTAATAACTTTAGCTGTTTTATATAATTAATGCATTAGATATATAAAAACAACATAGTTATGATAATTGCTTACCTAAATGTCAAACCTATTGAATCATATCAAGTCACTATAGATAATCAAGCACTTTTAAATAAAGCCATTTGGATTGACTTAATTTCCCCAAGCCGCGAAGAAGAATTATTAGTAGAAAAGTTTATTAAAGCTGGAATACCTACTCCTGAAGAAATGGTTGAGATTGAAATTTCTAGCAGGCTTTATAATGAAAATGGTGTTTTATATATGACTGCAACTATGCTTGCCCAGTCAGAATCTATTGATCCCAAATTTGATTCCATAAGTTTTGTTTTAACTAAAAAACAACTTATAACTATTCGTTACATAGAACCCCAGGCATTTCGTTTATTTACCATGCAACTGCATAAATTACCTCCTGAAAAGATAAATGCACAATCTTTATTAATAGAACTACTAGATGCCACGGTAGATAGACTAGCAGATATCTTGGAATTAATTGGTCACCATTTAGATGATTACTCTAAAAAAATATTTAGAATTGGTCAGGCAAGCTCAGAAAAACCTAATTATCTCAGTCTGATGCAACAGATCGGAATAAACGGTAATTTAAATGCCAAGGCACGAGAAAGCCTAGTAACCTTTAGTAGATTATTTCAATTTTTAGGTCAAACTATTAATAAAAAAGAAAAAGCGGAAGATCATGCTCATGTTGTAGGTTTGATTAATGATATCGTTTCGTTAAGTGATCATGCAGATTTTCTCTCTAATAAAATTACTTTTTTATTAGATGCCACATTAGGTATGGTTGGTATCGAACAAAATAATGTTATAAAAATATTCTCAGTTGCTGCAGTAATGTTTTTACCACCTACTTTAATAGCTAGTGTATTTGGTATGAACTTTCACCGCATACCTGAACTTGCATGGCAATATGGTTATTACTATGCTATCGTGCTTATGTTTTTTTCATCATATATACCCTATAGATACTTTAAAGTTAAAAAATGGCTTTAGTATAAATTTTATTTATTACCGACATCATATAATTTTCCCTTGAAATAAGTTAAAAAAGTAACTACTTTAGAGGGTGACAAGTTAATAAACTGTTATTAAGAAAAATTATAGGAGTCATCCATGAATAAACTAATCTTCAAAGGTAACTGGAACCAATTAAAAGGTACATTAAAAACTAAATGGGGAAAGCTAACAGATAATGACATGCAAGTCATAGAAGGTAACCATGAACAAATTTATGGTATTTTGCATAAACATTATGGTTATACAAAAGATCAAGTACAAAAAGATATAGAAACTTTTAATCGTGCTGCTTAATAAACTATATTATTCACTTATAAAATAAAAGACAAAATTTAGGAGTAATTTATGAAATTATCAACGCTTTTAATAACTATCGCTAGCAGTATCGTGCTTTCAACAGGTGCCATGGCTGAAGGCAACTGGGGTAAAACCACTACAGATACTAATAATACTAATACTTGGACTACTAAAACTACTGAGAATACAGATAATGGGCAACCAGGTACAGACGCATGGATTACTACAAAAGTAAAAGCATCTATTTATAGCGAAAAATTATTTGGTGACACTAATCCACCTAGCGTAAGTGTAACTACAACAAATGGTGTGGTAGTGCTTTCTGGTGATGTTGCAACAGACGCTCAAAAAAAACAAGTTGAAGATTTTGTAAAATCACAAAAACTTGATGGAGTTAAATCTATTGACAACCAACTTGTTGTTGCCCCTAAAGGTTAATCACCTACTCACTGCCCATATCTTATATATAGACTTGTATATAGAAGATAGCGGTTGGTTAACAGCTAGTTGAAACTTAATTACACTTCAGCGATACCGCTGAGGTTTAATTAAGTTTAAAAGATCAGAAAAATACAATACAATTATAAAAAATTATAAAATAGCATAGTCAATAGATTCTAATCTAATATATTGGTTGTTATCAACCATATGTGTAACCTCAGCTTCATCTTGCCTACTGAATGCATCTCTTAATACAGCATCTACCATCTCTTTAGGTAATATTATCGAATTTCTTGATAAATACTCTAAGTACTTATCTAGTGTTTTAGGATAAGCCTCTTTACTAAATAGATTTGAGAATATAGCGCACTCCTCATTGCCGTTTTGATAATCGAAAATCATGTAAAATCCTTTTCGATTATTGTCCCATCCAAGCAAAACATATGCAGAACGCCCATAGTAATAGCATAGAAATAAATGCTTAGTCATTGGACGTCCTCCCTGACATACCAAAAACAGTGTATTACCAATACAGCTTTTAACCATATTTATTTTAAATTATCAAAATAATATATAGTTGGCTATAGCTGATATCTCAAGCTTAAAGTAAATGATTATTCTGTAATGTTTGAATAAGTAATCTCGCGGTTTCTTTTGGCTTTTCAAAAGGAAACAAATGACCACAGTTGTTTAATTTATGACATTCGAAAAAAAAGTTTTTTTTCATATACTTAGCATCACTATCATCAATTACTTTACTGTATTCACCATAAACTAAAATACGAGGAATATTTTCTGGTAACTTTTGTAGTTTTTCTGTAGGCAAGGTTCTATAAATAAGCCATTCGATATGCGAGTCAAATATTAAAGATATTTTTTCATCTTCTGGATCTTTTTTAGTACCAAAACGAATATAATCTTCCAAACAACGTTGATCAAAATACTTAAAAACTTTTTTACTAGCAAAGTGTTGCAACGCTGAGTCATAATCAGGCCAATTTGTTCTACGAAATTTAGTATTTTTTGCAGGCGTTACATACTCTATTAAACCTAGCTTTTTTAAGAGCCTAATGCATTTAAGCTTCCAACTAGTAAAAACAGGTGCATCAAGTAATACCACTGCTTTAAACAAACTAGGCTCCTTCTGACATGCAAGATATGACAAAACACCCCCTAAGGAATGCCCAACACCTATCACAGGTTCAGAATAATTGTTTTTAATATAATCAATTACTTCATCTACTTGAGCCGACCAATTATCAACCACTGGATAACAAGGATTGTGCCCTACTTTTGAAATGTAGCCAACATGGCTATATTTTTGTAACTCCATAAGCATTTGATTATATGTTTCAGCGGGGAAGCCATTGGCATGTAAAAAATGAATCATGAGAATCAAATAGTTAGTTTCTATCATTTTTATCAATAGGACTTACGCCAAAAGCCTGTCATAGGTATCTTGTTACAATCAGTTTGCGTAACTCCATATCGATTATATCAATCAATAGAACTTTTGGTACATCTGATTGTCCAACAGGTTACTTATGGCGGATATAAATATTATTTATGAATACACATGTAATCTATATACCCCACTCGGGTCACGAAAATGTTTTAAGCCAGCAGCTAGCTCATGCCTTTGCTAAATACCGCTGCGATGGCATAAGAAACATTGAGACAGTTACAATGATTGTTCAACATGGAGCAGATGCTAAACCGTTAGAAGGCTTAGCATCTCAAGATACCTTGCAAGTTTTATTCACCCCCATATACAATTTGAATGCTCCTTTGCATACTCAAACTAGCTACATTGAACTATTAAGACAACTTCCCATGCTTATTACCCATTTATTACAAGACGGATTTACCCCTAGTGGATGCACCATTCAATTATATACGTTAGAACATTCTGATCAAAGCTCATCTATTATTAAAAAACTTGCAGAAGAGTTGGTAGCTGCAATTAAAATTGAAAACCTAACTATAGAATGGCATATTATCCCTAGATTAACTAGCTTAACTCACGAGCAACTTAATCAAATTTTTGAACCTACCCAAACCCTACAAACTATAGTACATGCTTTTTTACAAGAGGATGGTAAAGTAAAAATTCTAGAAAGCCACAATTTTTATCATCATTCGCGATTACATTAATACCGCATAAGTCAGTCAGGACTTACGCAGAGTAACTGTAAGTCCTGTCAGTAATATTTTATCTGGGTTTGGGGCTCATTTTGTTGCTACTACTAGCTTTAACCCCAGGATCAACATCCGGCGCCTGTTTTTGGCTTGGTTGAGGCTTAGGTTTAGACGCCGCTTGTTTGCTTAGGCCATCTGACAAACCATTGCCAGCTTTTTCGCTATCTTCCATACCTCCAGCAATAGTTTTAGCCATACTGATGAAGTGATTCTCTGAATCTGAATTAGAAGCTGAACTATTGCCTGAGGGTACTTCAATGTTCTCTAGAACACTAGACTCTTTTTTATCGTCCTTTACAAACTTATCAGCTACCATATCTCCGACCATTCCAGAAGCTGGTGGTGGAATGCCAACACTATTAAGTGCCATACTTACGCCAGTACTAACTACCATCTTTTTAGCTTCTTGTTCATCAGTTGGTATAGACCCGCCAGCAGAGCCAGAGCCGCCTGCACCACCAGGGCTAGGACTAGGAGTTGGAGTACCCATTATTCACCTCTATCTAAATTAATACCTATTGGTTAACTATAGCAAAACTTTATTAAATTTAGATTAAACAGTTGGTTAAAAAAATATCTTACACCCCCCTTGGATTGTAAGATATTTTTTTAATACACAAACACACGCTGCAACATGCTTGGTTAAGACAAGGATCATACTCCAGGACGAGGTGTACTTACGCTGGCTTCAACGCTTCTGGCTGCAGCTGCAGAAAAAAGAGGACGCCGTACAACCCTGCTAAATGCGGAGGAGCCGCCAATCCTGCTAGTTTCTAGTGAGGCAGAAAGTCCCTCTGGCGATTGAGCAGCAGATAGATAACCAACAGTGGAGCCTCCAGGTGAGTCCGCAGACCGAAAGTCATCAAGATAACCTATAGATCTGCCGTCTAGTGAAGTAGCAGAAGGAACTGGAGTACCAGTTAATGGCCCTAATGTCCTTAGAGGAAAAGCGGGAGGGGGGAATGATCCCGCACACATCATGGTCCTTGGATCAGCAGAGGGAGCTGGAGTACCAGTTAACTGCCCTGATGCCCTTATGGGAGTGGGGTATGATCCCGCACACATCATGTCACCTTCAATCTTTGGATTCAGAGAATGCTCCTCTTTCCTTTCCTCTACCACTTCTCCCTTAACATCATCACCTGGAAGAGCTTGGTCCTCTTCTATAGAGTGTACTACAGTTAGGTCTCCGGAAAATACCGTAGAAGCATCATCCATACCATCTTTTTCTTCAGGTTTTGTAGGGGCAGCGACTGCCACAACCTTAATTGCAGAGCCGTCATCTATAATGGATACACTGGCCTCTATTTGCTTTACTGCTGCATCACAAAACTTTTCAATATCTCCCTTAACGGCACATGGCACGCCATACATTAATGTTAGCGTTAATGGATCAACACATTCAATCAATCGAAATCGCTCTATACCTACCTTTGCTTTATTTAGCATTACACGAGCAGCTGGTAGCCGTTTATACCGCTCTAAAGCAACCCCTTCAATTAAGTAAACTAAATTTTCAACGAGCAAATACATACCCGAATTCAATTTATTCATTGAATTCTGAATACTCGCATCAATAAAACCTACCCTACCTAATATATCCTGATAGTATTTATCATCTTTTTTTGATAAATCATTAGTTATAGCAGTATTAATTACTGATAATAATAAATAACTAGCATATAGATTGCCTTCTGATAACATCTGCGCAAATATCTCTGAGTCATAAAGCAATGAAAGATCGTGAGCCATCCCTGTAGGACATAGTTCTAACGTATCCAAAGATAGTAGGCAGGAGATATAGTTAATAAAATCAATCCCCGCACTCTCAGGTAGAGATGCTAGTTCATCATTAAGCCTATCCAATTCAACAGCCTCTATTCCACAATAATCTGCCAATAGTTCTTTCACTTCATTAATGTTTTCTTTCATTATTTAAACCTCACCTTATCATTATGGACTTGGCCGTGAACTCGGAAGGGTACCGCCAGCAAGCCGAAGACCTCTGTTTCCAGGTTCCCTTCCACCTGCCGATGGTGGTGGTGCACTACCATCTACAGCCATCGCTCTTTTCGTTTTAGCTGCAGCACCTTGACTCCAATGGGCTAAAATAGCTTTGCGCTCAGCAGATTCCGTGTTAATAAGGCTCCCACGTTGCGTCATTTCCTCAAAAATTAACAATCTGGCTCTCGCCTCTTCATCAGCTTTTTTATCAGCCTCAGTTGGAGTTAGATCAGCGCTTGCCTCTGTTAGCCACTGACAAAGTTTTAGCACCTCTCCTGCAGTTGTATCAGCTACAGCAATTAATTTCTCAGAAACAACTGCTGCCGCACTTTCCAACTGCACCATGTTGGATACAGATGCATCGGATAAACCTGCCTTATAATATTGGATTAGTTTAGCGACAGCATCTGCAGATGCTGTCGCACCTTTTAACTCCGAGTGCACTCCCTCCATTATTTTTAACAACATATCCTTATACTCTGCTGTACCATTAACGCATTGATAACACACAACTTTCTTAAAATAACACATTGCATGAAGAACGCTATCCTCACCAGTCATAGCTACTAGAGGCTGAGACTTTAGCAATAAGAAATCAAATATTTTTGGATTAATAAATGACATAGCAACAACCGTACAGTTAACTGCTCTATCTGCATCTAGCAACTGATACTGATATCGAAAATATGTTGTTCCCTCTGGTATATCAACCTCAGTAAATACAAAAGAAGAATCTTTATCTAGGTGGTGCTGCTTAATTGCTTGTTGCAATCTTTTGAAATCTTCCAGTCGCTTACACCCTGTAACTACAATTACCTTATCTCCACCCGGAAGTTGAGAGACCTCTCCCAAGAATTTTTTCGCAAATCTGAGTTCAGCATCTTTGTCAAAATTCCAGTAGCCTAAAAATACGTTTTCACTTTCAAAAATAGTATTGAATATATCCCTTGGAACATCTTTTCCCAACTCTGCTTTAAACAGAGCATAAGCTCCATCTTTATTAGATCTATACAATTTCAAAAAATTTTCATGGAATGTGCTAGCAGCAGAAAATCGTTCTCTTAACCTCGAAGTTAAAAGCGCTGGCTTATCTTCAGAAAAAGCTATTTTCATTCTGCATGGAAGAGTTCGAATGTCCAAAGTAGACTTGATAGCAAATGGTAAACAGATCCACCTATGCGGTGAGTTAGCGAGAAAGAACCTAGCACCAGCTGGCAGTAATTTCATAAAGCTTAATGATTCATCATATGTTGTCATATGAGAATGAGTCAATATAAGAGTAATAGGTACAGTAGAGCTAATGCCCTCACATAATCTTCTTAGAAGTTGTTCACACGAGCTATACCAGCTTCCCACCTCCCAATCTTTAACCTTTTTACCACCCGCAACTGGTCCAAAGAATTCTTCCGGAGATGGAATAATCGATAAATACTTTGATGGAAACTTAATGCTTTTGGCTTCTTTATCATATGTAAAAGTAGTTGCGTCATCAATAGATTCAAATTTAGTAACACGATGATAGTGGCTATGTTGATTTACAAAATATATTTTAAAATCTACTTTTTCGCTTTTTAACTTATCACAAGACTCAATCAAATACTTTAACTGATCCAAACTGTTCAAATCATATCGTATCAAAACGTGTATAGTAAGGTGTGTACTACTGAAAGCCTCTTCTGCTAATAAAGGTACCAGAGACTCCATGTATAAAAGAGATAATCTTTTATCTCCTCCCGTACCATTCATAACTGCTGTTAAGAAAATGAAATGTTTCTGAGCCACAGGAACTTCACCTACACCCGGCCCAAACAAACTAAGAGGAAGAGTAAGAGGAAGAGTAGGAATATCACCATGAAAACCTTGGGGCATAGCACCAAATGATCCACCCAAAACTGGCGAACCCGTGGCAGAGGAGGTATAAGGCGTCACACCAGGCGACGGCGAACCTGCAGGAGAAGGGATACGAGGAAGAACAGCAGGATCAAGCTCTTCAGGCCCTCCTCTCATACTAACTGGCGATCTTAGTGTAGTTTCTACTTCTTCTTCAAGCATGCCCATATAAATACCTCTAGGAAATCTTATAAATAACGACATTTTACCTAACTACTAACAAAAAAGCAAGCTAATTGTTAGTTGGTTTGCAAAATTATTTATATTGAGGTATAAATTTGAAAAAAGTTACAATTTTCTACTTACCAAGATAAAGATCTGTAACTGTGCCTTCAAATACCTCGGTAGCTAATGCGATAGTTTCTGAAACTGTTGGATGAGGATGGATTGTTAACGCTATGTCCTCTGCATCACACCCCATTTCAATAGCTAATGTAGCCTCTGCAATAAGCTCACCTGCCCCTGGACCCACAATACCTGCACCAAGCAACTTATGAGTATTCTTATCATAAACTAACTTTGTTAAGCCTTCATTACGTCCTTGCGCAAGCGACCGACCGCTAGCTGCCCATGGGAATTTCCCTACAGCATACTCTACGCCTTGGGCTTTTGCCTCTGGCTCTGTTAAACCTACCCAAGCTACTTCAGGATCTGTATAAGCTACCGATGGAATAACTTTTGCCTCAAAAAAGTGCTTTTTGCCAGAAATAACCTCTGCAGCTAATCTACCTTCAGGAATAGCTTTATGCGCAAGCATAGGATTACCCACTATATCACCTATAGCATAAATATGAGATACATTAGTCCGTTGTTGTTTATCAACTGCTATAAACCCACGCTGATCAACGTTAACCCCAGCTTTATCAGCACCTATAGATTTACCATTAGGAAAACGACCTGTACTTACTAAAATACGATCGTACTTAACGGGCTCTTTAGATTCATTATTACCTTCCATTGTTACCCATAGACCATCATTTTTGGCTTCAACTTTAGTAACTTTTGTACTTAAATAAATTTTTTCTAGTTTTTTCTCAAGCATTTTTTGTAATGGTCTGACCAAGTCTTTATCTAATCCACCCATTAACCCATCCAGCATTTCAACAACAGTTACAGAAGAACCTAAGGCAGAATACACAGTTGCCATCTCAAGACCAATAATCCCACCACCTATTACTAACAGCTTTTGCGGAACATCTTCTAATTTTAATGCACCTGTCGAACTCATAATCCTAGAATCTTCTGGTAAAAAAGGTAATTTAACCGGCGATGAACCTGCAGCAATAATAGCATTTTTAAAATTTATCGTGACGGTTTCTTTAGTGGCATTATTTTCTACTATTAAACTATTTGGACTTAAAAACATACCAACGCCTTCTACTACCTGAACTTTGCGCTTAGCAGCCATCATCTTTAAGCCTGCTGTAAGTTTGCCTACAACATCTTTACTAACCCAATTATATAATTTTCTAATATCAATGTTAGGTTTGCCAAAATCTACACCCTGCTGAGATAAATGCGCCGTTTCATCTAACACTTTGGCTGTATGCAATAAAGCTTTAGAAGGAATACAACCTACATTTAAGCAAACACCACCCAACGTAGAATATCTTTCAACTAAAACAGTCTCAATGCCTAAATCAGCAGCTCTAAAAGCGGCACTATAACCACCAGGTCCGCTACCTAATACAACCAAATTAGTATTAATGACATTACTCATGATTTTATCTCTCCAAAATTTCTATAATAACAATTGCGATATATCGCCTAATAATTGACTAAATAAGGTAATAAACCTAGCACCATCCGCCCCATCTATGGCCCGATGATCATAAGATAATGATAACGGCAGCATTAACCGAGGAACAAATTGGTTATTAATATACATGGGCTTGTATTGAGATTTTGAAACCCCTAATATAGCCACCTCAGGATAATTAATAATGGGCGTAAAAGCTGTTCCGCCTATACCGCCTAAACTAGAAATCGTAAAACACCCACCTTGCATTTCTTTGGGAGCAAGCTTGCCCTCACGAGCCCTTTTGCTAATCTCTGCTAATTCTTGTGCTAGCTGAAATAACCCCTTTTGCTCAACATTTTTAATAACTGGAACTACAAGGCCATTAGGAGTATCAACCGCTACACCAATATTGTAATAATGCTTTTGAATAAAATTATCACCATCACGTGATAAAGAAACATTAAACTTTGGTAATTGCTTTAAAGCCTGCGCAGCAGCTTTCATTAAAAAAACCAGAGGCGTTAATTTGTAACCTTTAGACTCTGCTTGTTTTTTATATTTTGATCGAAATTCCTCAAGATCTGTAATATCAGCCTCGTCAAATTGCGTTACATGCGGCAACATTGCCCAATTACGGTGTAAATTATTTGCCGATAATTTTTGTATCCTAGTTAATGGGGTAATACTGATTTCACCAAATTTGGAAAAATCAATCTCTGGTAAATCAAATTTAACCTGGCCATTAACGCTATGAGTTTGAGTTTGAGTTTGAGTTTTTGCCAACTCAGTCTTAACATAATTTTCAATATCTAATTTAAGTATTCGATGCTTACGACCAGAACCCATAACTCTTTTGAGATCAACACCCAATTCATTAGCAAATCGTCTGATAGAAGGCGATGCATAAACATTTTTAGCATTAGTATTGCTTAGTTCTAATGCTTGCAATGCTTGCGTTGCAACTGTTGTTGTTTTAGTTGAACTGGACTTTGTACCAAGATCAGTAGTTAAATTAGATACAGTAGGTGCAGATACAGCATTACTTCTAATGCTTGTAGTTTCAGCAATTAATATGGCGCTATCCTTGCTCACACTGTCACCAATTTTAACTAATATTTTTTTTACAATACCAGCAAATGGAGCAGGGATCTCCATAGACGCTTTTTCAGATTCTAAAGTGATTAGAGAATCCTCAGCTGCAAAACTCTCACCTACTTTAATATTAATTTCAATAATCTTTACCGCAGCATCGGTGCCTATATCAGGTACTATTATCGTTTGCTCTTGATTTTTTGTAGCTTCAGTTGTTTCTAACAGTTCAGGTTCTGGAGTAGCAGTTTTAGCAGAAACAAATTCTTGCTGATTAGCACTTCTGCTCTCGAGTAAATCAGGCTGCTTATCTTCGTTGTTAAACTTAGACAAAGACATCGCTAAGATATGACTACCTTCAGTTACCAAATCACCTACTTTTACTGATATGGAACGCACTATGCCAGAATAAGGCGCAGGTATTTCCATGGATGCCTTTTCAGACTCAAGGGTAATTAATGGATCTTCTATTTCAATTTTATCGCCTACTTTTACATTTACCTCAATAACTTTTACAGGTGCGTCTGTTCCTATATCAGGAACTATAATATTTTTATCTTGATTTGTATCAGACATAAGTTTAATTCTAATTATTAAAAGGCTGTATTTTATCAGCAGTAATGTTATATTTTTGCATAGCATTTTTTACTATACTTAGCTCGATCTTACCCTGATCAGCAAGCGCCTTTAAACTTGTAATAACAATATAAGCTGCATCTACTTCAAAAAATCTACGTAGTTTCTTACGAGTATCACTGCGTCCAAAACCATCAGTACCTAAAACTATATATTTATGATTATTTAAATATGGTCTGATTTGTTCTGCATAGGCTCTAATATAATCTGTTACAGCAATAATAGGAGAGCTATCTGAAGTTGTAGCTAATTTTTGTTCCACATAACTTAACTCAATTTTTGAACTTGTTGTGCCTACAGAAAGCCTATTATTTCGCTCAACTCTCATGCCATCGCGAGCTAACTCTGTAAAACTTGTCACACTATAAACTTCACAAGCTATTTGATATTCTTTTTCTAAAATTTCGGCTGCTTGTAAAGCCTCTCGCAAAATTGTACCAGAAGATAACAAACGTACTTTATTAGGCGCATTAGATACACTAGAATCTGGCTTTCTTAAGAGATACATACCCTGGATTATTTGTTTTGCTAGTTGCTCTATGTCTTGACTGGCTGAGCTTGCAGGCGGATGTAGATAGTTTTCATTCATTACTGTTATATAGTAATAAATGCTTTTCTTATCAACATACATTTCTTTTAAGCCATTTTGGATGATAACAGCAAGTTCATACCCAAATGTTGGATCATAAGATCGGCAATTGGGAACAACAGCAGACATAACAAGCGAATGTCCATCACAATGCTGTAATCCTTCACCGGCTAATGTAGTCCTGCCAGCAGTGGCTCCTAATAAAAATCCACGCGCTCGCATATCTCCAGCTGCCCAAGCTAAATCTGCTATTCTTTGAAAACCAAACATTGAATAGAAAATATAAAACGGTATCACAGGCACATTATTGTTACTATACGACGTAGCAGCAGCAAGCCAAGAAGAAAAAGCACCTGCTTCTGTAATCCCCTCTTCTAATAATTGCCCTTTCTTGTCTTCCTTGTAAAACATCACTTGGTTAGAATCAACAGGCTGATACAATTGCCCTACAGAAGAATAAATACCTAACTGACGAAAAAAACCCTCCATACCAAACGTACGTGCTTCATCTGGAATAATGGGTACTAAATATTGTTTTAAATTTTTGTCTTTTAATAAATGTGACAAGATCCTTACAAATGCCATGGTAGTAGAAACTTCACGATCGTCACTACCTTGTAACATGAAATCAAAACTTGATAAATCAGGTACTGTTAACTCAATTTCACTTTGCTGACGACGAGCAGGCAAAAAACCACCAAGCCTTTTTCGACAATCTAATAAATATTTTATTTCTGGACTTTGTGGATCGGGCTTATAATAAGGTATATTTTCTACTTGACTATCCGGAATGGGAATACCAAATCTATCACGGAATTGCTTAATACTTTCAAGATCCATTTTCTTTTTTTGGTGCGTGGTATTCTCTGCTTCACCAGAACCAATTCCCATACCATAGCCCTTAACTGTTTTAGCTAAAATAACCGTGGGCTGTTCTTTATGATGCACTGCTTCATGATAAGCGGCATAAACTTTACTTGGATCATGCCCGCCCCTATTAAGACGCCAAATGTCATCATCTGACATATTGGCCACCATAACCTTTAATTCTGGATATTTTCCAAAGAAATGTTCACGTGTATAAGCACCCCCATGAGCCTTATAATTTTGGTAATCACCATCTAAAGCCTCTTCCATACGCTTCATTAATAATTGGTTATGATCTTGAGCTAACAGAGGATCCCAGTAACGGCCCCAAATAACTTTAATGACATTCCAATCTGCACCACGAAAAACACCTTCTAATTCTTGTATAATTTTTCCATTGCCACGCACAGGTCCATCTAGTCTTTGTAAATTACAATTAACTACAAAAATTAAATTATCTAATTTTTCACGACCAGCTAAAGATATCGCTCCTAGTGATTCTGGTTCATCCATTTCGCCATCACCACAAAAACACCATACCTTACGATTTGATGTATCAGCCAGGCCTCTATTATGTAAATATTTTAGAAATCTTGCTTGATAAATAGCTTGAATAGGACCAAGCCCCATAGATACAGTAGCAAATTGCCAATAATCTGGCATAAGCCACGGATGAGGATAAGAGGACAATCCTTTTTGTTCAACCTCTTGGCGAAAGTTATCTAGTTGCTCTTCGTCAATTCTACCCTCTAAAAAAGATCGCGCATATATACCGGGTGACACATGCCCTTGGATATAGAGCAAATCGCCCCCGTGGTTCGCAGAAGGCGCTGTAAAAAAATGGTTAAAACCTACATCATATAAAGTTGCTGAGGAAGCAAAACTAGCAATATGCCCACCAAGTTCTGATGTTTTTTTACCAGAACGAAGCACCATCGCCATAGCGTTCCATCTAATATATGCATGAATGCGGCTCTCAATAGAATGATCTCCAGGCATTACAGGCTCTGCTGCTTTAGGGATCGTGTTCAGGTAAGCAGTTGTAGCTTTATATGGGATAAAGCAACCTCCATTTCTACGAGCAACATCGATTAACTTCTCTAGTAGAAAATGCGCTCGTTCAGAGCCATCTTGTTCAATAACAGCCAATAAAGCATCTATCCATTCTTTAGTTTCACCTGGATCAACATCATTAGTTAGTAAATTTTGCTCGGTAACAGACATACAAATTTAGTTCTCTAGTTCTCAAAGTCGGTAATATCACAAATTGTATCATAGAAATTATAGATCTTGATAGATAATCTAAACAGAACCAAGATGATACGAGTTCATCTCTATAGGATAATGATTTCATGTCCGCAAAAATGTCCTCTTAAATATCCGCTTCTTGTAGCTTTATCTTCTTGAATATAGTTGTTTTTTTAAATTAAGAATTATTTTTCTCTAAAAAAATGTCCCCTTTAATGTCCGCCAGAACTAATAATCTACACCAGAGAGTTTAAATAATATTTCCAATCAAATCTATCGCCCGGATCAGCCTTGCGCACAGGTGCTATATCACTGTGTCCTACAATTCTGTTCTTATTTATTTTACTGTAACAATTCATTATAGATTGAGTAACTTTTATCAAGACTCTGTACTGCTCCTTCGTAAACTCACTATTTACAGTCCCTTGAAGCTCGATACCTATAGAAAAATCATTACAAGCTGTACGACCATCAAAATTAGAGACTCCAGCATGCCAGGCGCGTTTATTAAAAGGCACAAATTGGATAATTTCCCCACAGCGTTTAATATATAAATGGGTTGATACTTTTAATTCTTGGTTTAGTCCTAACTCTAATAATTTATTTTTTGTAATACTTCCAGAAAACAATTGTTCTAGGTTGTTATTGTCGTAATGTCCTTCAGGCAAACTTGCACAATGAATTACTAATAAATCGATATCTATACCTTCAGGGCGATTATTGAAATTTATTGAATTAATATATTTTACTTTGCCCTGCAACCAACCTTTATTAACTGTAAAAAGCTGGTTATTTTGAACTGTGTTAGTATTATTCATTTTATTCTTGTAAATTTTAAAATCATACTGTTATTACCATACCTAACATTATTGCTATTTGACTAACAACATCAAGCCTGTATATACATTAATGTATAGATAATTATTCTATATCTATTTTTGTAGCTGTAGCCGTACGTCCTATCAAACATTAAATAAAAATAAGATAAGGAGATAGATATGGTAAAACTCTCGTACCCTAAAAGCCCTTTACTAGTTCTTGTTTCATTATTACTAAATAACTACAGCTTTGCAATTATAACCAAAAATGGAGAAGATCTGGCTCTAAAATCTAAAGATCGCTCTATAGATTCCATTATTGTAAAATTCAATAAAAATAATAATCTTGATACCTCTATACGAGCTTTAGAACAATATGTAGGCAATAAAGCAAAATTAAGTCTAGTCTACAGTCATAAACTTAGTAATGGCGCTTATATATTCAATATTAATCAACCAGAAAACACAAAGTTGTCTTTAGAAGCTATAAACACTAAGCTTGAACAGTTAAACTCTGATCCAAATATAAAATATGCCGATCCAAATGGGTATGTTTATATGCAAAAAACTCCTAATGATTCACGCTATTCAGAGCAGTGGCATTATTATGAAGAATCCGGCGGAATGAACTTGCCAGATGCTTGGGATATCACCACAGGTTTTGATAGAGACATTATCGTTGGTGTAGTTGATACTGGCATAGTAAAGCATGAAGCTTTGGGTGATAAAATTTTACCTGGGCAAAATTTTGTTGATAGCAAAGATGATAAAAATAAAAAAGATGACCCAACAGATCATGGTGGTGACACTTCTTATCATGGAACCCATGTGGCCGGCACTATAGCTGCAGTTACTGATCAGGATGGTGTTGTGTCAGGTATATCTTGGGGTGCTAAAATTTTACCGGTGCGTGTCTTAAATAACTCTGGTAGTGGTTCTTTTGCCTGGATTGCTGAAGGTATGCGTTGGGCTGCTGGTATTAGTGATAGAAAAAATCCTAATCCAGCTAAAGTTATTAATCTCAGTTTGGGAGGCTTTGGTAAATGCCCTAAGACTCTTCAAGAAACTATTGATGACATCACTGAGCTTGGCATAAATATTGTGGTTGCTGCTGGTAATAGTTCAGTTGATGCAGCAAAATTTACTCCTGCAAACTGTCAAGGAGTTATAACTGTGGGGGCGACAAATCGTGATGGCAAACAAACATTTTATTCTAATTACGGTAAAACATTAACTATCGCAGCTCCTGGGGGAGAAAACCGCAAAAGAAAAAACGATAATGAAGCAAATGAAATTTTATCTTTAGAAAAAATCGGAAAGTATCAATTTTTACAAGGCACCAGCATGGCAACTCCTCATATATCAGGTTTAGTTGCTTTAATGCATGCAGTGAAAGAAAATATGAGCAATGATGATGTCATTAACTTTATTAAACAAGGGGCAAGTGAAAAAGAAATGGGTGTTGGAGTAGCCGATGCTAAGAAAACTTTGGATTTAGTTTTAGATAAGCTACCTGATGAGAATGAGCCTAATAATTCTAATGATAATTAAATGATCATAGCAGAGCTTTTGCAAAATATATGTGAATCGAACAATGCTGTACAAATTTGCGTTTAACAGCTATGATTCACATATGGACACCGGAGCAATTGTAAATTATACATCTAAAAATACGCAAGTAAACGCCATATTAAATAAAGCACTTAGTTTACGTGGTTATACGTTAGGGCAGTTGACAAATTATTTGGGTATCATTTCCTCTAAAACTGAACAAAATTCTTTAACTAATAAGAAAGGACTAACTGGGCAAATTATTGAATTTCTCTTGGGAGCTACAGCACATTCGCAACCAATACCAGACTTCCCTCACCTAAATCTAGAGGTAAAAACTTTGCCCATTGATCTAAATGGATGCCCATTAGAAACTACATATATTTGCACAGCTCCACTGTTACCAACCAACACAACTTATGAGTTCAAAGACTCCGTAGTTTATAAAAAAATACAGCACATCTTATGGCTGCCTATTATTATACCTGCAGCAGCATCAATATCTAAACAACAATTAAATTTTCATGCTTTCAATGATAGAATCATTGGCAATGCCTTTCTCTGGCAACCAAGTAAAGAACAACTGTCTTTTATTGAAACCGACTGGCAGGAACTAACTGAAATGATTATCACAGGTAATATCGGTGCACTGTCTAGCCATTACGGTAAAATACTACAAATACGCCCTAAAGCAGCCAATTCTAAAGTTATCACTAACAGCGTTAGTTCAACTGGAGATAAAACTGCAACTTTACCACGTGGTTTTTATTTTAGAACAGAGTTCACTAAAGAAATATACTGGGCGAATAACGTTTCCAACATATTCTAAATATTTTAGTGTGTTAGTGCGCGCATCCCTCTGCTGCTACTTCTTGGATAATGCTGCTACCATAACTTCTTATACTAGTTTTTTTAGGATGTCCGTAGTAAATAACATTGCCATCTCCATTAGATTCTATTTCGAAAGACTCAGAAGCGTATAAACTGGCATTCACACTACCATTTGTAAGCATTGAAACACTAAACGCTTTTAATTTCTGAGCCTGTAATATAGACGCTCCAGACAACATATATACCGCGTCATTTGCTATCCCAGTTAATGTTAATTTAGTACTACCAAATGTAGTTGCATCTATTTTATTTACCTTAACATTATCAGCTTCAAAACTGACAGCCCCTGCCAAATTAAGGACAAGATTATCTGAATTAAACGCATTAACATGAATATAAGAGCTGCCACTTGCATGAACGTCATCTATTTTATTTGCTATAATTACAATTTTTACACGCTTGCTAGGTTTAATATTAGATTTATTTGTAGCAATCTCTAATTTATTGCTCTTAGTAGCATAGTTAATATATTGAATTAAGTTGCTATCTGTTACTATAGATACATTAGAAGCCAAACCTGCTACAGTCGTAACCTCAACATCAAAATCTCCGGCTATATCAAGCTGATTAAACCTAGGAACTGGGTAAGAATAAGTCTTAATGTCACCATTACCAGAAATCTTCTTGTTGTCACAAGCTGATATTAATAGAGCAACTACAGATATAATGATAATTTTTATATTATTTTGCATAAGGTTGAGATTTAAACACCGCTCTGAGTAGCATCATAACAAAACTTCTATATAAATCAAATCACCTGGTGCTAAGGCAACACTAAGTCAGGACTTACGCAAAATGATTGTAAATTGTCATCTCGCTCAAGCACGAAGTGCGTAGAACTGAGATCTTTTCCGCAAGATACCGGCTCTTTGGCCGGTATGACAGGTTTTTTGCGTAAGTCCTGTAAGTATTAGCAATCAACTATCTTTAGATAATACGCTAATATAGTACTATAAATAATACTTATAAAAATGCTTACTTGCTAAATTAATATAATTATTTTAGTATCTACTGTATTTTTATAATTAATTTAAAAAAATCCAAAGAACCTTATGCCCTTTCCTTTTGATATCAGCTTATTATACTCAATGTACGATGAAAAAGATGTAAAAAGAAATAATAAAATACTTCTTGATTTATTTTCTCGCTACCCTATGATTATTGAATCTCTAGCATCTATCACACCAGAAGATCTAAACATAAAAGAAGTTATCTTTAACGCAAGAGACACTAAACATCTAAGATCAGCTAGCTCAAGACAATTTTTTTTAACCCATACAGATTTAATAGACTTTCCAACGCCTGCTGCAGAAAGTAGATTAACAGTTTTTTTAGATCTGGACAGAACATTACTCTATGCACAACGCTCAGCAGAACGAATAAGAGGATCTTATTTCAAAATATCTAAAAGGCCTTTTTTGGATCATTTTTTGGATCTTTTGTCCCAAATACCTCAAATTCAGCTCGTACTCTGGTCTGCAGGAACTAAAAAATATGTTTCGCAATGCCTTGCAATCATTGACCCGCTTGAGCATATAAAACTTGTTATTTGTTGTGATGATCTTGCCATAAAAAAACCACCAAATTGGTCAGAAAATTTAGATGAAGTCTATAACCACCGCAAATTACTGACATTCGTGCCTGAGTATATGCATAGATCAATCTTGCTAGATGATTCTGTCATAGCTGGATATCCAGAATATACTAGCAGCACAGCATCTGGAATTTATCATAACCCCTTTATTAATGTAAAAGCATTCGATCTTTCTAAACCCCCAGAAAGAGACTCAATAACTCATGATGTTACATTAGTGCATGCTTTAAGTTACATTATTTATTTGTTGGATAAAGTCCAACATTCCGGCTTTAGACTGTGTGATGCAATTGCACGCTCTATACACGATCCATTTGAACCACACCCAAGAGAGGATCACTTGCCTTTTATCTCAAGCTGTTACACTACTGAACTTAGTACTCACTATAGACAATTACCTTACGGCTTGAATCTACAATTAAGGATTATATTTGGCTATTTTTGCCAACCATCTATAATACCCGATATCTTTGACTATTCAGATTGCTCTTTGTCGCCAAGAGAAGCTGAAATAACAAGCAGATGCAGCAGGCCAGCGCACACTATTTAGTTGATTATCAAACTATATTATGGTGTGTTTTTTACTAAGTTATCGTAAATCATTGCTAAGCATGCTACAATATGACACATTTTATGAGAGTCTAATATCATGTCTAAAGACGCTAAAGGTGTGGAATATAACTATAGCTTATTGAGTATATTTACTAGCATATTATATTGGATAGGCGCAATTGCTAGTGCTACTCAAGGTTACTTTAGCATTAATGCATTTATAACTTCATTAAGTGTAGTACCTGGCCTTAATTTTCTTTCTTTAATCCCTTATTTATATATATTTCTCTCTGCTACAACAATAGCCTTATACTCTATAATAGTTGAACAACAAATTTTTCATAAGCATTTTGTAAATCTTATCAAGCAATTATTTGCCAACTTATTTCCTTCGCTACTTAATAGCTCAAAATCTGGAATAAAATATGATAAAACTTATCATGAGCAAACCAAAGAGTTAAAATTAAAGCTAACAACCTTATCTGAGCCTTATGAAGAAAATAGCACAGATACACAACCACCTAAAAACAGACACCGATCATTTCTATCGTGGACGTTTTATAAAGTAAGATTTTACTTTGGTCATCTTATCGCTTTTGTTATTGTTAGCTTAAGGGCAATAGTCAGCATTGGCTCCACAATGCTTGGTTTGAAAAGTATTTTCTTGGTGATCGCTTCTGCATTTCTTCTCCCAGCACCACCGACTTATTTTATATTAGCCTACGCATTAATGTCAGCCGTTAGTTACATCATTAAATCATCACAAAATCTTGTATGCCAATTCAATGAAACTTTAAAATTATTGGGTTTTAACCGATTTATTAAAAAAGATTTTGAAGATACTCAACGCGAATATAAATTACAACTCAAACATCAAGTTAAAGGTCAGCCAGTCGCTGAAACACCAAAAGTTACAAAGTTATCGTGGTGGCAATATTTTTCATCTAAACTATCTAGAGGCAACATGCCTTGGTGGAAGTATATTGCACGCAGATTTTTTGATGTAGTATTTATTGTCGGTGCAGTAGGTGCCTCCATGACTGGTTTTTTCAGTATTGATAAATTTTTTAGCCAAATGGGCAGCATATCTTTTTTAAGTTTTTTTAGCCTAGTGCCTGCTGGGGCTATCGTAGGTGCTGCATGCACTATTGCCATCTACACTTTGTTCGTGGAACAAAAAATACTGTACAACTACTTCGAAACCTTAATTGAAAAATGGTTCAGTAGCACACCTATTAAAAAAATTGCTACCCTAGAAAAAGAAATTAAATCAAAACGAAATAAAATTCTTGCTATATACCAACAGCCTTTGATGCAGGAAGTTGAAGGATTACAAAATAAGATCTCTCGATTACAAAGTTTATCTTTAGATAATATCCAACCTACATACAGTAGATTTAGATTATTTTTATCCATTACTGGCACCGTTTTTATCTTACTCTTACGTGCTATTACTAGCATTGGACCTTCAACTCTAGGCTTAACAGCAGCAGTGCAATTAATAGCTAAATTTGCTTTTGCTACCACTCTTGGACCATGGGTATTTGCACCTTGTGCGTTTATGGCATTAGGAGGCTATATTATTAAATGCTCACAAAACCTCTCTGATCATTACTACAATACGCTATCAGACATGTTTGGTGTTACACTTAACGGTAATAAAAAACAAAAAGACTTATTAAAAGAACTCAATAAAGAGCATCTTAGTGCTTTAGAAACGTTTAATCATGAAAGAAAATTGGCATGCCAAAAAGCTATAACTAAGCCTTTGCCAGGATCCACGCCTTCTTCACCAAACTCTCCTGGTACATTGCAAACTAGGTATTATAATCCTAGTCAACCTAGTTTAGCTGGTCTAGCAGACGCTACTAGCTTTCCCCCTTTATGCCTCCACCCCTCAGGCTCTTCACTTAGCCTACCACCTAGCCCTAGCTCTAACCCATAAATATTATTTTAAAAAATTAGATAATATCTCATGTCCATATTCTGATAATATTGCCTCAGGATGGAACTGTACCCCGTATACTTGATAGTTTCTATGTTCAATAGCCATAATTTGCCTAGGATCACTATTTACTGTGGCTGTTACCTCTAAACAATCTGGAATGGTATCATTATCAATTATTAAAGAATGATATCTGGTTACACTAAGATTATTTTTGATATTTTTAAATAAGCCAGATTCATTGTGAGTAATTATAGAGGTTTTACCATGCATTATAGTTGGCGCATGAATTACTCTACCACCAAAATATTGACCAATGCACTGATGCCCTAAACAAACACCTAATATGGGGATAACTTTGTGAAACCTATCAATAATATCTAAACATACTCCTGACTCGTCAGGATTACCTGGACCAGGCGACAACAAAATTTTAGCTGGATTAATCTTTAATATTTCTTCACAACTTATTTCATCATTATAAAAAACAGCTGCTTTAGCACCCAACTCCTGACAATAGGCGACAAGGTTATAAGTAAATGAATCATAATTATCTATTACTAATAAAGACAGCATTAATTTAATCTAATTTTCTAATCTAGCTTTTCACACTAGCTAATTTAGCACGCATTTGATCAATGGTAGATTTATAATCCTGGGTATTATAAATAGCCGCCCCAGCGACAAATATAGTCACCCCTAACTGCGCAACTTGGGCAATATTTTCTATATTGATACCACCATCTATAGCCATTTTAGTACTACATTTTCTACTGTCTATGAGTTTTTTTAAAGCCGTTATTTTCGACAATACAGAAGGGATAAATTTTTGCCCACCAAACCCAGGGTTAACACTCATTAATAAAACAAAATCTAGCTTTTCCAGAATATACTCCAAAACATCAACAGGAGTAGCAGGGTTTAAAGCTAGACCAGCTAGACAATTATATTGTTTAATTAAGTTAACAGAACGATCAATATGTTTTGAAGCCTCTGGATGAAAAGAAATCATACTAGCTCCAGCTTTAGCAAAGGCTTCTATAAGTTCATCCACAGGCTCAGTCATCAAATGAACATCTATAGGTGCCGTAATCCCATAGTTTCTCAAACTTTGACAAATTGCTGGACCAAAAGTTAAATTTGGTACATAGTGGTTATCCATAACATCAAAATGAATAATGTCAGCTCCCGCTGCTAACACTAATGAAACTTCCTCACCTAATCTAGCTAAATCTGCTGATAATATAGATGGAGCTATTAAAAATTTACTAGACATAAACTTTTTGATCCTTTAATTCGTTGTATTGCTCCACAGTCTCAAGGCCGTGCCACATACCTTCATATAAACTAGCTGATATATTATCTAAATTTTGATTAATAATTTTGATAATGGAAAATTTATTATTATGCAAGCTGTCCACTGATGTTTCTCGCAAATGCGGAATTAAAAGCTTTGCATTGTACACGGCTATACCACTGTAAGTATAGTCATAGTAATAATTTTCTTGATCAATTTTTTTAAATAATGTTTTATTGTGACCTATATTATAATCACCATCTGGATTTTCTCTGGGGTTTGGCACCAACACCATATGCCCTAATTTATCATCTGCATAATAATTATTTAATAACTGATAGTTATAATCAGTATATATTTTGCCATTAATACATATAAATGGTTTTTCTTGATCTAACAAAAAATTAGTAGATAACTGTATACCACCACCAGTGTCTAACGGCTCCGCTGAATAAGCGTAAATAATTTCAAGATCTAACCCATAAGAGTAACCATCTGCAATAGTATTAACGATCAAATCAGATAGATAAGAAACGTGAATAATTACCCTTTTAATTCCCGCCCGTTGCAATGCTTGTAATTGATATGCCAAAAGTGGCTTATCATTTATGGGAAGCAACGGCTTTGGGCAAGTGTCAGTCAAAGGCTTGAGTCTTGTGCCAAAACCTGCAGCTAAAATAATGGCCTGGTTAATCATATAAAAAAGCTTCTGATGTATTTTTAGCATTTAATGCTGGAATAATTTTTGTGATTAATAGCTGATGAACAGCTTGGAATATCTTATTATTGATTAAACCTGTCACTTCTATTGCATAAGACAATGTCCTTGGAATATCTTTAATGTACCCAGGCTTGTTATCTCTTAATAATAATCGTGCAAATATTCCCACAGCTTTTAAATTACGTTGTAAACTCATTTGCAAAAACCAATTCCAAAATTGTTCTGTTGTTAGATGTTCGTCTACAATTTTATTTATTTTAAGTTCATCAAAATATTTATCAATCCATGATTTAACAAGTTCTATAGGCCATGCTATGTAACAGTCACGAAATAACGACGCTAAATCATAAGTCACGGGCCCCAATACAGCGTCTTGAAAATCAATCACAGCAACTTGTTGCATTTCAACTAACATTAGATTTCTAGAATGAAAATCTCTATGAACAACAACCTGTGGCTGGGTATGAGCATTTTCTATAAGCAAATAAAATAAGTCATTCAACAACTGCGTCTCAGATTCACTTAGTCTAAAGTTTAAGTACTTTTGTAAGAACCACTCTGTAAACAGCTCCATCTCGAATTTCAATAATTCTGCATTATATATAGGCAAACTTAATAACTCAGGTAGATTACTCGCGCTATCTTGTTTGATTGCAAGCTGTATCTTAATAAGTTCATCAAGGCACTTATTATATAAAAAATATGGATCTGAATTAGTCTTTTGCAGATTTAATAACAATGGTAATAAGGTTTGATTACCCAAGTCCTCTAATACAAAAAAACCTTTTTCTAAGTCACTTTGTATAATATTAGGCACCCGAACATGACAATTACTCAATATCTTTTGAATGCTAATAAATTCTTGGTTTTTTTCGTGCGTGGGTGGAGAATCAACAGCAATCAGACTGTGCTGATTAAATAAAAACCTGTAATATTTTCTAAAACTAGCATCATTGTTTAATAAACTTAACTCAATTTTTTGATGATACAAACCCTCGAGCCAGTTGATTAAATTCATTTTTTTATCGTCTATTAAACTATCAATTAAACTTATATGTAAACATAAATATTATTATTAATATCTTATATCATACAGCTGAAATTACTAAATATTTACTATAGAATGAAAATATTTATGACTGGGCAGTAAATTTAAATGTCTAAACTCAATAATAAATTACTGTTAATAGTACTATGTTCTGCAGTAAACGTCTGTGCTAAACAACGAGATGCGTCAATTGCGCCTGAACTCGATCCTATTGAAAATCAAAAATCAACTATTAGCTTTACACCAGACTTAGACCTAAATTTTTTAAACTCAGATTGGATCAACACACAAGCAAATTATAGCCCATGCACGGGGTACTACCAAATACCTACATTTCCAAAGGTAACTATGCCAGAAATTTCTGCAGAAAGTTCAGAACTGGCTAAAACCGGGGTATCTAAACTTAAAGGTAATGTTATATTTTTAGATAGCAATCAAAAAATTTCTGCAGATGAAGCTACAGCTTATAGAGATCCTACATTAAATAAAGTGACAGAGGTCGTCGTCAATAAAAATGTTGAATACCTTAGTCCTAACCTAAGAGCTATCACTAAGCAAGCTAAAGCTGATCTCCCTAGTGAAACTATTACTATTGATTCCGATATTTTTTACCGTTATTATCCTAACTATGCTCGAGGTAAGGCAAAAAAGGGCGTTTTTGTTAAAGATAAAAGCTATAGCATCTATGATGCTATCTATACAACTTGTCAGCCAAGTGATAGCGATTGGGAAATTCATGCTAAAGAAATCCATATCGATCCTAATGCACAAACTGGAATAGCAAAACATACAGTTATCTATTTCTATGATGTCCCCATTTTTTATAGTCCCTATTTAAGCTTTCCAACCTCAAAACAGCGTAAAAGCGGCTTTTTAATGCCCATTTATAACAGTTCTGATCGTTACGGGTATAGTATAGCAGAGCCTTACTATTTAAATCTTGCACCAAATTATGATTTAACTGTAACGCCACGATACATGACTAAAAGAGGCACTCAGCTTCAATTTGAAAGCAGGTATTTAAGTAGTTATGGTGATAATATTTTAAACTTTGAATTTTTACCAGATGATCGAGATTTTGCTGCTTTCAAAAAGGTCCATTTGCTTAACCCTCCATCAGACATGTCATCTCATGATCCACGGTTATCAGGCTTAAGACATGCCTATCCGCAAAGGTATGCTGTAAAACTAAAAGATAATAAACAATGGACTCCTTACTTATCATCAAGTGTTGAATATAATTATTTTTCAGATAACCAATACATTATAGATCTCCCACCCTCAGAGTTGTACCGAAAACAAGCAGAAAATCATTTTTTACAGCAAGGACGCATGAATTATCTTTACAAAGAATGGGAGGCTTCCGCTTTAGTAAAAGGATATCAAACACTGCACACTCTTGAAGGTCCTACTCTAACAGAACCGTATAGAATTATGCCAGGATTTTCTTTCGGTAATAGAGATCTTTTTAGTTATAATCTCGAATCTTTAACTAATCTGCCATTGAGTTTATCTACCTCTTTTGACTCTCATGTTATGAGGTTTGCTACACCTTTACACCCAGCCCCAAATAAAACGGCTGAAGGACAAAGATATTATTTTAAACCTGCAATTAGCGCTCCATTTAAGAAACCTTATGGTTACATTATTCCCAAAATAGCTGTTAATGTGCGACATTATGACTTAAATAAGCTTAATGAAAGTTCAACAAGTTTACACTACAACCACAGTCAACATTATAATATACCAATTTATAGCCTTGATAATGGTTTATATTTTGATAGAACATTTTCATTTAAGAATACACAATACAATCAAACATTGGAACCAAGATTATTTTATCTTTTTATCCCCTTTAGAAAACAAAACCAGGCACCAGATTTTGATATAAAACAAAGCACATTAACTTATGATCAGTTATTTCGTGATAATAGCTTTTATGGTTTTGATCGCCAAAGTAACGCTAATCAATTAACCGCAGGCTTAACCTCACGCTTTCAAAACCTTGACAATGGCATGCAATACTTAATGTTACAATTAGGACAAGCTTTCTATTTTCAGAACAAAAAAGTAACAATTTGTGATAGAAATATAAAATTAAATTGTATCGAATCTGAAATACCTGATTACAAAACCAGGCTATCTCCCTTGATCTCTGAATTAAATATCAACTTTGAGCCCCAAGTAATTGGCCGAGCTGAATGGCAATGGGACTATTTATTAAATAAAACAAGAAAAGTCAATATAGGCTTACACTATGTAAAACCTAATAATTATAAGGCACCACAGCCGTTATTTAATCTTGAATACAATTTTCTTAAAGAAGGTAATATTCAAACAAATATAGCTGGCGATAAACTTTTCAAACCAAATAATCAACATAACAATCTGTCAGAAATAGAAAGCTCTATTAATCTACCTGTTCACAGAAACATTAATATCCTAGGATTTACCAGTTATGATCTGCAGCAATACGCAACGCTTGATAATTATATTGGCGCAGAATTGCAAAAATGTTGCTGGGCGGTTAGATTTGGTTATCGGAATCAACTAAGACTTAGAACTAATAGCTTAGCCAAGAAGAAATATGATAATATATATTCTATTCAATTTAGCTTAAAAGGCTTAGGCGAACTAAACGAAAGTTACGAGAGTACACTGCGAAGCAATATTCCAGGGTATACAAATTATTTGAGTACTATATACTAATAAATCACTAACAAAATATAAAAAATATTATGACAACTTATTTACCTCTTGTTCTTGATAAATATACAAAAAAAATAATATTTTGTTTGCTACTGTACCCGATAGGCTGTATGAATTTAACTTATAGCGCTACAACTACTCATCCTTCTCTCCAAAGATCACAACAAAAACTAGATAATATTGTTGCTATAGTCAATGACGATATTATCACCAATATAGAACTTGATAGAAAAATATCAATGCTTAAAAAGCAAATGAAAAATAGCCCTCTTCCGCCTTTACAAGAGATGCGCAAACAAGTGCTTAACAACATGGTCCTAGAGGCTTTGCAACTACAAGTAGCTAAAATAAACAACATAACTGCGACCCCAGAACAAGTTAATTCAGCCATTGAAACTGTTGCAAAACAAAATAGTCTTACAGTTTTAAATTTCCGTAAAAAACTTGAAGCAGAAGGGATAGACTACTCTGAATTTAAAAAAGAAATCATAAACCAGTTAACTATAATGAGCCTACAAAAAGCGATTGCAAACTCCGAGATAAAAATTACTAATCGCGAAATACAGCAAGAAATAGAAAAACTAAACAATAATAATGGAAAAAATAGCTATAGATTAAGTCATATCTTGATCTCCGTGCCAAACTCACCAGATAGCGACAAAATCCAACTTGCTCAAGCAAGAGCTGAACAAATCTTAAAAGAAATACAAAGTGGTAAAAAGAAATTTGCTAACATAGCTATGTTAGCATCAGATGGCCAACAAGCATTAAAAGGTGGTGATCTTGGATGGTACAATTCTGCAGATTTACCTGATTTATTTGCAAAAATTGTCCCTACTCTTACAAAAGATCAAGTCTACGGCCCCATTCGTGATGAAAGTGGTTTTCATATTATTAAACTAGCTGATATTAAAAGTGACTCGAAAAAATATCAAGAAATGCAATATAAAGTACGACATATTTTAATTAAAAATGATGAAATAACTTCTGATATTGTTGCTAAAAAAGAACTTGAGAAAATCAAAACAGACATACTAAAAAATAAAAATTTTTCTGATTTGGCTTTAATTTACTCTGAGGATCCGTCAAGTGCTAGCAAAGGTGGTGAATTAGGTTGGACTAGTCAATACAGTGTAGTTCCTGAATTTGCACAAACAATGAGCTCATTAAAACTCAACGAAATAAGTGCACCATTTAAAACAGCCTATGGTTGGCATATTGTTCAATTAGAAGATAAAAAAATTATTGATAATACCGACGCATGGAAAACGGCACAGGCTAAACAAATTATTGAAAACAAAAAGTTTCAGGACGCCTTAGCTTCTTGGCAAAATAAACTTAAAAGTGAATCCTTGGTTGAAATTTTGATTTAATACGACCATTATACACCCGCTGTAACAGCTCAAGGCTTACGCAAAAAGCCTGTCACACGTATATGTTCACGTAGTATTGTCATCTCGGTCAAGCCCAGTGGTAACCCTTCAGCCATAGTGAGTTTGTTTTCTTCCCCTTTAGGGGAAGTGGCGA
>CAZSRF010000009.1:0-56936 GCA_964609155.1 uncultured Gammaproteobacteria bacterium | reverse complement strand
GTCAAGGAAAGTTGCAATGTTTGTCGCTATATTAATATCTATTTGGTTTTGAATAAATTGAAAAATTAACTAAAAACGATCTGTGAATTCGCCTTGTATCGATTACACAGATCGCCATTTAATTTTCTCATGCTATGCTTATGTATACTTAATCTGATTAACAACCTTGTCTTTTAAGCCGGAAATTTGTTTAACAATTTTTTCAGCATATTCTGCATCCTTTTTGGTTGCTTCACCGCTTAAATATACTTTGCCATTGGTGGTTTCTACATGCAGACTAGCTATATCACGTTTGCTAAATAATTTCTCTTTAATTAAAACAGCTTTAACTTTACTTGTAATCCAAGTATCTGTCATCGGTTGATCACTTTCTATAACTAAAAGCTCGTAAGCTTCAACTTTATGAACTCCATCCGTTTCACGCGCTTGTTTTATTGCCTCATCTCGTTGGTTTTTCGTTTCTAATTGTCCTATTAGAGAAACTACGCCATCTTTAGTTCTTACATTAATATCTAAGGGGTTGAGCATAGGATCCCCCGTAAATTTGCCATAGATAGCTAAAGTAATTTCCGTATCTTCAACAAAACTAACAACAGCAGATGGTGAATTATAATTAATTGCCCATGTTACAGCAGCTCCTGAGATAAGAAAGCAACTACTTAATCCTAAAAGGATGGTTTTATTAAAATAATTTTTCATAAATCTTCTCCATATTTTTATTATTTTTTAATTTTTAATTTTTAATTTTTAATTTTTAACCTAATGTTTTGTTATTATTGCCTACTATTCGAGGCTTTCTCAATTAAAGTCTCAACTAAACCAGGTTGCGTAATGATTTCTTTTTTATTATTATTATTCAATCATTGCATATATAATACAGTAAATGAGAATCATTTGCAAACATTAGCCAGGAGCTTCCATGACTAGAGTTAAAAACAAGGTGGCATTGATCACTGGTGGTAGCCGTGGTATTGGTGCTGCTAGCGCAAAACTTTTATCCGAAGAAGGCGCCCTAGTTATTATCACTGATATTAAAGATGATGAGGGTGAAGTTTTAGCTCGAAATATTGGTGCAGAGTATTACCATTTAGATGTAACATCAGAAGAACATTTTATTAAATTAGCCAATGTAATAGAAAAAAAATATGGTCAATTAGATATCTTATTTAATAATGCAGGCATCACTGGATTAAATGAGAATTTAGGCCCACAAGATCCTGAGCATTCTAGTTTGGAATCCTGGCATTATGTACACCGAGTGAATTTAGATGGCATTTTTTTAGGATGTAAATATGGTATTAAATTAATGAAGTCGCATGGTGGATCTATCATTAATATGTCATCTCGTTCAGGAATGGTTGGTATCAGCGCTGCAGGTGCTTACGCTTCAAGCAAAGCTGCTGTTCGCAATCATACTAAATCTGTAGCTTTATACTGTGCTGAAAAAAAATATAACATTCGTTGTAACTCTTTACACCCTGGTGCAATCTTAACTCCCTTGTGGGATTCAATGTTAGGTTGTGATTCATTACAAAAAGAATTAAATATCGCTGCAATTGCAGCTGGTGTACCTTTAGGAAAAATGGGCACCCCCATGGATGTTGCATATGCAGTTCTTTATTTAGCTTCAGATGAATCTCAATATATCACGGGAGCAGAGCTTACTATCGATGGAGGCATTTTAGCAGGAAGCTCTTCACCACCTAAATAATGTTTAACTACAGTGCTTGTTATGGAATACTCAGTAGTAGTCTTCTTATTATTATTTACAACAGGCTTTTTTGCAGGCATAGTTGATGCTATAGCTGGAGGAGGTGGTCTGATTTGCCTACCTATGCTACTAAGCCTTGGTTTACCTCCACATCTTGCTTTAGGTACAAATAAATTTCAGGGAACTGTAGGGACTTTAACCTCATCATATAGCTACTATAAAGCCGGTTTATTAAATCTGAAAATTCTTTACAAAGGTTTACTCTTAGGTTTCATTGGCACCTTATTAGGATCTGTGACTGCTCAAATTATTAGTAATCAAATTTTAGAACAAATTATTCCTGTCTTATTAATAATCATTTTTATTTACATGATAAAGTCTCCAAAGATAGGAATAGAAGACCAACCTGCACTATTGAGCGAACATTTATTTTATATCCTCTTCGGTTTTGGACTTGGTTTTTATGATGGCTTTTTTGGTCCTGGCACAGGATCGTTTTGGATTTTTGCGCTTACTTTTTGTCTCGGATACAATTTACAAAAAGCAAGTGCCTATACCAAGATATTTAACATGAAGAGTAATGTAATTGCCACTGCTTGTTTTGCTCTTGGTGCAAATATTAATTATAAATTCGCGATTTGTATGGCTATAGGACAGTTCTTGGGTGGACGTTTAGGCTCTCACTTAGCTATAACTAAAGGCGCTCATTTAATACGACCTGTTTTTATTGCTGTTGTGTTTTGTACTTTTTTTTGTTTACTCTATCAAAACTACACTTCGTTTATAGTAAATTCTATTACTATAATAATGCTACCAGAGTTTTATGTTTTTTGCTCCATTGTTGTTCTAATAGCGATAGTTATTTTAAACAAACGAAGAAAACAATTACGCCTATAATATCAATTATAACTTGATAGATAGTCACTGTTCAGAAGTATCCTGCAAAAAACCACCAACTTGTTTATTCCATAGTGTCGCATAATGACCATTTAGCTTTAGCAATTCACTATGCCTGCCATCTTCAATAACGTTACCATTATCAAATACTAATATTCTATCCATATTTAATAACGTCGATAGCCTATGAGCAATAACAATAGTCGTTCTATCCTGCATTAATAATAACAAGCTCTCTTGAATAAGCTTTTCTGTCATCGAGTCAAGAGCAGAAGTTGCTTCGTCAAGAATTAAAATAGGAGCATTTTCTAACATGGCTCTGGCAATAGCTATACGTTGCCTTTGCCCTCCAGATAAACGGGCACCACGTTCACCAACAATAGTGTCGTATCCATCTGGCAACTTTATAATAAATTCGTGACAATGGGCTTTTTTTGATGCCGCTACTACCTGCTCGTAAGTAGCCTTTTGATTACCATATTTTATATTTTCAAATATTGTTCTATGAAACAACGTAGTATCCTGCGGGATCATTGATATATTATGACGTAAACTTTCTTGAGTTACTTGTGCAATATCTTGATCATCAATTGTTATAACACCCGACATAACATCAAAAAAGCGTAATATTAAATTTACAAAAGAACTCTTACCACTACCTGAAAAGCCCACTAAACCTACTTTCTCGCCAGGATAAATAGTGATGCTTTTATTATTAAATATTTTAGTACCCTTGTTGTAATGAAAAGTTACATTTTTGAATTCTATTTTACCTTGTGTTACAGCAAGTTCTTTTGCTCCGGGCACATCAATTATATCAACTGGATGAGAAATCAACACCAATGCTTGGCGGATAGTACCTATCTGACGAAATAATTCCGTCATACTCCAGCTAAAATTCCACAACTGGTTAATAATTACGAAAGAACTATTGATAACAAAAACAAAGTCTCCCGTTGAAATCATATCATTTTGCCAATAATAAACTAAAGAGTAGATCATAGCTGCAAGCATAATAGTAACTGGTATATCTATCCACCATCTATATATATTAGTAGCTAGAATAAGTTTTTTATTACTAGCCTTCTCAACTTCTTGCATTTGCTGAGCAAATATTTTCTCATAATTTTGACGAGCAAATAATTTAACAGGAACAATATTACTCAAAATATCGACAAAGACGCCACCTAGTTCACTTTGATTATCGGCATTTTTCTCAGCAATAGCATTTACCTGGCGAGCTTTATATAAAATAATTATTATATTAGACACAACCCAAGTAAAAATAATTAAAGAAAAAGTTATATTTATTGTCGCCATAATAATAATGGCTGTCATCGTGGTAAGAGCTGTTGCAATAATATTCCAGGTGACAATTAACCTTGTGCTCTCCATAGCCACAGCAAGATCATTGATTTTATTGGATAAGTTACCTGATAACTTATTACAAAAATATTGATACGAATGTTTTGTTACGTAATCCAGCACTGTCATCCTGATATCTGCTTGAAACTGAGGAATTACATAAGCTTGCCACCAATTCTGCAAACGTAATAAGAGTATTAAGCTAAACCAAGAAATTGCGCCTAAAGTAATCGCAGGCTTTATCACTGTAAAGATATCTTGCTTATGCTGATTGCTTTCAACAGCATCTATGACCATTTTAAGGGCGTAGGGGATAACATTTGATTCTAAGATCAACAATAATGGTGCAAGAAAAAATATAAAAAAAGATATTGGCTGTTTTCTATAAAAATAAAGACTAAACCCGATAATTGTTGATGGTAGTTTGTTCATCAGCCTCGAAATAAAAATATTAGTTAAAATTAACAGTAATTCAACTATCAAATAATGCTTTTTCAAGATGACTTTTGTATACCATCGAGATGAAGCGCCTATTGTGATAGGACATGCAATTATAGTATACCCAAATCATTATAGCTAGAAATAACTCTATTATAACTGACTATTAAATATACATTTTTGAACTTGTCTGTTGGACTCACTAACTCTATAATACATACACTTAATTTGTCCTCAATTACAAATTTGCGTCATTCTGACATAACATACTATATATAACAATACAATAATAAAACATAAATCACATGCACCCATTCTATACATATCTATCAGACCAGCTGCAACAACTTGAAACTCAAGGTTTATTTAAACATGAACGTGTTATAACTTCTCCCCAACAAGCTGATATCACTATTAATCAGGGAGATAAGTTAATCAACTTATGTGCAAATAATTATCTAGGGCTTGCAGATAACAAAGAACTGATCTCTGCTGCACAAAATGCTCTTGATGAGTACGGCTTTGGTATGGCATCGGTAAGATTTATTTGTGGTACCCAAAGTATCCACAAAAAATTAGAACAAAGGCTTAGCCATTTTCTTGGCATGGAAGATACCATATTGTATTCTTCTTGCTTTGATGCCAATGGTGGCTTATTTGAGACAATCCTGGGCACTGAAGATGCCGTAATCTCAGATAGTTTAAATCATGCTAGCATTATTGATGGTGTTAGGCTATGTAAAGCCAAAAGGTTTGTCTACGAGAATAATAATATGCAAGCATTAGAGCAATGCTTGATTGATGCTGATAAACAAAACGTTAGATATAAATTAATAGCAACCGATGGTGTATTTTCAATGGATGGTATTATCGCGAACTTGCAGGCTATCTGCTCTCTTGCTGAGAAATACAATGCGATAGTTATGGTTGATGATTCTCATGCTGTTGGCTTCATGGGTGCTAATGGTCGAGGCACTCACGAATATTGTGAAGTAATGGGACGAGTTGATATTATTACGGGTACATTAGGGAAAGCTCTTGGTGGTGCATCAGGAGGTTATACCGCTGGTAAAAAAGAATTAATCTCTTGGTTACGCCAAAGATCACGTCCATATTTATTCTCAAACAGTTTAGTTCCTGTAGTTGCTGCAACATCTATAGAAGTATTAAATCTTTTAGAAAAAAATGGCGAATTAAGACAAAAACTCCAAAAAAACAGTGCCTATTTTAGATCATCGATGCAAGAGCTAGGTTTTGATCTTGTGCCAGGAGATCACCCCATTATCCCTGTTATGTTAAAAGATGCTAAATTAGCGTCACATATGGCTGAAGAATTATTGAAAGAAGGTATTTATGTTGTTGGTTTTTCTTTCCCCGTTGTCCCTATGGGCAAGGCAAGAATAAGAACACAAATGTCTGCTGGATTAACCAAACAGCATTTAGACAAAGCAATAGCGGCATTTTCTAAAATTGGTAAAAAATTAGGTGTGATAAAATAATATGAAAGCATTAGTCAAAGCTAAGAGTGAAGTTGGTATCTGGTTACAAGAAGAACCCATGCCAGTAATGGGTATTAATGACATCTTGGTGAAAGTTAAAAAAACTGCGATATGTGGTACGGATATACATATTTATAACTGGGATGAATGGGCACAAAAAACTATTCCTGTTCCTATGATTGTTGGTCATGAATTCGTTGGTACAATCGCAGACATAGGCTCTGAGGTAACAGGACTTAAAGTTGGACAAAGAATTTCTGGAGAAGGTCATATCACATGTAATCATTGCAGAAACTGTCGTGCAGGTAAACGCCATTTATGTAGAAATACTTTTGGAGTTGGTGTAAACCGTCCTGGTTGTTTTGCAGAATACTTGGTAATTCCCGCCTCTAATGCATGCCCATTACCTGATGATATAACAGATGACGAAGCAGCTATTCTTGACCCTCTTGGCAATGCTGTGCATACTGCGCTATCTTTTGATCTTGTTGGCGAAGATGTGCTCATTACAGGTGCAGGCCCAATTGGTATTATGGCTGTTAGCATCGCTAAAAAAGCTGGTGCCAGATATGTTGCTGTATCTGATATTAACGACTACCGTTTGAACCTAGCTCGTCTTATGGGTGCCGATGATGTTATCAATGTAAAACATGATACTATCAAAAACGCCATGGACAGATTAAAAATGATTGAAGGATTTGATATAGGTTTAGAGATGTCAGGTAATGCAACCGCGATAACTGATATGATTACACATCTTAATCATGGAGCTAAAATGGCGCTATTAGGTATACCACCGAGCAACGTAGCTATTGATTGGACGCAGGTTGTCTTCAAGGGTCTACATATCAAAGGAATCTATGGTCGTGAGATGTATGAAACTTGGTATAAAATGATCAGCATGTTACAAAGTGGATTAAATATTTCGCCTATTATAACTGATCATTTTAAAATTGATGACTACCAACAAGCATTTAATAAAATGTTAAGTGGAAATACTGGCAAGGTTATTCTAAACTGGGAATAATATAAAATACCAGCAGTGCCACTGTCTGAAAAATTCCGCAAAAAAATATAGAAAAGATCACAATTATTTTGCACCAATTAAGCTGTGTCCCTAAAGTATCAACTAATTGACAGATATGGTACTCATAAATTTTTAGTTTCATGGTGAGAGGTAACTGTTATTCTATCTACTTGAATCTTTAGGAACACTACCTAATCTGCCAGTCAGGGCCACCCGACGATGAGTTAACATTATAAGCTAAAATCACGGTAGCATCTCTACAATTAGAGTAGAAATATTTTAAGAAGATTCTATCTCGGCTTTGACTTTGAACTTTGGTCGTCGAGCGTTGTTGCTGGTTGGTAGTCATATCCTTCATGGGTTGAATAGAAGTCGTAGTCTGGGTAATAGTCTACGTGGCGTTGCTCTTCGGGAGTATATTTCTCTCTGGGCGTCTCCCATTTCCCTCCAGCTATTTCTCTGGATGTATCTAAATATTTATTAAATTTATCACAGCCTTCTTTGAAGCGGTTAAGGCATTTTATTTGCTCTGTAAGTGTTAACGATGTAATACTACGATTAAATTTATCAACATCATATAGCTTAGACGACACACCACCATCAAGCCCTCGTGAATCATCTGATGGTGAATCATCCCCTCGTACACCAGGAAGGAGATAGAGAACGATACTACAACTTATGCACAACTAATGTCTTGCATGATTTTCTAGACAGGTCTCGGTTAGCGCTATCGGCATCTTCACCGAAATTAATTCTGGTGTAGTTAAATAGTTTGAAATTAACTCAGCCTTAGTCAATAGCGACAGTAAAAAATTTGCGTCAAAATTTTGTTCAACTTTAAACCTGCTCAACATTTGAGAGGTTAAGATATCACGTTTTATATTGACGACACCTGTATAGAGATCCATCTTCTCTTTTAAAATTAAATACAATCTCCAGGCATAACCATTAGAATCGGGCATCTGGGTTAACCTGATAATTTCTTCTCTACTTAACTCTAAAGTTTCACTCATTATATTTTAGCTTTTGTTGCCTAAATTAATTGTGGTATAGAGATTATAAAAATTCAATTATCTTTCTTAATATTATACATTACACATACAATAATTATTCTATCTTTTTATTTTATGCTTTAAAGTTTATATAGGCATTTTTACTTCATGTTGTCTTGATCTTACGTTTACTATATGACCTTACCTGATGCCGCATATTCTTATTATGTATTTCGTGGCAAGACAGACTTAGAACATTATTAACTGCCTACATACAAGCTGCGATATAGATATGGCATCGTATTTAGTTTTGTTCAAATCTTAGTCGGTCTAAACCACGAAATGACATAGCTTCAGAAAGATGATTAACCGTAACCTCTTTTTCTTCAGCTAAGTCAGCGATCGTCCGTGCCAATTTAAGTATACGATGAAATATTCGGGCAGAAAAACCTAATTTATCCATAGCCTGCTGCATAAAACTTCTGGTACTGCTATTTAGTAGACAGATCTTTTCTAAAGATTTATGTTCGAGCTCTGAGTTCAATGACTGTTGTCTTGCATACTGCCTCTGTTGACATAGATACACCTGCTGTTTAACATTTTCTGTATGATCTAATACCTGATTATGGCACTCATCTGAAGTATTAATAAGCTCTTTACTTGATAAAGATTTTACAGCTACATGCATATCTAATCTATCTAATATAGGCCCAGATAATTTCTGTCGATATCGTTTAATCTGCAGATCTGTACAACGACAAGGTACTTTTTCATCTCCTAAGTGTCCACATGGACAAGGATTCATCGCTGCTATTAGTTGAAATTTCGCAGGATATTCTATCTTTTCAGCAGCTCTTGAAATAACTATCCTTCCTGATTCTAAAGGTTCACGAAGAACTTCCAAAACTTTGCGATCATATTCTGGCAGCTCATCTAAAAATAAAACACCATGGTGAGCCAGAGAAATTTCTCCAGGTGTCGGATTTCGACCACCACCAACTAATGCTACATGCGAAGCAGTATGATGAGGTGCACGAAAAGGACGTTGCATGAGGCTTTCAATTGATAGGCCTTGCTGGCTCACTGATTGGATAGCTGCAACTTCTTTTGCTTGAATCTCAGTTAACTCCGGTAACAACCCCAACAAACGATTAGCCAATAAAGTCTTACCACTTCCAGGTGGGCCAAAAAATAATAAACTATGACCACCTGCCGCAGCTATAGTTAATGCTCTTTTCGCTTGAAATTGGCCTTTAATATCTTTTAGATCTAAAAATTTATTATTAGGTATGTACTTTTTTGTAGACTCATAAGGTTCTAGCAATATTTCTTTATGCAAATGCCTTGTAATTTGCTCTAAATTTTCAGGTGCAAATACTGTCACTAAATCAATAAATACTGCTTCATCCGCATTGGCTTTAGCTACGATAAGGCTTCTTTGATGTTCTTTTATAGCCATAGCAGATGGTAGAATCCCTTTTACTGGCTTTAAATCTCCTGATAATGAAAGCTCACTAATAAACTCATAATCTTTTAATTCTTTACTAGGAATTTGTCTGGTTGCAGCAAGAATACCTAAAGCAATAGCAAGATCATAACGACCACCTTCTTTAGGCAAATCAGCTGGCCCTAAATTTACAGTTATACGACGAATAGGAAACTCAAATTTAGAATTAATAATTGCTGATCTTACCCGATCCTTACTTTCTTTTACCGCTGTCTCTGGTAAACCTACGATTGAAAAAAATGGCGCTCCATTCGAGATATGCGTTTCAACAGTCACCAATGGTGATTTCACTCCCTGTTGTGCTCGAGTATAGACTAAAGATAATGACATAATAACTCCAAATAAACTTTAGAGTTTAATGTATCATATTAAAAGAAATAATACTACAAAGTTTATAAAAAATTAAAAGAAGAATTAACGGTTTTTTTCTAACTCTTCTATTTTCTTAGTCAAAAAATCTAACTGCTCCTGTGCTATATTAAGCATTTTAGTTTGAGTATCAAATTGCTCGCGAGTAACTAAATTTAAATTATTCACGGCTTGTGTTAAAACTAATTTAATACTTTTAGATACTTCTTCTTTAGCTAAGTCTAAATTAAGCGCTTGTGGAAGATTTGAAAAAAACTTTTCAGATAATTCTTTCAATAGCTCTTGATCTAACATCTATTACTCCCGATGCCCATTAAAATAAAAAATAAGAGTAAACAGACTATCAAACAAAATCAAATATTGCAATCTATAAATAAACACATTGAAATTGATAATAAATTCTGTAACTATGTATATATAACTATTGCTATAGCTCACCAGCTTTTATGGATATAAGGGATATAAAGATGGATACTGAAGTACTATGGAAAGAGTTAAGAGCTCAACAAGTATATACTCGAGATAAAGCTTCTTTTGAGCAGTTTGATAGAATATTTCTACAAGAATTATTAGATTCTTTAAAAAAATACATAGACACTGTGGTCGATAGTGTAAAAATACCTGATCTAGCTGATCTTTTAAGTAATCATGAAAAAATAGAACAAAAAAAAGAACTCTCTCAACTCCAAATTGCACTTTTGCACCATGCAAGTTCTATTCAACATCTTTCAATAATCATTAGTAAAGTCTTTGAGAAATCAAAAAAAAAACCAGGATCTTTTACTTTATTTAATCCGGAACATTATTTAAAAGTTCTACCCAAATTAGAAATTTTTAAAGAATTTATTTCTGACAGAGTAAGACGTTATGGCCAGTATCTAGGTGAGCTGCAAACTGTTGATCCTGCTGTATTTCGTGTCTTTAGCTTAATTACCAAGAATGCGCAAAAACAATTTTCCTTGCATATGTTTCATACTTTAGTGAAACTTTTACCTTACACATTATCAAGTAAAAGTATTAGTGATCAAGTTTCAAATATAAGTGCCAATATCTTACAAAAACTGTATTCTGAAACTCCGCATATATCTAAATATAAGAAAATTTGGCAGTATTTTAAACAGCTATTTAAAGATACGAAATTTAATCTTATTTTAAATACTCTAGATGGTTTACAAATAGATAAATATATAGGCAAACATTTTAGTGGTTTTTTAGCAAGTAAAACTGATGACATTAGTGAATATTGCTTAACCATGCATGCTGTAGAATTAACAGATCTTGCAAGCACATTAAATATTAAAATAACTGGACAATATTTTGCCGATTTAATTAAATGTACTAAATCTGAAAGATACTGCCAATTAAATGAATCACTTTTTGCCCTCGAAAAAATGATATCTTTATCGAATCGTGAATTAGAAATTGATCAGATTCAAGAGCTGATTAACACTATAGAATTATTAACCCCTCTTGATATAGATCAGAAAACAGGATTAAAAGATAAATTTGATTGTGATAAAACACTAATATTCTCACAGTCTATTGTTACACCATTATTACGAGAATTAAAATGCTTAACGGCCGGTAGTAAGATTTCTGAAGCAACATACAATCATATTAAAAAAATATTAAGACAATTATTTGCATCTTTAGAATATACCCAGGCCGTGGTAAATAAAAACATTAGAGCCTTAATAACTACATTAGATGAAAAAATTACTCTTTGTAAAGCATATCCCGATCTTGATGCTTTAAATTCGATAATAACAGAGATGAGTATATTAATTCAAAAAAACACTACAACAGATATCATCGGACGTAAAGAAAAAAAAGCATTAGCCATACTAGCAGAAACTAAACGTCGTGATTTAATGAATTTGCTCAAGGCAAGAGTTGAGATTCAATTACAAAATCAACCTTCTCCTGATATAGAACATTGGGATACATTTTTATTTTCTGACAGTGGTGCACCATTATATCAAAGCAACACTTGGGCGAATTGCTTTTACGCTTTTACTTTTACAAACACGTCACCCAGATTCTCTGCGCTATTAGCAGATCAAATAGCTTCTTTAAACAAATTAGATCATTACAAACATTCTATTGATTATTTATTCGATAATAATAAAGACTATCTCTCTAAAGAGGATTACTGTGAGCTAAAACAAGATAGAATTGTTGGCCTTAATCACTTAAAAGAATTATCTGATAGAATAACAGAGAAATATAATAAATTGTCTGCTTATATATTATATCTCCAAATAGAATCCATTGGCTCTATCCTGAAACATTATGCCATAATAAATCCGACCTTGAATACATTAAGAAATTCATTTCAGAGTTGGAGTTTACAAATTAAAACTGAAGCAGCAGAACATCATTATAATATTCTTTTACCGAAAATTGCCATTTTTGATAATTATATTAAGCAGATATCTTCAGTTAACTCAGAGAAAATTTTAATACCTAGCAAAACACAAGAACAAATTCTTGATACATTAGAGCGTCTTAAACTATTTTTCTATGGCAATAGTGAGCAAAAATTAGCTGCAGCAAGTATCAAAACAAGAGATTTAGTACATGTAGAAAAAATTAGTTTATTCCGCCAGTTGCTTCTAAATTTATTAAAATTTATCGAACTTTGTGTTTCTAAAGTGAAAAATATTTTTTCAAGCTCTATTTCTTCGGATTCTACCTCTACAGAAAAAACAACGCCAAGCACTGAAGGGCTATGCATGTATAAGCTTTTTATAAATAAAGATCAAGTTTCTTCAAGCAAAGACACTGTTGAAACCAAATCTCATATTTCAATAAAAGTAGCATAGCTATCTCGGGATAGGTCACTTCAACATATCAAAATATTTAATGAATGCGAGGCAAAGCTGCTGCTATGAAATTTTTTTATCATAAATGTCAAATGGCCATGTGATAACGTGCGGTACACTAATAACACGTTTTACGTCATTCCTACAGAGAAACGTCTACCCTTGCTCTTTTGAAGTTACTTAGCTAGAATAATATTGTCTGAGAGCTTAATGCTCAAATTTTGATGATAAATTTATTTTATTGATAAATAACTAGCAGGAGAACATTATGAATATTTATGAATACATAAAAAATGATCATCAAAAAGTGGCTGATTTATTCAAACAATTTCATCATACTTCTTCAAATACTGAAAAAAAAGAAATTATATCTACGATTGGCCAGGAACTGCTGGTACACCTTGAGTCAGAAGAGAATACCTTCTATAAGACGCTTAGGGAACGTGCTCCTAGTAAAACTGCAGCTCTTCATGGATCACAAGAACATCAAGAAATTGAAGAGCAATTAAATATAGTTCTAAATGTTACAGAAATGAACCATGAATGGAATAAAGAAGTTTTAACATTACAACGAATTGTTGAGCATCATGTTAGTGAAGAAGAAGGTGTGCTTCACAATATAGCAAAAGAAGTTTTAACCGTTAAAGAAGCTGTTGAGCTTAAAGATAAAATGCATCATTTTAAACAAAAAATGCTAACAAAAATTAAAAAAACAAAAACAGCCTAATATTTAAAGTGTAAAGAGAACTATTGAATATCTGTGAGTTGATATTGTAATCGAGACTCTATGACAACACCTAATATGTCAAGATTTACTTTACAAATATCTAATGCTATATAATCTGAGAATCCTGATTCAATTGGGCGTAAAAATATTTTATCCTGATCATCAATAAAGATTAGCCTTAAGAAAAACTGTTTAATTTTATTATTGTAAATTAAAACTAAATCTTCATGTTTATATGCTCGTTTGGGGTCAATAAGTAGTATACAGTTTTGCAATGCTGAATTGGTGTTATCTAGCTTATACGGAATTGCAAATGTATATTCAGAAGTGGGAAGATCGTAGACTATCCATTGGTTTATTACATTGTTCGATGTTTTATTATTAAGCCAAGAAAAGATGTCACTATGTTTAATAACAGGAATTTTTTTAATCGTATTAAGATTATTATCTAAAGGGCTGTAACCTAATAACTGGTCAATAGTAATATTAAAAAAATCTGCTAAAGGTCTTAATGTGCTTATAGTAGGGTTAGACTCAGGATTATTTTTTATTCTTGATAAGCTTGCTAAAGAAATATTACAAGCTTTTGCCAAGGAGGATTCATCTATATTAAGTGCTTTCATTAATTGTACAATAACAGCACCCACCTGATGTTTTATTATTTCTGTTTCAACTGGTAAAGAGTCGTTAGGAAAACCCCTAATTGTGGTAGTGGATGAACTCATAAGCAGGCTTAGTAATATATGAAAAAATATTATAAAATATTAAATAATAAATTTAAACAAATATAATTTTTTTGTACTAGACCTCTTTCAAATCCTTTAATTGTTTAAAGATCTGTTTTTTCTTTTGTTGTAATTTTAATAATATTTTTTTACGATCTTTCTTAGGATTAAGATCAGAGCTAAATTCAGTATCCTGCTTGTCGCCTACATCCGAGTCTATATTTAGTTGCCTCTTGGATAGGGCTCTTTGCAAATAAGCTTGTTCTGCTCTTAAAATAAGAACCCTCTCTACTATCTTCATAACTTCTTTTAACTCTGGATCGTCCATATTGTTTCCCGAATAAATTAAGCTAAATGACAAATTAATTTGCTTTCTTTGCTATAATATTAAGAGTATAGCAAATAGCTAATTGTCATGCCCACCTACAATCTAGCTCAATATAAAATAATCCTTATCTTATGACTTACTAACTACTTATTCATTTTCAATTAATTCTTATATGTTCTAATACAGCAACTAAAGATAAACATAGTAAGGATTATTTTTATGACTATTACTGTATCAGAGAAGCAACAATTAATAAGTTTTATCAAAGATTATTCTACTCAACAGAAGATTACTACTTTCCCATCACATCGAAACAAGACCTATTCTATTAATTACACTAATCATTCAAAACCTGAGATTGCTTTATCCTGGACTGAGTTGGTTTACCCTGAGCCTCCTGTAATTAAAGAACGAATCACTCATCGTTACGGTTATGACAGCCGCCGAGTTCTTTCCGATTTCCAAACTGAAGTTACACGTGTTCAACCAAAAATCATCAAACGAGCATACTATTTAAGCATTGATGCAAATGATGATTTCATCTTACGCAATGAAGGTAATGAATCAATAATAGATATAAGAAAATGGCAGACTATTCGTCTCATCATGCAATTTGTACCCCCAAGCCCGTCTGTGCCTTGTGCATTTGAAAATCAACGCAAATCATCTGCTCTATTTGCTCAAAGGTTATCATGGGTTGGATTAATTCTAGCAGGAAGTATAACACTGGTATCTGGCATAGCTTGTTTGGCAACCACTGCTGAAGTAGCAGCAGCTGCAGCAATGGTAACTTTTAGCTCCGTTGTAATTGCTGCCACTTTGGGGATTATACTCCTTACAAATATCCACGAATACTCAAAAAACCCTGTGACTCATGCACTAAAACCTAGTCCAGTTTTAGTTACAGAAGCAGCTCCACGCCCATCCGTAGAGCCAAGACCACCAGCAGCACCAAGACCATCTGTAGAGCTAAGCCCACCCGCAGTACAAAGAACTGTTGTTAGACCTATTCGTACTTTTGAACGAGGTTTAGCAATTCCCGGTATCCAACAAGCAGGTGAAGTCGTAAATCTAGGATATGCGCCCAGCTAGAACTTGTGATAACATACAGCTTTGCTCATTACTAAAGATTTGTGATGCTATAGCAACTCTTCAACTGCTTTACGCTCATCTAATAATTCTTGATAAACCTCAGCAATCCTTTTTTTACTAAAATCATTCCATGGTAAGTCTTGAACTATCTCATAGTTACCATTGCTACAACGACAAGGAAAACCGAATACTACGCCATTAGGAATATTATAACTGCCATCACTAGGCACACCCATGCTTACCCAATCATTTTTCTCAGTCCCAAACACCCAGTCCCTTATGTGATCAACTGCAGCATTAGCAGCACTTGCTGCACTTGATAAACCACGTGCATCAATAATTGCTGCACCACGTTTTTGTACCATAGGAATCAACTCATTTTCTAGCCATTGTTGCTGGATTTGAGCAGCAATATTTTTCTCTTGAACTTCTACTTGAAAAACATCAGGGTATTGTAACGCTGAATGATTACCCCAAATAGAAACTTTTTTGACTTCCTGCACTGATGTATTCAAATATTTTGCCAATTGTGCTTTAGCTCGATTATGATCTAAACGCATCATGGCATGGATTTGTCGCGGATTAATGTCTGGCGCGTTTTGTGCCGTTATCAAAGCATTTGTATTTGCAGGGTTCCCAACTACTAATATTTTTATATTTCTATTAGCATGTTTATTAATTGCCTTGCCTTGCACGCTAAATATTTCCGCATTTGCTTTTAATAAGTCTGCACGCTCCATTCCTTTAGAACGTGGGCGAGCCCCAACTAATAAAGCATAATCTGCACTTTTAAATGCAATATTGGGATCATCAGTTTTATTTATTTGGGTTAACAAAGGGAAAGCACAGTCTTCTAGCTCCATTACCACACCATCTAGGGCTTTTAATGCAGGAGCTATTTCAAGTAAATTTAAAATAATAGGCTGATCATTACCTAACATTTGCCCAGATGCAATTTTAAACAATAAACTATAAGCTATTTGACCAGCAGCACCGGTTACTACTACACGAACTGGATTTTTCATAAATTTACTCCTAGTTATTTGTTATTTATAGATAAATTCTTTCTTGCTACACCTGTAGCAATTGCCGCTTTAGCAACAGCCAATGATACACGATCTTTTAATCGTGTATCAAAAGGTTTAGGGATTATATAATCCCGTCCAAACTGAAAATCTTTAGCGCCATCGTACGCAGCTACAACATCATCTGGCACAGGTTCTTTTGCTAATTGTCTTATAGCATCAACTGCTGCAATATGCATATCTTGATTAATACAAGTAGCTTGTACATCTAGTGCACCACGAAAAATATAAGGGAAACCTAAAACATTATTAACCTGATTTGGATAATCACTACGGCCAGTTGCCATAATGATATCATTACGAGTAGCTTGTGCTACATTGGGTTTTATCTCCGGATCAGGATTTGATAGAGCAAAGACAATAGGATCCCTTGCCATAACTTGCAAATACTCTGCTGGCAATAAGTTTGCCCCAGACACACCAATAAAAACATCTGCTTGTTGCATCGCATCCAATAAGGTATGACATTTGATGTCATCATTTGCAAAAGCAAATTTATGTGGACTTAGATCTAGTCTAGCTGTGTTAACTACACCCAATCTATCTACCATAAACAAATTCTCTTTCTTAGCACCCAGCGCAGTTAGTAATCGCATAGAAGCAATACCGGCAGCCCCAGCTCCCAAACAAACTATTCGAATGTTATCAAGCTGTTTATTAACTATTTCTAATGCATTTAGTAAACCTGCAGCCACTATAATAGCTGTACCATGTTGATCATCATGAAATACTGGAATATCTAAACGTTCGATTAAAGCTTGTTCTATGGCAAAGCATTCTGGAGCTTTTATATCTTCCAAATTTATGCCCCCAAAAGTTGGGGCAATTCTTGCAATAGTGTTGATTAAATCTTCTGAACTATCACTTGCAATTTCAATATCAAAAACATCAATATCGGCAAATTTTTTGAATAATACTGCCTTGCCTTCCATAACAGGCTTGCTAGCCAAAGCTCCAACATTTCCTAAACCTAATACTGCTGAGCCATTAGATATAACTGCAACTAAGTTACCCTTATTTGTATAATTATAGGCCTTACTACTATCCTTAGCGATTTCACGCACAGGCTCAGCAACTCCTGGAGTATAAGCAAGAGACAGATCTCTTTGTGTTTCAGTTGATTTAGTTAAAGTAACAGCTAATTTACCAGGTGTTGGGTATTCATGGTAGTCTAATGCTTTTTGAATATCATACGGATTCATAAATAAGTTTATTATAGATAATACAGAAAATAATATGCATATACTATATTATCTTCTGACTTAATTCTAGTTTAAATCTGGATATACTTTTATTCCACTTTGAGTAGCTACTATTAAAATATCCGCAGGATTCTTAGCAAAAATGCCCGAGCATACCACGCCAGGAATATGATTAATTGCTTCTTCCAATTCCACAGGACTTGCTATATTTAATCTTTCAACATCTAATATAATATTGCCGTTATCCGTTATATAATGCTCACGGTAAACAGGATCGCCACCTAAAGCAGCTAATTCACGACCAGCTAAGCTTCTAGCCGATGGTATAACTTCAACAGGCACAGGAACTTTACCCAGTTTCTGAGATAACTTTGTTTCATCTATCATACAAATAAATTTTGATGCGCTGGAGGCTAGAATTTTTTCTTGCAGTAACGCTCCACCAGCCCCTTTAATTAATTGTCCATATTTTAAGGCCTCATCAGCGCCATCTATGTACACTGGCACAAAATCTACATGATTTAATTCTCTAACAGGTAACCCATATTTTTTTAATAGCTCTGTAGTTGCCTTAGAACTAGAAACTGTAGCCTCGATTTGTCCCTTTATTTTTGCTAATTCTTCAATGAAATAATTGACTGTTGAGCCAGTTCCCACACCTATTACCTTGTGATCAGTTACATATCTCATTACATACTTGGCAACTTGCTGCTTTAGGTCTTCTTGAGTGTAAGTCATAATAAATATCCTAATGTATTAAAATTTTATTCTAATTTGTTCCTGGCAAAACATAATCTTGCACTATCACACCACGTCTAATATGACACTGTATTATTTGCTCTAAGACTTCTGGTGTACAACTATGATACCACACCCTATCTGGATAGATAACGACAATGGGACCATTGGTACAAATCCGCAGACAATTAGCTTTTGTTCGCTGAATTCCACAATCGGCAGTTAGGTTGAGCTCATTCAATCTATTCTTTAGATACTCCCAAGCTTCTAAACCTGCTTTTTTATTACAACATTGTTTACTTGGATTGTCTTTAGTTTGATCACAGCAGATAAATATATGATGCTTAACATTTTTTAAATTAAGTTTATTTGCTTTTTCTTTGAGTTTACTTTCCATCATACTGTCCCATTTGCTCTCATTGTTTATTATAATATTATTCTTTAATTCTATTAACTTATCAATGCATTGTAATTTATGTACGTTGTCTATAGAATTTATATTGTCATATTATATATCAAAGGATGGAGGAGTTATGGAGTTTATATTTCCTGATGGATTTAGCGTTATATTAACTATAGTATCTAACGACTGGTTGGATACTGCATTTTCTGGTAAAACCAAAATGAATTACGGAGAATTTGTCCTTCTTGCAGGTAAAGCAATGCCTGAAAGCGATGAGTTTATTCTTATCGTAGATTTATGGAGAAAACTTCTTGAAGCACACAAAGAAATTGTAGAACTTCACAAAAAAAAGATGGAAGAGTGCGACCTATCCTTTAGGACAAAAATAGCTGCAAGTGGTGGCAGAGAACTGACTCCTGGTATTATTATTGGAGCTGAGATGATAGAGAAAGATGCTCAATCTCTTGTATGGAATAAAAAAGAGACTGAACTTTTCACACGTTCATTACATTACACTTTAAGCAGAATCGCTGTACTAGAGAGATTAGTAGACCGCTTATCAACTATTCACGATACTCCCCACACCATTGTTCATCCGGTTACGAGAGCTTGTGCTCGCATCTGTTCTGCTAGATCTCTTGATAGCTGCTTAGATACATTGACTGAAATACCCAATGTATTGAACCCAGAAAACAATACGATAAGCAAATTAGCCTATAAATAAATTCTTCCAATGATATGACAGTAATTTATATCATTGGAACTCTTATACCAAAATCAAAATTATAGTAGTATTAATCATAATATCTTATTGTTTTACTAATGCTTATATGAACTACTGGTTAATGAAAACCGAACCCTCCAGCTTTAGCATTGATGATTTGATAATCCGTCCTAATAAAATAGAATCGTGGGATGGCGTGAGAAATTATAAAGCTAGAAATATGATGCGTGATCAAATGCAATTAAAAGATCTTGCTTTTTTTTATCATTCCAGCTGCCCTGAACCAGGCATTGCGGGCATCGTTGAAATAGTAAAAACTGGTCACCCTGATCTATCTGCTCTCGATCCTCAAAGTAAATACTATGATCCCAAGGCTACAATCGCATCTCCACGATGGTATATGGTTGATGTGAAATTCAAAAAGAAATTCTCTGAGATCATACTGTTACAAGACTTACGACAAAATAAAGATCTGAAAGACTTTATTTTACTAAGGCCTGGTAACCGTCTATCTATTATGCCTGTTACTAAAAAACAATGGGATAGTATCTTAGATTTTTGAACAATCACTGATTACCTTGTGACAACAATACTTCAGCAGAGACAAATCCCTGTTTTTCATCTACAGGATAAAATAATGCCTTACTGACAATAACTCCATATTTTTGATTTAGTTCTGCAAGCCATTTTACCAGACTATCAAAGCCAACTCCTGAGAATTTTACTAAGATTTGCTTCCCTTCTGCTTGATTAATATAGACAGGCTTTTCATTAGGCACTAATTCTAATTTAGGTGGGCTTTTATCGATAAAGTCAAATAAACTATCTGCAGGAATTTTTTGATAATTCAACACTTGTTTTTTTAGTTGTTTTAATTTTTCAATGTCTGGTAATAGTTTTTCTATTCCTTGTGCATTCTCCATCACTTTAGGGCTTATACTTGGACTAAAAATACTTGGTATTTTGTCTATTTGGAAATACAGAAGACACATTAAAATTAATCCGAAAGCGCTGGTTATTAAATATTGCTCTCGTTGACTTAATTGTTTAAATTTTTTTAGCATGTTTAATATACTATGACTCTCTTGTGTTTTATTATGCATGAACTACAATTTAAAAACCAGATTGTATCTTAGTTATATTTGGATCATTACACGTTTTAGTAAGCCAATTAAGTTGACATAACTACCAAAATAGGCTAGCATCTGCCTATAAGTATATAGCCTTTACTTTAAAATTTAACACCTTGAATATTGACAACCTTAAAGAGTCCATCGACCCAATTATCAACAATCTGATACAATCAATGCATTCACCTGCAATCTTACTGATTGATTTTCAATGGGACTTTATTAGTGGCTCTCTGACTGTACCTAAAGCCAAAGAGCTTTTAGAATCAGTGCAGCTATTTCTAGATCATATAGAATCTAAGTTCAGTATTCCCATTATAGCAACAGCCGATTCCCATCCAGAGACTAGTGAAACTTTCTCAATAAACATCTATGATAAGCTCATAAGTTTAGGATACACCCCTACATTTCTACAATCTGATCCCACTAAAAAATCTACAGAAAACATTAATATTAATACTATTATAGAATGGGCAAAAGATAATAGCCCTAATAGTAAATTCTTAACATGGCCAACACATTGTGTTACAGGCACTAAAGGTGCTAAGCTTGCGATAAAAAAATCTGTTAATCATATCTACCTCACCAAGGGTCATGATATTGAAGAATATTCTATTGTAGGTTCTTTTGAGTCTTCATTAAATCCCATTAAACGCTTTAATCAAGAATTTATAGAGACAACCAAACACATCGATACCTTTTTGGTTTTTGGTCTGGCGACAGATTTTTGCGTCAAAGAAACAATGTTTGATTTGATCAAGATTGGTAAAAACGTTATATTTATTACTGAACTATCCAAAGGCATTATGCCAAACGCAACTGAACTTGTTTGTGAACAACTTGAGCATATTACGAAGACAGACATCACTCACGGAAAGTTTATTGCTGTGCTATAACAGCCTAACATCCCATATCAAATTTATATTATCGCTTTTATCTATAGATTTTTCTTGCAAACTTATATCATGCGCAGCAAAATCTTTTTTAATACTATCTAAATAGTGGCCATCACTTTTATTAATATCAAAGTTTATCACTAACACATGATCATTGAAAACCATGGAGTTTATTTTAAATATTTGACTAAAATTCTCACAGAACGTTGATAACAAAATAAAAAACTCATTAATTCTTCGTTGCTGCTTTATTTTATCTTCAAAATTAATAACTTGCCTTGTTATTAATTGTTCAGCATCTCTTAGATTACTCGTTCGTATATCTACACTAGATAAAGTTGTTTTAATAAAACTATCAAGTTCTACTTCTTTGGATGCAAAAATATTATAATCAAGATATTTGTATAAAATATAAAAAACAATTATTATCAACCATAAAATAGCTGTATATTTCCAATACCTATTAAATTTTAAATCGATAGCCCTGCGTTTTATTAAAGTACTACTTAAATCTAATTTATTATAACTTTTATTTAAAAACCAAGATTTAACTAAAAATGGTAACCATTCAGATATCTCTTGTTCTGTTTGAATATTTATTTTCTTCTTGTTACTACTGAGACAATCAAATATATTATTTAAATTATGCTTATATAAATCTACTGAAAAATTTTCATTTATTTGATCAAATATTAAATCAAGATTATTTATTTGCGAAACAATAATATTGTCTCTTATTAAAATACTTGTATTATTGTCTTGATTTAAATACAGTTGCATAGTGCTGACATTATTACTTTGACCATACAAACACAACGCATCTGTTAACACCCTGTTTGGAACAATATTGTATCTATCTTTTAATCCGCTTAAAATTTCCTCTAATTTTTCTTTATCAATAACAGCGACCAAATAGTTATCTTTGGATACTTCTGGTCCTATATTAAATAGGGTATTTTCTATATTAGATAAAATTTTTTCTTCTAAAACAAAACCTACTGCCTGTTGACGTTTCTTAGCTTCTTTAATAGGCAAATGCGTCAAATGATAACTGACTAAAGAATCAGGAATGAGCAAAATAACTCTAGCTTTATCATAATAGAAATTACTTATTTTTTCTGAGCTTTTGGAACAATCTAAAATTTTACCATTACCATCTGTTGTAACCCAGTCACAGACACCATCTATAACATTATCAACTTGATTCAATCTTATAAAAATAAAATTTTGCATATTATCCTCGTTTACGCCAGATTACTCGAAAACCTTCGTTATTGACTATCAAAGATTGCATGCTAGCCACATAATCATTTTTAGAAGCTGTGGACTTAATAATATAAAACCCGGATGATTCAGACTTTAGAGTAAAAAAACTTTGAATCATTTGCAATTCTTGCTGATCATATTTTCCCATTGATTTTATATATTTTATCATATCATTGATCTTTTCTGCCTCAGGGAGGTTTTTATTATTCGCCAAATACTGAACTGCTGTAGTAATGTCTATATCTACCATTGCTGCAAATATTTCTGGTTTAATATATTCAAGGTTAAATAATGCTTCTTTTTCTGTTACTGTAACAGGTAGTGCAGTTATATATTTTTTTAGGTTATTATATATCTCTTGAGTAATACCGTTTACTAACCGTAGTTCTGAGGTATCTACTATCAATTGACTGCCTGTTTGATAGTCCCAACTTGAACCAGGATTTTGAGACTTTACTTCTGGACTATTAGAGGCTAAATGGGTAGAACAAAAGTTATGTTGTATATTTTTAACTAAACCATTAGCTTGTTCTATATTTATTCCTTGTTGGCTTAATGTATTCATAAGCAAATTAGTAAAAATCCTATTTATAAATATTTGCCGATTAGAATTTTTTTTAGTTTGACAAAACTCCAAGCTATCAAGGTAATTGATATTAAACAATCCACTTTGCGGGATAACTTCGCTAGTCAGATTAACTGCTTCCATAATTGTTGATAAATGCCCTGCCTCTGGTGTAATAATGGTATCAGAAGCAGTCGATCTATTTATAACACTCAAACCCCAACTTTCAGCAGTTAATAATTTATTATATAAATTATCATTATCTATTAGCATTTGTGTGCTATTAATTTCACTTCTTAAAAAACCTTGCATGGTAATTGCTGTAATACTCACAATGGCGACTATTAATATAATAGTAATAATTGCTGTACCACGATTTTTAAGGCCTGAATATAAAAATGCTTTATTCATATATTTATACAATATTATGCTTGATTTAATACTTCTGGCAAATTAAAAATCCACTCGATACTGCCATATTGTTTAATTTTTAAATTAATCACTATACCTCGCGGTAGTTCTAAAGTAGGCTGATCAGGGTTAATACTAATTAATGCAGGCTTGGGTTGCCAAGTTTGTGATTTTCTTCCAAAACCATCAACAAAAAAGATACTAAAAGACTCTAAATTACTTAATAATCTCCGTTTATCTACATAAGTATTTTTAGTAGCATCTATTTGACGCCAAGTATGTCTGATTAGTTTATCATCGTCTTGATAATACGCCACCCTCTGTAGATCACTCACGGGATTACTCAACATTGTCGTATTATTGCCAGTACGGCTAAATTCTAATCTATTATATCCAAAATCATCTTTTAACCCTGACTTTGTACCACTGCTAGTTAGATTATCTACAGGGGTTAAAAAAGCAAGCTTAATACCACCTGAGGGCTCCAATACATTACGATTAACAATTTGCTCAATATCTTTTTGAAAAATGATATAAGCTGTTTCAAGCTCTGCTAATTGCTCGAGATTCGTCTGAGATTTTTCTTTTGCTAAATAAGTATTCTTAATTCCACGCATTGATAAAATAGCTAAAATTGAAAAAATGAATAGTGCTATCATCACTTCTATCAAAGATAGACCCATCATTTTATATCTCAATTTTAATCTGATTATCATAGTATTTAATTTTATAGCTCAGACGTAGCTCTTGTAACAATGTCTAATATATTACTTTGATTCAAACTTGCAGTTTGTAGCTCTGATTCGTTACGAACAGTAACTTGCATATTTAATAAAGCAATACTTTCTATATTTATCTTTTCTATTTTCAAATTCCAGTTAAACTTTTGTCCACGCATTTCGCTAGTCCCTGTTATATCACCCGCCGTAATTTCAATTTTTTGATTAGTAAGTTTAAGTTGCATGCTATTTAGAACATTCATTGCGACCCAATGAGCTAGTATTTTTTTTTCAATACTAACTGTACGCTTAAGCACATTATCAGTTGTCATAATAGCAGCTACCATAGTAGTACTTAGTATGACCAATGCTATAAGAACCTCAAACAAGGTAAACCCTAATTTTGTTTTGAGCATCATTCACCTTTTTCTGTTATTAAATTTATCTCACCACTAAACTGGCTTGAGATAATATAGTAACGCTGTTCATCTGGATGAGTAATAATTAATTTAAAGGGTGTCATATACCCTCCTGATGTGATAATTACATCAGGCTGATGGTTGTCTATACTATCAGTTGTTAGCTTTTTAAATTGATCCGATTCTAATATCTCATATTTCAGACTAACTTTGCTAGGAATACTAATTGTTTTATTAAGTTTCCACTTTATAGTATTAATATCTTTAGAATCAAAGGCGTCAGACTTATAATTTAATATTTCTATTTTATCTGCATAAATACTTAATCCAATCTCTACTTGCCGCAACATTGCATCTTGTTCTAGATTCTTTAATTTCTGATAGAGATTATCAACAAAAGGCTGCAATTCATTTCTAGCCTGTAAGCTCTTTGTTGAAAGGCTAATAATACTAACGCTAAGCGCAATAATTATTAAACACACCATTATCTCTATAAGTGTAAAGCCTGATAGTTTTTTACCAAGCTTCATTTCAGATCCCAATTTCCTATATAACCTGATTCATCTGTTACATTTGAATCTTTTCCTTTAGGGCCAAAACTAAAGATATCAACATTATTGTTATGTGTTCCAGGATTTCTGTATTGATAAGGCGTCCCCCAAGGATCTAAAGATAAGCGTTTTTGATAAGGCCCTTTCCAATTTGAAGGCGCCGGTTGTACTGTTGGCACAGTTTCTAATGCTTGCAGCCCTTGTTCTGTAGTTGGATAAACCCCATTGTCTATTCTATAGAAATCCAACGTCGTCTCAATAGTCGCTATATCTACTTTAGCTTTAGTAAGTTTAGCATCATCTACTCGATGTAAAACCCTAGGAACTACTAGCACAGCTAAAATGCCTATTATAATTACAACAACCATGACTTCTATTAAAGTGAAGCCTGCTCTGGATTTAATATTTTTTCTAACTTGTTTATTGTTCATATATATATATATTTCTCTTTCTTATAACATCTCAATTTCATTATCCCACAAACTGATTCATCTGGAAAATAGGCAATAATATTGCTAATACTATTAGTAAAACGACGAACCCCATTGTTAAGATCATACATGGCTCAAATAAACTAATAAAAGTTGCAATCAGACTTTCTATGTCTTTTTCTTGATAACTAGCAGCTTTATCTAGCATAATATTTAATTTTCCACTGCTTTCACCACTTGCGATTAGATGGACACTCATGGCTGGAAAATAATGCGTTTCCCTTAATGCTCTACTAATATTAATACCTTCTTTTACTTTTTGACGCGCAACTTCTAATGCATCTGATATCAATAAATTAGTGACAACTTGATTAGCTGTAGCCATCGCTTCTAAAACAGACACTCCAGCCTCGGTTAATATTCCAAATGTGCGTGCATAACGAGCAGTATTACTGACTTTAATTATTTTCTTAATTAGTGGTAACTTTAATAAAAATTGATGAAATTTATATTTATTTGCTTTTACCTGCAAGGCGCGTGCAAACAAATAACCACTTAAAATCAGAACAATGAGAATATAAAAACCAAAATTTTGTAGAAAATTACTTAACTTCAATAATCCTATAGTCAATATGGGTAAATCTTGCCCCGAGTCTTTAAAAACATCCACCATCTGAGGAACCACATAGACTAATAACATAATAACCATTGATGTTGACACAGTAATCATTAAACTAGGATAGATAGAAGCCTGTTTAATTTTTTGGTTAAAATAGAACTGTTTTTCTGTGTATTCAGCAAGATTATCTAATACCATATCTAAATAACCAGAATGTTCACCACTATGGATGGTTGCACGATAAATTTCAGGGAATGCAGATTTATATTCTGCCATACCTGCTGATAACGAATGTCCTTCTAGTACTTTTGCTCGTACTGCGCTCATAATACGTGCTATTTTATCATCTTCTGTTTGCTGAATAATTGCCAATAAAGACTCATCTATTGGCATACCAGAAGATAAAAGCGTAGCTAATTGACGAGTAATTAAAGCCAACTCAGAAACTTTTAACTTGTTTTTTGATGCTGATATTTTAAAAAAACTTTTAGATGTATGCGTTTTTTCAGCAACAAATTCAATATTAATAGCAATTAATTCTTGATCACGTAATTTAGCACGAACAGATTTGACACTATCCGCCTCGAGGATGCCACTAGTTTCTTTGCCAAATTTATTGATGGCTTTGTACTCAAAAGCTGGCATTAATTATTTCCAATAGTAATAACACGCAAAACTTCTTCAACACTGGTTATTCCAGATAAAACTTTTTTGATACCATCGCTACCCATACTAGGAGTGGTTTTTCTAATTTCGTGTTCTAATTCTTGTTCACTTGCCCCTTGATGAATTAATTGTCTGACCTTATCATCTATAATAGCAAGCTCATATAACCCAGAACGTCCAGCAAATCCTGTATTACCGCAATGCTCACAGATTAAATTATGATTACTGTAATTACCTGGGTAATTTAGCATTGGTGGATTTTTCGGATCCATGCCCAATAGTTCACAAGTTGGATCATCTGCAGGTTGAGTTATCATGCAGTGGCGACACAATAATCTAAATAACCTTTGGGCTAACACACCTATCACACTTGAGGATAATAAAAATGGTTCAACTCCCATATCCCTTAATCGAGTTATTGCACCAATTGCTGTATTTGTATGCAAGGTAGACAGTACTAAATGTCCCGTTAAACTTGCTTGAATACTTACTTCAACTGTTTCCAGATCACGAATCTCTCCAACCATAACAATATCAGGATCTTGTCTTAAGATAGCACGTAGCCCCTTAGCGAAAGTCATATCAACTTTAATATTAACTTGTGTCTGCCCGATACCATATAAATTATACTCTACAGGATCTTCAACAGTTAATATATTACGACTAGATTTATTTAATGCTGTTAGCATAGAATACAAAGTAGTAGTTTTACCTGAACCTGTTGGCCCAGTAACTAATATAATACCAAAAGGGTTATCTAATAATTTACTAATCTGAGATAGTAATTTTTTATCCATTCCCAAATGTTCTAAATCTAGCCTGCTAGACTGCTTATCTAAAATACGCATTACTATGCGTTCGCCATAGGTAGTCGGCATAGTTGACACACGCAAATCAATCTCACGACCAGCCACCTTCAAGCCTATTCTACCATCTTGTGGTAGTCTCTTTTCTGCTATATCTAATCGTGCCATCACTTTAATGCGGGAAATTATGATTGGTGCCAAAGCGCGTTGCGGCTCTAAAACAATTCGCAGGATACCGTCAATTCTAAACCGTATAACTATTTTATCTTCATACGTTTCAACATGAACATCAGAGGCATCTTGTTTAATAGCTTGAGTTAATAAAACGTTGATCAGCCTTATTACAGGAGCATCATCATCACTGGCTAATAAATCTTGCGTAGACGGCAATTGATCAGCAAAAGCACTTAAGTCCATATCATCTTCAATATCAGCCATCATGGCTTTGGCTTCAGAAGATGTATTACTGTAATTTTTATGAAGTAAGTTATTAAAATCCGTTTTACTTAAAACTTCAAATTCTAATGGCAGTGCAATAAAACGATTTAATTCAGCTATAACTTCTGGAACACAAATTTGTTCCAAACATGCTATCAACGCATTGGTATCTGAAATATTTTTTATAATTACACCATACTTGGTAGCAAAGCTGTAATTTAATTTTAAATCAGACATCAGAACGGATCCGGTAAATTTAATTTATAGGCTGATGCCACAGTTTTGCTGCCATCAGGTAACTCAGTTAAAAGTTCTTTTGCGATCTTAGAATAAGGATCCCATTTGTATAACAATTGCGAATCTCGCATATAATCATATTTGCTTAAAGAAACATTGTTACTTTCTTCGCGATCTCTTATTACAACGGGACGAATAAAGATCATAAGATTTCTCTTAGTCAAAGTATCAGTACGTCTTTTAAATAATTCACCTAGCAAGGGCACATCACCCAAAATCGGCACTTTAGACTCTCCAGCATTACGTTGGCTCTCTATTAAGCCACCTAATACTAAAATATCTTTATCGTTTACTACCACTGCAGTTTTGATACTTCGCTCGGACGTAGTTGGAGTATCAACACCTGCAGCAGATCTTAAAGAGCCTTGGGTTTGTTCAATAGTTAATTTTACCGCTTCACCTTGAGTAATCATTGGAGTAATTTTTAATGTCAATCCTACTGGTTTGTAATCATATGACGTACGCAACACTAGACCTGTTGTCGTAGCTGATGCTGTCGAAGACACATCATTAGTCCTAAATGGTATTTTATCAGCAACCACTATTTCTGCCGTTTCATTGTCCATTGTTACAATAGATGGCGTCGACAAAATATTAGTATTTGAATCTTGTTGCAAAGCATATAAAATGGCTCTGATATCTCCACCTTTTAAAAAGCCTAGTGTTAAGCCATTAAAAGGTAATCCTCTGATTAAATTATTAGACGCTTCTGCAGCAGTCTTACCTAATGCATTAATAATACCAGGAGATGATGCATCTGCAGGAAAACTAGTACCCCCGCCGCCAAGTATACGCCATTCTATTCCTAGGTTCTGACTGTGATTTAAAGATACTTCAACAATTAAAGCTTCTACTAATACTTGAAATCTACGGATATCTAATTGCGCTATCACCGCTTTAATATTACGCATAAGCTCTGGTGGTGCTGTAACAACTAATGCATTAGTATTCGGTTCCGCACGTACACCTGGAGCACTAGCATTTCCTTCACGTTTACCCGTTGGAAGCTGCAAGGTACTACCTATTGAATTGGTATTATTTCCACCAATAACTGCATTTCTATAATTACCAGCCATCATTGGCTCACCCGATGGAGCTAAGCTTGCTCGGTTCATATTGCTATCATAGTTAGCGGAACCGCTACTAGTACCATAATAAGCATCAACAATTCCTGATATAACTGGCACAAGCGCATTAGCACTTTGATATTTTAAATAAATTACCTCGGTATTACCTGTTCTTGGAGTTGGTACATCCATTTGAATTATAAGCGCTTTCATTTTAGCTCTTTTGGATTTATCCCCACTTAATAAAATACTATTTGTTCTTAGATCCGCCGCCATTTTAATTTGCTGCGCAGCTCCCTCTCCTAATTGACTACCCGTTGTTAAATTAGTCAATACTTTTACTATTTCATCTGCACTGGCATCTTTTAAAGAAATAATTTCAACGTCATCTGTACCTTGTTTATCAATTTGGCTAATAATCTCTACTATCTTGGCAATATTCGCTGCCCTATCAGCAATGACAATAACATTAGAAGGTGCGTAAGGAGCAATATGACCTTGTTGATTAGTCAAATTGCGCAAAATAGGCATAAGCGCTGTAGCTGATACATTTTTGACAGGTATAACCTGTACAATCATCTCTTCACCAAGATCTCGAAGGTTTTTACCATTTACTTTACTATCAAATTGTTTAGCTACAGAATCTGGCACTATTTTGGTGACATTACCTGACTCTAAAGCCGTGAAACCTAAGACTTGCAGTATAGACAAAAAAGCCTGATAAGCCTGATGATCATCCATTGGCTCATTAGAAATCAAACTCGCTTTACCCGTAACTCGAGGATCAATAATAAAATTACGTCCAGTAACCCGCGACATTTCTCCTATTAAGGCAAGAAGATCGACGTCATCAAGATTCCACATTTTTTTATTATCTTTGCTTTTTTGAGATTTTTTAGTTTTAGTATTTTTAAGTTCATCTGGACTTTCAATATTACTAGCTTCAACATTAAATTGTGTATCTTTATAACCTACAGGATCAGAAACAGGCTGAGCATGTAAATTATTTAAATTAATAACTATACTAAAAAAGACAGTAATACCTATGTTAAAAATTAAATGATAAAAATATTTACTCTGGGTGTTTTTTATATTTATACTTTTATTTACTAATCTCATCTTGATCTTCTCTGTAAGTAATACAGTAATTTGACATAGTGCATAGTTCACATCATACAGTGCTAATTTATGTTTGCAAATTAGATTCTATACTCAATTATAGTTGTTAATTAATATTTAACTTTTTAACCTTGCCATAAAGTCTTCTATTTAAGCTTACCGGCTCTTCTACTTCATCGGCATCTTCTGCCTCAGGTAAGATAACAACAGGTTCAGTATTATCAGACGCATCTGGGACTGGCGTTGTAGATCCTGATGATCCCATAGTTCTAGTTCCTATGCCTGTTCTCTCAGGTCGATTAGATCTATTGAGTGTATTAGGAGAATTAGGTGTAACTTGTCTAAAGTTGCGCGTTTTTCTGCCATTCTTATTTAACTTTAACGGGTTTACATATTTTCTCTGAATCCTGCTATTACTATTAGCATCTTCATTTCCTTGTAATGAACTTAAGTCTAAAACTGGATATAGAATATATTCTAACACCCCGTTATTTTTGATATAAATTTTATCTTTATAGACATACTCTAAAGTTACTAATCCTGAGTCTACTGGTATTCTATCATCAATAAAATAGACATTTTCCTTGCCTGTTACATCTTGAATAATAGCCTGTCCATCTTTAGGATCAGAGCTAGCGATTACTCCCTTAAGCGTTAATGGTAAAATACTTTTTAAAGCATCATCTAACGAATCATTATCTCTAATAACTTCACCGAATAAATGTTTTTCTTTTATATCGCTAATTTCAAAAGTTTTTCTATGAGGAGAAAAATTAAGATTTGTATTTGAATAACTTATTTGTGGCATTTGCCAATTTTTAGCATTGAGAGATAAAGAAAAAAGTAAGTAAAATTGCAAAACAAGTATAGAAACAGTCGCTAATAACCCTATTTGTGCAATTTTAATATCATGAAAAAAATATTGCAGTTTACTGGTGGCTAAATCTTTATATTGAGATAGATCGCTATATTTCATACAGACCATTATAATAGATCCCAAAACTTGTTACCATATTATACTTAAACTGAGTATTTAACCATATGAATAGTCTGACTACCGTCCAATTAATCTGTATCTATGCCTTACCTTTAATTTTTGCGATTACTGTTCATGAAGCCTCGCACGGCTATGCAGCAAATTATTATGGTGATCGCACCGCTAAAATGCTTGGCCGCTTAAGCTTAAACCCTATAAAGCATATAGATCCCCTGGGAACAGTTCTAGTTCCATTACTTTTGGTTTTAACCCATGCTCCTTTTCTTTTTGGATGGGCAAAACCTGTGCCCGTTACAGAAAGAAACTTGAAAAATCCTCGTAAAGAATTAGCTATTATTGCTGTTGCAGGCCCTCTATCTAATTTAATAATGGCCTTGATTTGGGCTTGTTTTTGTAAGCTTGCTACAATTATCGCTTATAACCAGTTCAGTGAACCTTTATATTTAATGGGTATTGCAGGAATTCAAATAAATTTTATTCTCATGCTATTAAATATTTTACCTCTACCACCTCTAGATGGTAGTAAGATATTAAATAATTTTTTACGAGGTAAAGCTGCACTTTTCTATGACAAAATAGAACCATATGGCTTTTTTATTCTACTGTTCTTACTATTTACAGGAGTACTAAATATAATTCTTATGCCTTTATTTAAAGCTAGTCTATTGGCCATTAGATTTATTTTCAGATTATAAAAACTATGTCATAATCCAAATTAAAGAGCTGTAACAGTAAGGAGATAGTAGTATGGTTAGCTTTGCCGAATACATTTGGCTTGATGGCACGTGTCCCACTCAAGATCTACGATCAAAAACAAGAGTTATCAATCACGAAAGAATTAGCTTTGATCCCAAAGATTACCCAATTTGGTCTTTTGATGGATCATCTACGGCACAGGCATCTGGTAGCTCTTCTGATTTATTAATAAAACCTGTTCGGATTGTTAAAGACTCTGTCAGAGGACACAACAATGTCCTGGTACTCTGCGAAGTTTGGAACCCGGATCATACGCCACATGCAACTAATTCACGAAGTAAATTTGTTAGGGTTCTTGAAAACGGTGGTTACGAACAAGAAGCTTTATTCGGCTTTGAACAAGAATACACTCTATTCAATGGTGTTAATCCCTTAGGCTGGCCGACAGAAGGCTTGCCAAAACCACAAGGACCTTATTATTGTAGTGTTGGCGCTACTAAAGCCTTTGGACGCAACATTGTAGAACAGCATTTGCAATATTGTATTGACGCAGGACTATGTATTTATGGCATTAACGCAGAAGTGATGCCCGGCCAATGGGAGTATCAAGTTGGTTACCGTGGTTTTAAAGAAGACGAACTTGATGCACTAACAATTTGTGATCATCAAATTTTAGCCCGATGGTTGCTACTACGGACAGCAGAAGATTTTGGAGTAGTTGTAAGTTTTGATAACAAACCTGTCAAAGGTGATTGGAATGGCTCTGGTTGCCACACTAATTTTTCCACTAAATCTATGCGGGACCCTAAAAAAGGCTATGACATCATTTTAGCTATCATAGATCGTCTTTCCAAGAAACATGATGAGCATATTAAGCATTATGGGCACAACCTTCATGAGCGTTTAACTGGCTTACATGAAACTTGTTCAATTCATCAATTTCGTTATGGGCTATCAGATCGTGGTGCTTCTATTAGAATACCTATTAGTGTAAAAGAAGATGGCTGTGGTTATCTTGAAGACAGAAGACCGGGTGCTAATTCTGATCCCTATATAGTAGCTGCTTGTATTTTATCTACAGCTTGTGATTTAGGCTGGGAATGGGCAAGCAGCCTCGAAACCTCGCAAACTGCGAAAGCTTAATTGTACAAAAACTGAACAGCTGTTGCAACCTATTGAAATATATAAATATTATATAGATATCAACAGCTTTTGCATCATGTTTTTAATGTTTTTTGTGAAGTAAACTTCTCCCTTCTCTTCTATACCTTAACTGGCCACATAGCCTTCTGATTTTAAGTTAATTATGTGCGGTCATCATTGAAGCAAATCTGGCAGTTACGTCAAGCAATTTTTTGTAAAATAAAATTGGACATAAAACTAAGTGATTTACTTTTGCCGTTTTCCTGGGTATAATTCCATAAAATAATACAGAGGTACGCTAACTTATGCTTAACATCAAAACTATTCTTTCGTGCAGCCTTATTTCTATAGTGTGTTTAACAGGCTGTTCAGAAGGCTTTAAAAACCAGGATATGGGCACCGTTATTGGTGGAGTTGCCGGTGGTATTATTGGCAATCAAGTAGGTGGCGGTAGTGGTAAGACAATTGCTACTATAGTTGGCGCAACTGCCGGCGCTGTTGTTGGTAGTGCTATTGGTACACGCATGGACTCTGTTGATGCTATGAATGTAAACCATGCTCTTGAAACTCAAAAGGACAATCGCGCAACAACCTGGGTAAACCCTAATACGGACACTCGCTACACGGTCACTCCAGTTTCAACCACTAATGATGGTTCTAAGTACTGTCGTCAATACAAAATGCATTCTATTATTAATGGAAAGAGTGAGTTTGTAACAGGCCGTGCATGTCGTGTAAATGGTCAATGGGTGCAACAATAATGCAAGATTGCTTGTTTTGTAAAATTATTGCGAAAGAAATCCCTGCAGATATGATTTTTGAAGACGATGATTTTGTCGTCTTTAAAGATATCCATCCCAAAGCTAACGTCCATTTATTAGTCGTCCCTAAAAAACATATTACAAGCCTAGCGCATACTGAAGAAAAACATCAAGCTCTATTAGGCAAAGCTATGTATCAATTACAACATTTGGCAAAAGCTCAGAATGTCCACACAGGTTTTCGTACTGTTATCAACACTGGCAAAGGCGGTGGCCAAGAAATCGATCATTTACACATTCATTTATTAGCTGGCAATCTACGAGGGTTTTAATAATGGGTTTAAGTGGCATTAGTCCGGGTTCTCTATTATTAATTTTATTAATCTTAGTATTTGTCATGGGTGGTAGTCGATTACGTACATTAGGTGAAGACTTAGGCGCGGCATATAAAGGCTTTAAAAAAGCGTTCAGTGACGATACTGAAAAAAAAGAATCTAATCAAAATTAATCATAAAAATCGATAATTACAAGTAATTTGTTAAAGAAAATTATTTTGTATTATAATGCATGTTACAATACAAGGCGTATATAACATGACTCAATCAATTGATTACAAACTTATAGGCTACTGGGAAGGTTATCCAGAGAAAGATGCTGCTGGAGTTGATCAACGACCTTTTCCTCTAAACCAAATTCCTGAGTACTTCACCCATATACCTATAGCCTTTTGTGCACCTGTAAAAGAAAATACTGCCGATAAACTCGCTACCACATGGGCATTTGATTCTAGTTTTATCTACACTAAAACACAAATACTGGAATGGGTAACAGAACTAAAAACAAAACGTGGCGATACACAAAAAATTTTACTATCACTAATGGATACACCAGATACACATTGGTCCACAGACGTTGATATCCCTACTTTTGCAAAAAACCTTGCAAGAGATATTTATCTTTACAATCTTGATGGTGTCGATATCGATGCAGAGTCTGGCATGCCTGGAGATTATGTAGGTACGTTTGTCTTATTAATACGATCTCTACGAGAACAATTTGATGTTCTTGCTTTATTGCACCCAGAACTTCCAAAAAAAATTATAAGCTACACTTGTTATACAGCAAGCGACAACGATCATCAAATTCTAAAACAAACTAAAGACTCTCTTGAATACTTAACCACAATGGCATACTGGGATAATACCCCAGCTGCTAAAGATTTATTTTATACATATGCAGACTGGATAGGTTCACGGAAAAAAGTTGGCATAGGATTCGCATGTCCACCTCAAGGAACTAATTTGTCTTCTGTAATAGAAACTACTCAGTGGCTTGAAAAAGAAGGTTACACAATTGCTATGCTTTGGTCATCAACTAGAGACATTCAAGCGGTTTCTGGATTACCTTCTGAAACATATGGAAGGACTATCTTAGCTATTTTTAATAAATCTTTACTTAAATTTTTAACTACATTTTTAATTACACAAAAAAATATGCTAGAACCAATATTTACAGAACCAACTACAGTATATACAAAAGCAGAACTACCAGCAGCATCTATTGAAAAACCTATGAGCTGTTTTGAGTATCTGTGCACTGGAGCACAAAGTCTGTTTTGCTGTCTATGGAGCCATCGAGGTAAAACTTTTGATGATGCAGCTGTTTATAAACCATATGCATCACCAACAACAAAAAACACTTATGCTCCGATATAACGGCTACAGTAAGCGTTTATTACGCTAACGCTAACCAATCTCGAGGTTTTAAGTAATAATTTGTTAATTCAAATTCTTTAGACTCTGGCTTTGGTTGCCAATTATAACGCCAAATCACCTCTGGGGGTAAAGACATTAGAATTGACTCCGTGCGACCCCCTGTTTGAATTCCAAAAATTGTCCCGCGATCAAACAATAAATTAAATTCTACATACCGCCCACGGCGATAACATTGAAACTCCCTGTGTTTTATAGAATAAGGTTCTGCATGACGTTTTTTAATAATAGGAAAATAAGCAGTCATATATTTTTCTGAAACTAATTTAACAAATTCAAAAGTGGTATCAAATCCCCATTCGTTTAGATCATCGAAAAACAAGCCACCAATTCCACGCTGTTCATTACGGTGCTTTAGATAAAAGTAATCATCACACCAAATTTTAAATCTATTATAAATATCACTACCATACGGATCACAGGCCTGCTTAGCATGTGTATGCCAATGAATGCAATCCTCCAAATAACCATAATAAGGCGTTAAGTCAAAACCACCACCAAACCACCAAATGATATCATGTGTTTTCGTCTCCGCGATAAAAAATCTTAAATTAGCGTGCGAAGTTGGAGCAAAAGGATTTTTAGGATGTATCACTAACGATACTCCCATCGCTTCAAAGGAAGCGCCTTCTAGTTGCGGTCTATTTTGAGTGGCTGCTTTAGGTAAACTATTTCCCATAACATGAGAAAAATTAACTCCCGCTCGCTCAAATATATTACCCTCACTTAATACTCGGCTTATACCTCCACCACCTGCTTTATGTTGCCATTTATCTTCAATAAAATTTTTTCCATCTAATTTAGAAAAAGACGTGCAAAGATTGTCCTGCCATTCCAAAAAAAAAGATTTTATAATTTTATTATCAATTTGCTGCATAGTTTTTAGTGCCTTATTATTTTTCCAGTTCTTGCGTCTATTATAGTAGAAGGTCTAGTATATCTTCCTAACTCTCCTTCAACTATACCTGCAATTTTATGCTTGAATAAATCATGCAATCGCTGCTGCTGTTTAATCTCTGTCTCACCACTTATATTAGCACTTGTAGATATGATAGGATTTCTAAACAATGCACATAACTGCTTCACTACAACATGATTTGATATTCTTACAGCTATAGTATCATATTGTCCATATATTTGTTTATTGATAACCTCTTTATTTTTAAAATTTATAGGAAGTAACCATGTTACAAACAACTCTTTATTATTTAACAAGTTATCTTTAACGTCCTTTGAAAGAGTACTGTAATCAATGTAAAAATCTACTTGCTTGATATCTGATGCTATTAAGATTAAGCCCTTATTAGCATCTCTATTTTTCAAAGCCAGTAAACAGTTAAGAGCAGTGGCATTTTGTGGATCACAGCCAAGACCATATACTGCCTCGGTAGGGTAAGCAATGACTTCACCTTGCTGTAATTTTACCACTGCATCTGGTATAGATAATATATTTAACATCACAATACTTTGTTAATCCAATTCGTCTGAAGCATCTGAGTTTTCAGCTTCCTCTATCGGCTCTTTATAACTACAGTTCTCTTGAGGACAGACTTTATTTGTGCCAGAACGTTTGGTAATTTTTTTAGTCAATATTGGCCAATTACATTTAGGGCACGATTCATTTAAGGGCAAATCCCAGGTTGCATACGTGCATTTTGGATATTTATCGCAAGAAAAAAAGACCTTTCCTCTGCGAGATTTTCTTTTTACAATAATTCCATCATTACATTTTGGACAGCTCACACCGGAGCTTTCAGGCTTTTCTAAAGGTTCAATATGTTTACAATCTGGATAACCAGAACAACCAATAAATTTGCCATACTTTCCATGCTTGATTACCAAAGATTTTTTACACAAAGGACAGTCGTGATCAATCTGTTCTTGAGTGTTATCATTGTTTGATTCTTCTATACTCCTTGTGTAATCACATTCAGGAAAACCATCACAACCAATAAATCGGCCACTACGACCCAGCCTTATAGACAGAGCTTTATCACATTTTGGGCATTTTTCATCTATCTTTTCTTGGGTAACATCACTTCTTTTAACGGTGTCATTGATATCAACAGTAAGTTTTTTGAAAGGAATCCAAAACTGACGTAATAAAGGTATCCAATCTATCTCGCCCCTTGCTACAGCATCTAATTGATCCTCTAAACCAGCAGTAAACTCATAATCAACATATGTGCCAAAGTAATTAGTTAAAAACTTATTTACTACACGTCCAACATCTGTAGGATAAAATCTTTTATTGTCTAAAATAACATACTCACGATTTTGCAAGGTAGAGATAATACTGGCATATGTTGAAGGACGTCCAATACCAAACTCTTCTAATGTTTTAATTAAACTTGCCTCACCATAACGCGGAGGAGGCTCTGTAAAATGTTGCTTACCAAAAATATTATTTAGTGGCACGATATCACCCTCTTTTAAATCAGGTAAAAATCTACCCTCACCATCTTCACTATTTTGATCATCAATACCTTCTTGATATAATGACAAGAATCCTGGAACCATAATAGTTGAACCTGAAGCTCTAAAAATGTTCTCCTTATTACCACAAGCCAGCTCAGCTGTGACTGTATTAATAACTGCATTAATCATTTGACAGGCCATGGTGCGCTTCCAAATTAGCTCATACAACCTAAATTGCTCATTATTTAAATACGCACGGAGTTTTTTTGGGGAGCGAACACAAGCAGTAGGCCTAATAGCTTCATGCGCCTCTTGTGCATTTTTTGATTTATTTTTAAAATACCTAGGCTCAGGTGGACAATTAGCTTCACCATAGTGTTCAACAATACAGCTTCTTATTTCACTTATGGCATCTTGTGCTAAAGTCACAGAGTCTGTACGCATATAAGTAATAAGACCTGTTGTACCCTCATCAATTTCTATACCTTCATATAATTGTTGTGCTATTCGCATCGTTTTTTGAGCACCAAAGCCAAGTTTGCGTGATGCTTCTTGTTGTAAAGTTGAGGTGGTAAATGGGGGGGCTGGGTTTCTCTTACGTTGCTTCTTCTCAACCTTAGAAACTGTTAGAGATTTCTTTGCAAGTTTTTTTAATTTTTCAACACAGGCGGTTGCATCCTCACTATTAGTTATACTAAATTGTTCTAATTTCTCATTACTTAATTTAACTAATTTTGCATTATAGATTTTTTCTTTACTCTCCGAATCGTAACACTCGGCCAAGATACTCCAATATTCTTGCTGAATAAAATTCTCTATCTCTACTTCTCTTTCAACTATTAGTCTTAACGCGGGGCTTTGTACTCTACCTGCAGATAAGCCTCTTCTTATTTTGCGCCATAATAAGGGTGATAAATTAAATCCCACTAAATAATCTAAGGATCTTCTAGCTTGCTGAGCATTTACCAAAGGCATTGCTATGTCACGAGGATTCGCAATAGCATCGTTGACTGCTTTTTTAGTTATTTCATGAAAAATTATTCTTTTGATATTTTTATCTTTCATGCCCTTTTTCAGATTGATAATTTGAGCCAAATGCCACGAAATAGCCTCACCTTCACGATCAGGGTCAGTTGCTAAGTATAAATTATCTGCATCTTTTAGTGCTTTGATGATACTTTCAACATGCTTGGCATTTTTTTCTATTATCTGATACGTCATGGCAAAGTCATTTTCTGGATCAACAGCCCCTTCCTTGGGAATAAGATCACGAACGTGTCCATAAGAGGCCAAAACTTCAAAACCCTTACCTAAATATTTTTTAATTGTTTTAGCTTTTGCAGGAGATTCTACTATTACTAAGCTCTTAGTCATTAGTGGTTAAATAATTCTTATATATATTATAGTTAGTTGTTTAAAGTTATCTGGTTCTGGCCTTTAATTAATATATCACTATATTAGTTAATACTGCTAAATATAACTTTTGTCCAGCATCGTAGTAATTTTTATGATTCTAGAGGAAATAATACAAGATGCAATTACAAATATGCATTATTTAGTAATTTTCATATACCCACCAGGCACAGTTGCTATACAACCTAAAATTTCCAGCTGAACTAATTGCCCAGCTATGATATCTGACGAGAGCTTACTATTAGTAACAATGGCATCAAAATCAGTTACTCCGCCCGAGATCGCATTAAGAAGCTGCTGCTGTACTGAATCTATCTTAGGCATAAAACTATGTAGCCCTTGATTAGCTTTTATAAATTTCTCGCCATCAGTTTTACTTTTATCTACAGATATAAAGCCGGATAGTTCTTCGATAATATCTTCTATTCTGGTTACAAGTTTTGCCCCCTGAGAGATTAGATCTAAGCACCCTAGGGCTTGAGGATTGTTAATATTACCAGGGATTGCGAAAACTTCTTTCGACTGCTCCATTGCACACCTAGCTGTAATCAAAGAGCCACTTTGACGTGCAGCTTCTACAACTAACACACCTCTGCTTAGCCCTGAAATAATACGATTACGCCTTGGAAAACAAGTTGGGTGTGGCTTGGTTGTAAAGCCATTTTCACTGACAAGCGCCCCTCCACCTGCAATAAGTTGTGAAACATATTGTGCATGTTTTGCAGGATACACACAGTCCAAGCTTGTTCCCATAACAGCTATAGTCGCAACATTATGCTGCATAGCGGCCAGATGTGCTGTAATGTCAATACCCATGGCAAAGCCACTAGTTATCACATAACCATAGGTTGCAAGCTCACTGCAAAAATGTTCTGCCATTTGACGACCATAGACAGTAGGCCTTCTTGTCCCTACCACCCCCATCTGCAGTGTATTTAAAATTTTTTTATTACCTTTTATATACAAGACAACAGGTGGATCATAAATTTCTTTTAGTAATTTAGGATAGTCTGGATCATAGATATTTATTATTTCAATATTATTTTTTTGAGCTATTAGCAACTGCTGTTTACAATAGCTCCAATCTGGATAAACAATAGCTTGAGCTTGATTTATTGATAATCCAAGTTCAATAAGTTGTTTATAGTCATATTTGAAAATATCAATTATATTAGGAATTTTCTGTAACAATTTATTAATGCCAATGCAACCTAAATAAGGGATTTGTTGCAGTAACAGAAAAGCTTCTGTTTGATGTGCTAATTGTAATTGACTTAAAGGGATGTTCATTACTACTTCTACTAAATTCTTAAGCGCACTTATCCTATTGAATTATCAGCTATTGATGTATTTTTTATTAATTGATTGACACTTATTGAATTTTTACTTTCAATAACTAGTGCTAAGCTAATATTGTTGTAAGTTTGATAAACTAGCACCTTTCCCATATATAAATCAGGCAAAGTTACTATTTTGTTATTATTTTTATCTTTCTTATCCAACATGTCTCGTTCATAAAACGTCACGACTCTTCTTACTGTTTTATCTTCAACCACTTTGAATACATTTCCAACTTTTACTCCCTGGTTACATCCTATGTCTAAGATGACGCTACGGCCAGTTGTAGCTAACTTAACTCCATCAAGAACATGAATAATTTTGCCTTGGATATTTTTATCTGGATTAGATGTAACATTAATTTTTTCAGGCTTAGTTTTAACTAATACTTTATCTCCTGGTTGTACTTCTTTGATCATATTAGTAATATAAAGTAATGAAAGCTTGTTTTCTATATTAAGATCTTTGATATTTTTGAGTTTTATGTCTGCAATTAAATAAGCAGGATACCCATATATTTTATTACTAGTACGAGATTTAATTGGCGCACCTAATCGGTATACACCTAATGGTTGATTATAATCTATTCTACTTAAATTACTTACATAGACTCTGTCACCAGGTATAGAAACTAGATTTGCTTCTATATCTGAAATAACTCTTGGAGCTTTCTCAATTTCTTTTTCTTCAAATAAATGCATATCTTTAAAGCTGTTACGCCATTCTATTAAGTCTTGCATTCGTTTAGTTTTTGGATCAACATCAATTACCCTTAGTTGAGGTGATAATTTGATAACTTCGGCTGCAAAACCCAAGTTGATCCAACTACCTAAATATAAAAATAGGATAAGCAATGTACTATGTAAGAAGAATAGTCTAATATTTTTCATAAGCATTTAATAAATAGATTAACTTTATTATACGCGCATATTAAACAAAACTGTAGAGTTTATATATATTTTTTTAGCAATTAAATACTTTTACTAATTGAATATCAGAATCTACGATCATCAATTCCTAGTTCGTTTAACAAATCTTTGGATGCTCGCACTAGCGCATCAATGATGCCAGCCTCTACAACAGCATGTCCAGCTTCTCGAACTATCCGTAGCTCAGCATAGTCCCAATGTTTGTTTAATAAATAGGCATTCTCTAAAGGAGACAACATATCATAACGTCCATGTATTAACTTAGCAGGTATTTCTTTTATTTTGTGAACATTATCTAATATTTGGTTTTCTTTCATAAAAGAATCGTTAGAAAAGTAATGACTCGATAATAAAGCCAAATTTAATGCTGTGTGCGGATCGCCATAATGGTGCACTACATCATTATTCAAATGCAAAGTAGCACAATGCGCCTCCCAAGCCGACCAAACTTTTGCTGCAGCCATGCGAGTTAAATCATCAGCACCATTTAGATATTGTTTATAAGTTTCAAAAACATTTTTAGGATCTGTGTCGCCTAATAGCTTTGCAAAAACTTTCCAATGCTCTGGAAAAAAGCGATTAACACCATCTATATAGATCCACCCTAGATCACGCTTTCTGAGTAAGCAGATGCTCCATAATAGCATCGCCTTTACACGTTCCGGATGTTGCTCAGCGTACAATAAAGCTAACGTTGAACCCCAGCCACCCCCTGCAACTAACCAACGATCAACAGCAAGATACTCACGAATTGCTTCCATATCTGTAAGCAAATGTTGAGTGGTATTATTTTCCAAACAATGAAAAGGCTTAGAACGTCCGCACCCTCTTTGATCAAATAATATTATTCTATAGAAATTAGGATCAAACAAACGGCGTAAATTTTTATTAACTTCACCACCTGGTCCACCATGGCAACATACCACAGGAACTCCGTTTGGATCTCCAACTTCTTCAACATACAATTCATGCTGAGCATCAACTCTTAAAGTATGTTTTTTATATGGCTTGATACTGGGATAAAATGGCAACATATCGTTATAATCTTTCCTTAAAAACTTGTGCAGTCAAAGATACAAATTGATGTGAATAAAAAATATTAATATTTTTAATAAAAAAATTTCACATTTTGTATATATTAAACTATTGTAATAATAAATATAGATTATTTTGATTAAATAATCGCATCCTCTGCATCAAAGTTAATTTTGTAACGAATACTCTCTCTTCACCCGGGTCCCCACCCGGGTTTTTTTATGCACTATTCCCTCTTAATATATTAGCTGCTGCGCTTACGCTCATGTTCTTTTAAAAACTTTTTACGCAGTCTTATCGATTTAGGCGTTATTTCAATCAACTCATCATTATTGATATATGCCATTGCCTGCTCAAGTGTAAAAATAATTGGTGGAGTTAAAATAATATTTTCATCTGAACCAGATGCTCTCATATTCGTTAATGCCTTAGGTTTAATGACGTTAACAACCAAATCATTATCACGACTATGTTCTCCAACAATCATGCCTTCATAAACTTCTGCTTGTGGACCTATAAATAATCGACCACGATCCTGGACATTATATAGGGAATAAGCTGTCGCTTTACCGGCACCATTAGAAATTAACACTCCTTTTGCTCTTGCTCCAACTTTATCTCCCTGCATAGGAACAAAACGATCAAAAACATGATAGAGTAAGCCCGTTCCTGAAGTCATTGAGGTGAATTCCATATAAAAACCAATTAGACCTCTTGCCGTAATTTCATAATCTAAGCGTACTCGTCCACGATTATCCGGCTGCATATCAAGTAATTGGCCTCGACGATCACCTAGCGCTTGCATCACAGCACCCTGATACTCTTGTGGTACATCAGCAGTTACTTTTTCCATTGGTTCATGCGGAACACCATCGACTTCTTTTATAACAACCTCTGGCCTTGAAACAGCAAATTCATAGCCTTCCCGGCGCATAGTTTCAATTAAAATAGCTAAGTGTAATTCCCCTCTACCAGACACTTTAAACTTTTCCGATTCATCAGTTTGTTCTACACGCAAGGCCACATTATGAATGAGCTCTTGATCCAAGCGGTCTGCTATTTTTCTCGAAGTTACAAACTTACCTTCCTTGCCCGCAAATGGCGAATTGTTAACTAAAAAGTTCATACTCATTGTTGGTTCATCAACCTCTAAAGCAGGCAACGCTTCAACATTGTTACGCTCACAGATAGTATCTGAAATTCTAACCCCTTCTATGCCCGTTACAGCAATAATATCTCCTGCGCTAGCCTCTAGCATCTCTGTTCTATCTAAACCCATATAGCCTAAAACTTGCAGCACTTTGCCATTACGCACCGCACCATCACGATCAATAACACTTACTAGCATATTTGGCCGAACTTTTCCGCGGCTAATTCTCCCAATACCAATGGCTCCCACATAGCTTGAGTAATCCAGAGAACTAATTTGCAGCTGTAATGGGCCATCAAGATTCCTTTCTGCTTTTGGAACATATTTTATTAATGCTTCAAAGAGTGGATCCATATTTTCTGAATGTGCATTGATATCAAGCGTTGCAAAGCCATTTATAGCCGAAGCGTAAACCACGGGGAAATCGATTTGTTCATCATTGGCATCAAGATCAATAAATAACTCAAATATCTTCTCTAAAACCCAATTTATACGAGCACCAACACGATCTACCTTATTTATCACTACAATTGGTCTTAAGCCATGTTTAAATGCCTTTTGGGTCACAAATCGAGTCTGTGGCATAGGGCCCTCAACAGCGTCTACAATTAATAACACACTATCAACCATTGATAAAATGCGCTCAACTTCACCACCAAAATCAGCATGTCCAGGAGTATCTACTATATTGATCCTCTGGCCTTTATAACTAATAGCTGTATTTTTGGCCAATATAGTAATCCCTCTTTCACGTTCAAGATCATTACTGTCCATTATTCTTTCTTGATGATCTTTTCTTAAATCTAAAGTTCCCGATTGACGTAAAAGACAATCTACTAAGGTAGTCTTGCCATGATCAACGTGCGCTATAATAGCTATATTTCTGATATCTTGGTTTTGCATTTGGTTCTATATATTGTATGTATTCAATTAAAAACCCTAATTGTATACTAGAATAGCTACTAAATAAAAAATAAATCACAAAAATGCTATATTATTTAAATAAATTATAACCTTACCACTAACCCATTGATTTATTGAGGGCCTTAAGATAGAAATCAGTAAGTTAATATCTCAGACTAGACATTTTTTACCCATCAGTCATAATGAAATTAGGTACTAATGTTACGTGAGGTTTTATGGATATCAGAAGTATCTATGCAGACTCTAGCTCTCTAGCATCTTGGCAATCTTTGGTACAAGAGGCTGAAGCTAAGTCTTGTCAGCAACTTACTGATCACCTTGAAAGCTATCTAATTTTTCTTCTTATTCGTTTTACTAAAAATACTCACTTGGCTGATAGTGTGCTTGCAATAGAGTATTTAACATCCTCCCAAGCTCGAGGTTGCACACAGCAGGAACAATTACGCGATGTGGGAGACAAATGTTTATTATTTGCAGGATTCTACCCTGAGCAGGCACACAAGAGACTAGTCTCTCTGCCTTATTTCGTCAGTTTAGGCAGAGATGCTTATGATCAAATAGCAAAGCAAAATATTAACTCAAACCACAATTACAGAGGCCTTAACCAGTTGTTTTCTGAACTAGCAAGTAATTTTGTCCGGCTACTAAGCATCCTACAACAAATCAAACTACTTGATCAAACTCACGCATGGATGCCAGACATGATAACAAAATTTGAACAACAACTAGTTAATAGCGCAATGCATTTAACTTTTACCCATAATAAGCTCCATTAATTACAGAGCAGCTCTAGGGGTTGTAGGAAGACTTATAAGGCCTGGAAGACTATGTTCAGATACCGCACTTGATTCAACGAGCGGAATGCGACCACAGAACAACAACTCATCCAACTTTTTTAATAAAGACTCCTTCAGTTTTCCAAGACCCGTTGTATAAGTACGGAAGCTTAACCATGTTTCCATTGGTGGAGCACTGCGAATCATCTCCTCATAGCTTACCAACATCTCTCTTACCTGACGACAAGCATTCTCCGCTGGCGCTATATCTTGCACAAAATAACACATTGCATGCATTAAGGAATTACGAAAAGGCACTTTGAAAATACTAGCAGTGGTTAATACCTGAGACACCGCATCTCTAGACAATAAAATTTCGTATATAACTTCCCTTACTAATTTTAAGTCCTCTTTATACTTCTCATAGCTGGTTACCCCATAGAACAAAAAAAGCTGTGTATTGGAAAAAAAACTAAAGTAGGCAGATTTAACAAGACGATGAAGAAATTGATCAGCATTTAATTCCGGTAGCTCCTTAATTTGTACTGCTTTTAATAAACTAGCCACATAATCAAGTGTTGGTATTGGTGCTTCTGGCGTAACATAATTCGTATAAATCTCTATTGGAATTATACTTTCACTAGCACCAAATAAACTTCTATAGGCACTAACAAGATACTGCTTGTTAACCTGCAATAAGCAAAATAAAACTCGTCTAATTGTCGTTAGTTCTTCTTTATTAGGTGCTAAATAACTTGCACCATAAAATAACAATAACTGCTTTATTGTAAAACCATTTCTCTCAAAATAATTACGGAGGGTTCCTTCATGAGTCTTTCTTTGTTTCTCCACTGCAGCACTCTTATCATACATATAAAAGCCTAAAGGCAACGCTTTGCTGTCTTGTAGTTCTTTTAATAGTGGTGCAAGATAAGTTATTTCATCAGCCGAAATAGGCCCAGCAGATCTGTGAGTATAGATATCCTTGGGGATTATAACTTTTCCTTGGCCTCTTCTTACAATAAAGTCAGGTGTGCTCATATTAATCTCTTTTTTTTAGTGATAATTTTATTTAAGCGACTAAAATCGCTGTATATATTTTAGAACATGATACCAGATATAAGAAATTAATCTAGAATTAACTCACCTAAGTCAAAAAGAAATGTAAATTACACGGGTTGAGTCAAACCATCTTTTATCTTAGCCAAGACTTTTTTCTCTAATTGACGAATGCGTTCAAGTGACACATCATATTTGACAGATAACTCAGCTAAAGTAGCTTTGGGCTCATTCAACCAACGGCTACGAATGATATCTTGTGATCTATCATCTAGCTGCTCTAAAATTGTTTGTAATTCATCAAGAGCCTGCGCATGCCAACTTTCTTCTGACCAATAACTAGCAGGATCGACAGTATTCTGGCAAGCTAAATATTGCGCAGGAATATTAGTTAATGTATTGCCTTCATCATCTTCATCATTAACTAGATCAAATGCAGTATCATGGGCATTTAATCTATATTCCATTTCCCGCACATCAGAGGCTTTAACCCCTAATGTTTGAGCAACATCATTGATTTCAGCGTCACTAAACCAACCTAAACGCTTACTCATTTTGCGCAAATTAAAGAATAATTTTCTTTGAGCCTTAGTAGTGGCTACTTTGACGATACGCCAATTACGCAACACATACTCATGGATTTCAGATTTGATCCAATGTACAGCAAAAGAAACTAACCGCACCCCCATATTGGGATCAAAGCGTTTAATAGCCTTCATTAGGCCAATATTACCCTCTTGAATAAGATCAGCTTTAGGAAGGCCATACCCAATGTAGCCATAAGCAACCTTCACTACAAAGCGCAGGTGCGACAAAGCCAGCTTTCTTGCAGCTTCTACATCTTGGGTTTCATGCCATAATCTTGCCAACTCCTGCTCTTCGTCGACAGTTAGCATAGGAATACTATTTACCCTAGCTACATAAGCGTCAATACTGCCAATTGGGGTAGCAAAATCAATAGGTTGTAACATCTTGCCCATAAACTACAGACCTCCTCTGTAAGCTAGATTATATCATTATCAATAATAAAACTCAATGAGCAGCATTGCCCTGTAGCGCCAACGCCCGCGACGAGTAAGACATTTTTCAAGAAGTTCCGCAACCTGTTTCAACCTGTTAATCTTGTGTTAATACTATTTAATTAAAATAAACGGCATATATAACACGATAGGACTATTATCATGCCAGATATCATAATTAAAAATATTGAAGACTTGTTAAACTTACCTACAGAAAGACCTGTGACACATGCAGGTACTACCTATTCTTTTGGTGATACTCACGGCAATGCTATCGCATTGATTAGATACATTTACGGTGCTGGTTTAATTGCATTAGAAAATACGCAATATCAAGAATTACTTAGAATTTATTATTCCACTCCACTAACACATACTGATTTGATTAACTTTAGAGCTATCATACAGACAGCCTTGAGGAACAGCACTGAACTTCCTTTAAATGTAAGATTACGCTTATTTGGAGATCTACTTGCAGATAGAGGTGCAAATGATATTTTTACTTTAATTGCTCTAGAAGAATTAAAACTTCGATACCCTATGTTGGGTCTTAATATATTACTGTCAAATCATGATAAAGTGTTCTTGTGTGTTTATTTAAACGGTCAATTATTTGATGCTACTATTAACAGGTTGACTCTAGAAGCCGCTCCATGTCCATCAATTGAAAGCTTAAAAGCTCTTTTGCTCAACGGGGTGATTTCGGAAACAGAAGTTCGAAGAATGTTCAATTCAGCTTATTTACCACATTTGAAATTAATAGACTACGTTTTAGGGGGCGATGGTCGTAGTATTGATGTGATGTCACATGCACCTCTTACTTTACAAGCCATAGAGCGAGCTATGCCAGCTTTCCTAAAACCGGAGTCTCTAGCTGCAACCACAGACATATACAGTTCTGTAACAGACTTAAGTATTGTTATTGATAGAATCAATGCCGCATTTGTCCCTACAGTCAATGCCGCAGGAGTATATGAATTCAGCACTGATATTAGAATGGCGTTAACTAGTAGTCCAGATGACTCGAATATCTTATTTGGTTTTATTTGGCCTAGACTAGACGAGATTAAACGCTTATCTCACTCAAGAGATGCCACCTATGCATTACGATTTAGACATGGGCATGATGGTGACCCTGGAACAAAAGTGATTCATGGCATTCAATATATGAGCTATAATGGTCTTTTAGGAAAACTAACACATACGCAGTTGTGTCAGATAAGCAGTACCATTGGTCGTGTTTATGGTCTATTAAGTGCTAGCTCATTCCCCTCGGAAGCGCCGGAAGAAATTATGCAAGCAGCCTTAGAAGCGACAACACCAGATGAATTACCGCATGCAGTAATTACTACAGAGGCTGTAGTGGAGGTTGCTCCCCTTACTGCAACAGCTGCTGCAGCGGCTTTAATACATCCTCTATCAGAGAACATAAATGTGTTAAAGACGTTATGTATTCTTCCCCTCAATAAGTATATAAGAGATTATGGCTCATTTACTGGCACAGCTTTTGGTGATCGGGTACAAATAACTATTGCAGTTTCACGAAATGTATTCCGCAGCTATGTAATTAATCCTTTCCTTCGAGGTACAGTAGGATCCGCATCTGGAGTACCGTTGCAACTCCGCCCTATAGAAATACCAAGAATAGATCTTGCCACTGAACTTAAGGCTAAGATTGATGGGATTAGCAGTGAAACAAGCGATCTACCAATGAGCTTGGCTAGACTTGCTGCAGAAGTTAAGGAAGCAAGCCACACCACTAGGAGCGCCAGCAGACAATTGGCGGACATGTTAACAGTAATTGCAGAACGTATTGAAATGTATATCATGACCGACGGAAACCTAGATGCGCTTGGTGCAAGGGCCACGTTAGCACCTAGAGCTAGTTAGTTCTAATAAATAAGGGCGAGCACTGCTCGTTCTTAAATTTAAATTAGATCTACATAATGCCAGCTTTTCGTGAACTCCATGCAGCATTAATCTGCGATTTTACAATTTCACCTAGATTTCACTCAGTCTGTCTTGCAACCGTGTAGTTTGGAAATTTAAAGTTATTCTAGCACCAATCCAACCTAAGCAACTGCTAATAAGTAGTAATAGCATTACCTGTTGAAAGCTAAATCCACCTAAACTTACGTCTAGAAGCTTTGTGTAACCAAAACTATGAATTATGTAATACAATTTATTAAATAATAAGCTGGCAACTACATAGGCTATGATACCGGCAAAAAGCCCATAAAGAACACCACCATATAAATAAGGTCTTCTAATATATGAAATAGTCGCCCCTAGTAAAGAAGATAACACCATCTCCTGCTGTTTACTTTCAAGTATAAGCCTAATTGTATTACTTATAACTAATAATATTGCTATCCCCAGCACTAAAGAAAAAATATAAACCACATAAGAAAAAGTATTAAATATATTGATTAGCTTTTCTAAAAAAATAATGTCTGCATCTGCTTTAGTGACGCCTGCAATATTATTGCTCTTTGTCATTAATAATTTTATATGCTCTACATTTCTATACTCAGGCTTAAGAGTCACAACAAGCACAATTGGCAACGGATTATTATCAATATTATCTAACAGCTCTGCTACACCAAGAACTTTTTTGAGCTCATTTAAACCTTGCTCTTTAGAGATAACATTTATTTTCTGAATCTCAGGCCAAACGCTAAGGTTATCTTTAATAGTATCTGCCTGTTGCATGGTTGCATTATTATTTAAATAAATACTATATTGATAAAAGTCTTGCTGCCAGTTATTTAACATTAAATTAGCATTAAAAATTATTAAATATAATAAAACTGGTAATGCCAATGCAATCCCTAGTATAAACATCGTCAATAAGTTTGCAACAGGGGCATGCAGAAGAGTTTTATAACTATCGTAGGCAGCAACCTTATGATTATTTAACCATTTTGCTAAAGTCTGGCCAGTAAAATCTTGGCGACTATTTTTTTTTGCGCTTAAACCAAAACCAAATTTGTCCGTTTTGTTTAATTTGTCTGATCGACCAAAACGATAATTATTTCTAGTATTGCTCATGATATACGCTCTGTGTATCTTCAGTTGCTATAGTATTAGTAGTACTTCTGAAATCTGTATTCTCTGTATCAACATCTAGATTCATTAGTTCACCATTACATAGAGTAATAATTCTATACTGTAGGCGTGCAATTAAAGCCAGATCATGCGTAGCAATAACAATACAAACACCCACCTGTCGAAAAGCCTCAAATAGTTTCATAATTTCACCAGACAAAGCAGGATCCAGGTTACCTGTAGGCTCATCAGCTAATAATATTTTGGGTTTAGTAACCACAGCACGAGCAATTCCAACGCGCTGTTGCTCCCCTGTTGAAAGCATCAAAGGGTAGCTTTTTTCTTTATGCAGTAAATTTACTTTATCTAAAGCAGCTTTAACCCTACGTTGGCGTTCTATATTATCCAACCCCATAATAACTAACGGCAACTCAATATTTTCAAATACTGTACGATTTGGTAACAGAGATGGATTTTGAAAAATCATTCCCAAATTACGGCGATAAAAAGGCAATTGATTGGCTGATAATTTACCAACATCATAATTTGCTACCATTAGTCTACCACTGGTTGGTGCTGTAAGCCCCATTATAAGCTTTAGCATCGTGGTCTTACCTGCACCTGAATGCCCAGTCAAGAAAGATAATTCACCACTTTGCAGAGTTAGATTAATATTGTCTAATGCCTTAAAATCTCCACCGTATACTTTAGAAACTTTTTCAAATTTAATCATATAATTTATTTAACTAATATTTTATCATTATAGGCCATCTAGCAATCTTCTAGTCTTCTCCCATCAGCGCATTCACAAAATCTTTACTGCTAAATGCCTGCAAATCATCAATACTCTCACCTACGCCTATATACCTAATAGGTATATTTAATTGCTTAGCAACTGCAAACACTATACCACCCTTTGCGGTACCATCCAGCTTAGTTATAACAATACCTGTGACTTTTACTGTCTCTAGAAATTGACGAGCCTGCTGTAAAGCATTTTGCCCCATACTGGCATCTATCACTAGCATTACTTCTTGGGGTAAAATCTTTTCTGCGTGCTGTTTTTCTAATACTCTTTTTATTTTAGCAAGTTCTTGCATTAAATGTGACTGTGTATGCAATCTTCCTGCAGTATCTGCAATTAAAATGTCAATTTTTTTAGATTTTGCCGACTGATAGGCATCAAAAATAACCGAAGCACTGTCTGCACCCGTTTTTTGTGCAATCACTGGAACATTATTGCGTTCACCCCAGGTGGTTAATTGCTCAATAGCAGCGGCTCTGAAAGTATCTCCTGCAGCCAACATAACGCTATGGCCTTGACTTTTATACATTGCAGCTAGTTTGCCTATTGTAGTAGTCTTCCCGGCACCATTCACCCCTACGATTAAAAGAACAAAAGGTCCATCTGACGCCAAGTCTCTAGTTATATCTAGTTTTTGTTCACAAGGAGCTAGTATTGCAGCTAGTTTGTTCTTCAAGCAATGCTTTAAAGCATCTATATTTTGACTGTCTTTAAACTTTATCTCTGCACTTAATTCAATTAAAATCTCTCGAGTCAAATCTATTCCAACGTCAGCCTGAATTAGGTGCTCCTCTAACTCTTCCCAAAACTCTTCATCTATTGTCACTTTACCTGTAAAAAAACTAGTTACACCACCGAAAAGTTGTTTCCTAGTTTTCTCTAAACCTTTATACAACTTACTAAAAAATCCTTTTTTCTCGGCATGCTCTTTAGCTTGGTTATTTGCAGTATCAAGATTAGCATCAAGATTGGTATCAATAGTATTTTGATTTACTTCAGTTTTTACGTTATCTTTATTGCGTTGAAAGAATTTTAGCATTAAACAACTCCCAATATATTATTAACTACTTTTACTTACTTTATGAAGAAATCCCGTTTATATACCAACATTGGCATCACTCTTACCTTAGTAGGCAGTTTAATAAGTACCGCCGTATATAGTGAAAACAATACCTACGAATCCGCCCTAACCAATGGGTTAAAAGTAATTGTAAAAGAAGACCATCGTTCTCCGGTCATTATCTCACAAATATGGTACAAAGTCGGCTCTAGTTATGAAGCCAACGGCTATACCGGTTTATCCCATATGTTAGAACATATGATGTTTAAAGCAACTAAAAATTTAAAAGACGGTGAATTTACCGAGATTATTGCGCAAAAAGGAGGGCAGCAAAATGCCTTCACATCTAATGATTACACTGGTTACTATCAAATGCTAAGTAACCAGCACTTAGCGACCAGCTTCAAATTAGAGGCCGAACGCATGCAAAATCTTGCTCTAGACGCCGAGGTTTTTAGTAAAGAAAAGCAAGTAGTCGCAGAAGAGCGACGCATGCGCACAGAAGATGATCCCATTAGCAACACCCATGAAAGACTTCTTGCAGCAGCCCACATAAGTAGCCCTTATCACCACCCAGTTATTGGTTGGGCTGATGATATCCAGAATATGGATGTTAATGATCTGCGTGATTGGTACAATTCTTGGTATGCACCAAATAATGCAACTATCGTCGTCGTAGGTGATGTTAATCATGATCAAGTTTTTACTATGGCTCAGCAATACTTTGGAATGATCAAACCAAAAAAAATACCGGTCATTAAACCCAGACCAGAAGTAAAACCCTTAGGTGAACGCACGCTAGCAGTTAAACTACCCGCCAAACTACCTTATTTATTTATGGCCTATAATGTTCCCAGCTTTAAGACCGCGCAAAATAAAAAAGATGCCTATGCCCTTGAAGTCATTAGCTCTGTGCTTACTGACGGCAACAGCTCACGTTTCACTAAAGAATTAGAACGCAAACAAGAATTAGTTATTTCCGCAAGCTCAAGTTATGATAGCTTTGAGCTCTACGACGGCCTATTTACTTTAAATGCTATACCAGCAGTTGGCAAAACTATTCCTGAAGTTAAAACAGCCTTATTAAAACAACTAGAAGATCTGAAATCTAACCTTGTAACTCCTACAGAACTAGAACGAGTTAAAACTCAACTCATTGCTAATAAAGTCTATGAACAAGACAATATTTCTTATCAAGCAATGACACTAGGTTTACTTGAGAGCATTAATCTTAGCTGGAAAGATTACGATACCTACTTAGAATCATTAAAAACAGTTACTCCAGAAGATATTAAAGCTACTGCTCAAAAATATTTTACCAGCGAGCGATTAACTACCGCTATTTTAGAACCACAAGAAATCAAAACTACTAAATTATAACACTGAATACTTATATCCATTATGAACAAATTAAAAACCCCTCAGATGTTGCTACTAATAATGACTCTTATATGCGGCATTGCCTATCTACTATTAAAAACCACTATGGGATTAAACAGTAGCAATACTGATAACAACTCATTTTCCATAAAGGCAGTCCAAATAGAGCATCCCATAGCTCCAACACCAGATCTTACAAATTCTACTTCTACAAATCTTAAGATTATAAACTGGCAAACCAGTAACAAAATTAATGTTTATTTCGTGAAGGCTTCTGAGTTACCCATGATAGACATTGATATAAGTTTTAAAGCCGGCGCTGCTTATGAACCGACCAAACCAGGTGTCGCAGCATTAACCAACGCCATGCTGAATGAAGGGACAAAAAAATATAACACAGAAGAAATAAGTGATTTATTTGAATCCAATGGCGCTGTTTTTAGTGCATCCGTTAGTCAAGACAGCAGCTCCGTATCTTTAAGAAGTTTAATTGGCGTCGATCACGATAAAAAATTTGAAGCTGCATTAGACGTTTTTAATGACATTATTGCAAACGCTACTTTTCCAGAAAAAGATTTTAAACGTGTAAAAAATCAAACTTTAGAAACCTTAAAACTAAACTCTCAATATCCTGATACTATTTCTAGCGAAACATTTTACAAAACGCTTTATCCAAACCATCCTTACGGTATACCTACTGACGGAACTATCGACGCAGTACAAAAACTGACACGCAAAGACTTAGTAGCTTTCTATACCAAATATTACAATAGCAATAATGCTCAAATAGCCATCGTGGGTGATGTTACAGAAGAACAAGCTAAAAACATTAGTGAGAAAATAGCAAAAAATTTAAAAACAGGTCCTGTTGCTGCAAATCTACCTGACGTCTTAAAAACAAACAATACTGTAAACAAGCATATTAATTTCCCTTCCACACAAACACATATTTTATTAGGTTCTGTAGGTATAAAACGTAATGATCCTGATTATTTTGCGCTTACTTTAGGTAATCATGTATTAGGCACAATGCCTTTGACCTCTTTGTTATTTAAAAACGTCCGTATTACCAATGGTCTTGCATACTCTGTTTCTAGTAAATTTGTATCTTTAAAAAATCCTGGACCCTTTTTAATTAATATGCAAACGAGAAATGAAAAAGCAACAGAGGCATTAAATATCTCAAGAAATACTTTATCAGATTTTCTTAAAAATGGCCCAACACAAGAACAACTGACCATGGCCAAACAAAACCTTATTGGTCAGTTTCCACTAACTATTGCTTCCAATAGCAAAAAGTTAAATACCATTGCTTATATAGGTTTTTATAATTTGCCTTTGGATTACCTAGATACTTACGTAGATAATATTAACAAAGTTACCCGTGAAGATATCATGACGGCTTTTAATAAGCACATTGATCTAAATAATCTTGTAGTAGTAACAGTTGGTGATTCACAGACTGCGCCATTACCAGTCACTGGTTAACTTACATTACTGAATATGGTAGATAAAAACTCAGTTCGTATTATTGGCGGCAAATATAAAAGTCGTAAAATAAATATTTTGCCTAATAGCAATATAAGGCCAACATCGGATCGTATACGAGAAACCGTATTTAATTGGCTTATGCATAATATAGTCAATAGCCGCGTGCTAGATTTATTTGCTGGCAGTGGAGCTATGACATTAGAAGCTCTATCTAGGCATGCCGAATTTGTATTATGTAATGACGCTAACCCCAAGATTATTAACCATTTAGATAAAACGATAAAAAATATTGACCCTCACTTAAACTCTGATAAAGTAAAATTATCTAATTCTGACGCTATTAAATTATTACAGCAATCGCCTGAAGAACTAAATCTTGCGCCTTTTGATATTATTATTTTAGACCCGCCTTTTAATAAAAATTATCTAACTGTTTGTTTTGATTTATTGCTTAAAAATAATTGGGTTAAAACTAACTCTTTGATTTATTTTGAGGCAGAAAGTAGGTTAAACCTAAGCAATATACTAACGGATTCATTTAACTTAATTAAATTTAAAATAACAGGGAACGTTTATTGTGGATTATTGTCCCTTAAAAATTAAAGAGTTAGCCCGTAACCCTTCAGCCATAGTGAGTTTGTTTTCTTCCCCTTCAGGGGAAGTGGCGA
>CAZSRF010000008.1:0-62597 GCA_964609155.1 uncultured Gammaproteobacteria bacterium | reverse complement strand
CGCCACTTCCCCTGAAGGGGAAGAAAACAAACTCACTATGGCTGAAGGGTTACGCGTTGCATTAGCTTTGTTAACGGTAGCGATCAAGGTTCAAAAGTACTACAAGCTTCCTCAATTAAATAATTAATCAATAACTGTACAGGCCGTCCAGTAGACTCTTTGTGTTCAGACTTAACAGTAGCAGAACCAGCGATATCTAAGTGTGCCCATGCACAATCTTTAGGGACAAAATTATATAAAAAACATGCAGCAGTAATACTACCAGCTACAGGCAGACCTGATGAGTTTTTTAGATCCGCTATAGGGCTTTTCATAAGATTATTATAATCATGACATAAAGGCATAGGCCACAGAGGATCAAAACATAACTCCGACGCTGATAAAAGTCTTTGAGTTAATTGTTGATCGTTACTGTATAACCCAGTGTAGTGATAGCCAAGAGCTACAACTACTGCACCGGTTAATGTTGCTATATCAATAATAACTTTTGGCTTATAGCGTTCACTGTATGTTATAGTGTCACATAAGACTAATCGTCCTTCTGCATCAGTATTATTTATTTCAACTGTTTTACCACTTAATGTAGTGACGATATCATCAGGTCTTGTGGCTGTGTTACTTATCATATTTTCAGCACAAGCTAATATACCCACTACATGAATGTTAAGATTAAGCTCAGCTATAGCCTGCATAACGGCAATAATATTGGCTGCGCCAGACATATCGTATTTCATACCGACCATGTGTACAGATGTTTTTAAGCTGTAACCACCAGTGTCAAAAGTAATGCCTTTACCTATTAAAATATAAGGCTGATTGTTTGTGTCGGGATTTGCATGGTTATATTCTAAAATGATCATTCGGCCACTATTACCGCTGCCTTGGCTTACAGCACAAAATGAGCCCATACCCATTTCACGCATAGTTTTATGATTTAAAGTGCTGCATTTAATTTTATGGTATCTATTGGCAACTTCAATAGCATGATTTTCTAAGTATTCGGGGTGGCAAATATTGGCCGGTGTATTGGCTAGATCTTTTACTGTTTTTATTGCACGGCTTATAATCTGATATTTTTTAATATAATCATCGTCAAAGTTAGTTTGGCTATAATTATTAGAGTAACTAAGATGATATTGTTTAATATTAAATTTAGGGATAGGAGTAGTAAAATAAGTTTTGGTACCTTGAGTCAAGCTTTCAGCACAGATGATAGCTTGGCTTATTTTCCAGTCCAAAGATTTATATTCTGAACTTAAATATTCTTTCGGGAAGCTAATATCAATGAGGCCATTTATAACCATGGATAATGTCTTATCACTCAGATTTGTCATGGCTAGATTGAGTAAATTAATATACTCTATAGAGCTTAAGTTGCTTGACTCTCCAATTCCAATAAGCATGACTCTTTTAATGTTAGGTGAGACATTATACAGCCACTTAACTTCACCGTACTTAGCTGCTAAGTCTTTGCTTGCTAATAACTCGTCTATAATTTTATTATAATGATTATTAAACTCTGTAGTTATTAAAGCTTGTTGTTTACCTGTAGATACTGGTAAAATTAGGCAATCAGCAGATTGTTTAAGATCATATTTTGTTATTTTGATTTGCATAATTAAGGCCTTATTTAAGAAAATAATGAAAGTATATTAAAGATTATATAGCAAGTATTCCTGAGTCCCTAAAGATCTGTAAGTTAAAAATTAACTGAGTATATTTTGATAATTTTAAAATACATAAGACGTGAGTTAAGCTACACAATTATTACTGTCACGGCTGTCCTAACTATTATAGCAATGAGTAATCAAATTGCGACAATTTTAGGTAAGGCTGTACATGGTGAGCTAGCTAAAAATGCAGTGCTGTACATAGTAGCTTTTAGTATGCCATATTTTCTAGCATTGCTTTTACCTATTGGCGTTTTTGTTGCTACATACCTAGTTTTTACTCGCTTATATTCTGAGCAAGAAATGGTTATTTTACAGATGAGTGGTATGAGTAAATGGGGCTTGCTTAGAATAATGGTTGTTCCATTATTATGCGTTACCATATTTGCGACTATCATTAATCTTTGGCTTGCCCCAACTGTTTTACGTTATCGAGATATCTTAATGGAAAGAGCGCAAGTCGTAGATGCTGTTACCATGCTGGCGGCTGGCCATTTTCAGACTATTGCTGGTGGCAAATATGTTGTTTATGTCCAATCTGCTAACCCTAAGAATAATAGTTTTAGTCATGTTTTTGTCGCAGAGCGACCTGTAATGCCTGACTCTGAAGCTGAAGTTACAAGCAATACGAAAAATAAAGAGAAGAATAGATGGAACATTTTTGTTAGCAAGAGCGGGGGAGAAGAAAAGTTACCTGAATACGGCAATAGTACATTTATTGGATTGAAAAATGGTTATCAATACCAAGGTGTCCCTGGGCAGAATAATTTTTATCGAATAAAATTTGATACCTACGATTTTGAATTACCGCCACAAAGTATTAAATCAAAGCTGAGAAACCGTGCAAAAAGCACAGATGCACTATGGTCTTCTACGAGTCTGCATGATTTAGCAGCGCTTCAAGCTAGAGTAAACTTAATTATAGCGCCTATAATTTTAGCAATAGTGGCATTGGCATTTAGTGAACTATCTCCAAGACAAAATAGATTTGTGAAATCTGTTCCTGCAATAGTATTGGTGCTGATTTATTATAATATTATGCTAGCAAGTGAAGACTGGCTAGCACGCGGATTAATTCCTATGTCTATAGGCGCATGGTGGTTGCATTTAGCGACAGCCGCTGCGGCTTTTTATATGCTATTTAAAAAATAAATGAAGATAATTAACAAGTACATTATTAAAAATTTATTATTATCTACCTTCGTGATTATTATCATGGTAGTAGGGATAGATATCTGTGTTTCTTTTATGGTGGGACAGGGTGATGTTGGCAAGGGTAACTTCTCTACATTAAATGCATTTGAATATGCTATCTTAAGTGCTCCATCTCATATGGTGTTAAGTTTTCCTGTGCTTTGTTTGGTGGGGACTGTGGTTGGTATTAGTATGCTTAATCATCATAATGAAATCGTGGTTATTCGCACTAATGGTTATAGTTTATTAAAAATATGTACAATAGCTGTTATTACAGCTTGTTGCATGTCGATTGCTGTTTTGGCAATAGCTCAATGGGTAGCACCATGGGGTAAACAAACCGCAGAGATAAGAAAAGCAATAGCAAAAAGCGGTGGTGAAGCCATACTCAGTAAACATGGTTTTTGGTTGCGTATAGCAAATGACTTTGTGCATATTGATAAAATCCTCTATGATGGAGAGCTAGAAGGCGTAACGAGATATACAGTAGAAAATGATGAGCTAACAAATATTATTTTCGCAAAACAAGCTAGGTATGTTAAAAATAAATGGCACGCTTATGATGTTAAAGACTCTGTTATCAGCTCTAACGGCGTGGTAAGCACTACACAGTCAGAAGTTGTGTGGGATAAATTTTTAAAACCAGAGTTCTTGCGTGTTGTTACGATTTTGCCAGAGGATTTATCTTTATCAGGATTATATAATTATATTATTTACCGTAAAGAAAATAATTTATACTATGAGCAATATGAGTTAGCCTTTTGGCAGAAAATTCTTCAGCCTCTTACCGTTATGGTGATGGTTTTTATTGCCGTGCCATTTGTGTTTGCAGAAATGCGATCAAGTGCAGTAAGCAAACGTCTAGTATTCAGTATTCTTATAGGTGTTTCGTATTTCTTATTAGAAAAAATGTTTTCTTCTGTAACACAGGTTCTAGGGTTGCCAGTTTTACTAGGAGCGTTAGGGCCAGCTCTTAGCTTTATGACACTAGCTTTAGTGTCAATGTCTGTAAAAAAAATGGTTCAGAGGTAATGCTTAATAATTCTAAGTGCAATTTTCTTATTAGGCATTGTCAATTTTTTTGTTTTTAAATAATGGTATTTATATAAATACAATATTTGTTTATTATTTAAAAAATTTTTTAAGCTTTTATAAGCCAGGATCAAGTCTCTGAGGATAAATTTTTGAGCAAAACATTTGCTAAAAATATTCATGGGAAAAGCATTAAAATTTATCCCATTAGGGCAATCAATTAAATACAGTTCTTTATCTTGAGATAACAAAACATTTCGCAATTTATAGTCTCTGTGAGCAAAATTAGCATCATGCAGCTTCTTTAGGGTTTCTACATATTTTATTAAATAAATAAAATCAGGGTGCTTAATAGCGTGTTTTTTATCACGAATCGAATTTGCGATAAAATATTCATACAGATTGTAAGAGTTTTCTAGTTTTTTAGTAATAATACAAGATGTATTTTTTTTCTTAAGATAAGCTATAATCTCTGGGGTATTAAAGCCATGATTACTAAAATAATTTAAGTTTTTGTACTCAGCATAGGACTTAGGGTTAAAATAATAGATAAGTTTCTTACCGTAAGAATAATATCTTTTTATAAAAATATCGTGGTTATCTAAGTTTAGGTTTATAACATCTGAAAAGCTTTTTTTCGACAAGGGTGGATTCTTAAGAGAGAAAAAATATTCTAGATTGTATTTAGACAAGAGATCTTTATAATGATGATTGTAAAATTGCATTAGTATGCTAGTCTATTAGTTGAGTGTAATTCTGGGTAGCTAATGTTAATAGCTAGGTATGTGTTCACGTAGTATTGTCATCTCGGTTCTGCGCGCTTTGCGCTTGACTGGGATGACAAAATTCAAGATCGGGTGAATACTTACATAGCTAGTTTAGGGTATAAATTAACTGCTTATATTAGCAAAATATATAAGTACAAACCATAATTTTAAATTATAATAATAGTGTATATGTTTAATAACTATAATATGTATTTAAAAGAATTAGAAATAGTCAATTTTATACCCAGAAATATTGATATAGGTGACTATGAGAGTAGCGTTTCGCAACTTTGTGTCGACATGCTGATAGTAATTGAAGATAGTTTAACTCAACAACAAATGTGCTTAGTTAATAAAATTATAGATAGTATTAAAAAAATCAACAGTAGTATTACTTACAGAACAATGAGTTATCAGGACTATATAAGTACTTCTTGTAAATATGATAAAATACTAAGTTTTGTACAAAAAAGTTTTAACTGTGATAAGGTTCTATTAGCACCAAATATATATAAGCTGGATAGCAAACCAGAGCTTAAAAAGCAATTATGGCAAGATATGCAAGATTTTTGTAAATAAAAGATATGAAAACAGTAAATATTAAAAACTTGGGAAATATTGTCATTAGGCCAGTTTCTATAGTAGATGTACCTAAAGTTTATCAAGTTGAATGTAGAAGCTATACACACCCGTGGAGTGAAAAATTAATTTTTGATTGTGTTTTAGTAGGGTACAGCTGTTGGTTAGTTGAACATAATAATAAAGTTATAGGGCATGCCATTTATAGATTAGCTGCTGGAGAAGCACATTTATTTAATATTGCTATTGATCCAGATTATCAACATCGTGGCATAGGCAGAGTGTTTTTGAGTTCTCTATTAGATCAGATGCGACAAAAACAGGCTGTTAAAGTTATTATGGAGGTGCGTGTGACCAATATGCCAGCTCGTCATCTATACAAAGATTTTGGTTTTGTAGAATTAGGCATTCGCAAAGATTATTACCCAGCAGTTGGCGGCGGAAAAGAAGATGGGATAAACTTAGAACTTGTTTTTAAGTAGCAGAACTTTATTTATATCTGTACAATAGCTTAAAATATTAAATATATCTCATTATGACTCTATTATCGGAAATTAATCAGCGACGTACATTTGCTATTATCTCTCACCCTGATGCGGGTAAAACGACAATTACAGAAAAATTATTGCTGTACGGGGGTGCGATTACATTAGCAGGCACAGTAAAGGGACGTAAAGCTGCAAGACATGCTACTTCAGATTGGATGGCTTTAGAGCAAGAGCGTGGGATTTCTGTGACTACTTCAGTTATGCAATATAACTACAACAATAAAATTGTAAATTTATTAGATACTCCTGGTCATGAAGATTTCTCAGAAGATACTTACAGGACGCTTACGGCTGTAGATTCAACATTAATGGTTATAGATGCAGCTAAGGGTGTGGAGGCTCGTACTATTAAATTAATGGAAGTTTGTCGGTTACGCGATACACCCATTATGTCTTTCATTAATAAAATGGACCGTGAAACTAGGGAGCCTATAGAACTATTAGATGAGATTGAGCAAGTTTTAAATATTCAATGTGCGCCGATAACGTGGCCGATAAGTATGGGTAAAACCTTTCAAGGTATTTATAATCTTGTAGAAGACAAGATAATTTTATATAAGCCAGGTAAAGGTGATAAAGTTTTAGAAACAGAGATAATCCATGGAATAGAGAGTATAGAAGCTGAGACAGCGTTGCCAGATTATATTAAAAATTTAAGAGAAGATGTTTTACTGTTAAGCGCAGCGAGCCATAGTTTTGATAAAGATAAATATTTAAAAGGACAACAAACTCCAGTGTTTTTTGGATCTGCTTTACAAAATTTTGGTATTCGGGAGTTATTAGATTTTTTTACCGAGCATGCACCAAGTCCACAAGTTTATAAAACTTCTATAAGAGATGTTAAACCGGAAGAAGCAAAATTTTCAGGTTTTGTGTTTAAGATACAAGCAAATATGGATCCTCAGCATCGAGATCGTATTGCATTTTTGCGTATTGTGTCCGGTGAGTATACTAAAGGTATTAAAGCTAAACATGTCAGATTGAATCGGGATATCACAATTAGCAATGCTCATACATTTATGGCGGGTAATCGAGAGCATGCAGATAGAGCTTTTGCTGGTGATATACTAGGGTTGCATAATCACGGAACTATAAAAATAGGTGATACTTTTACCCTGGGTGAAAACTTACAATTTCTGGGTATCCCTAATTTTGCTCCTGAGTTATTTAAACGTGTGCGTGTAAAAGATCCACTAAAACAAAAGCAACTTTTAAAAGGATTGGTGCAACTATCTGAAGAAGGTGCCACTCAGGTGTTTCGACCACTACGGAATAATGATCTCATATTAGGTGCCGTAGGAGTTTTACAGTTTGATGTAGTGGCTCATCGTCTGTTAAATGAGTACAATGTAGAGTGTATTTATGAGACCGTGAATGTACAAACTGCAAGATGGATTGAGTGCGATGATGCAAAAAAATTATCTGATTTTAGAATAAGATTCAACGACTACTTAGCGATGGATGGTAGTGAGAGTTTAACTTATCTTGCGCCGTCTAGGGCGAATTTGCAACTTGCCTGTGAAAAATATCCGGAGATAAAATTTACTGCTACTAGAGAACATTAGTTAATATTATTAAAATAGAATGGATTAGGGAAGAGTATGAGGATAATAGGGAAATTATTAAAATATTTTCTAGTCTTATTATTATTGTTTTTTTTAGTTCTTATAACTACTATGGGGGTAATATTATGGTATTATCCATCAGAAGTCATTGCAGAACGAATAGTTGGATATGGGTTAAATTATTATGGTCTTAACTATGTAAGATTTAACATTAAAGAAGCGTCAATTGATAAAATAATAGTTGAAGATATTAACCTAGGCGATCCAAATAATTTTAGTATAAAGTCTGTCGAAGCAGATTATTCGTTGTTTTCCTTACTAGCAAAAAGAATAAACAAAATACATATTGAGGGTTTAAAAGTCCATGGATTGGATCATGATAACAAAAATATTTTTAGCTTTGGAACATTAGATCAACTTATTGCTAAAATTAAAGAAGAAGTGCAAGCACAAGCTAAAAATCCACAAGAAGAAAAAATAATGCCCACAATTAGCGCGGTAAGCGTTACTAATTCTGATGTGCTCTTGAATAAACCAGAGCAAGAACTAGCAGTCCCATTTTCTTTTTTAACAGAACGGAATAACAATAATAATTATGTTTCAAGTATAGTTTTTAATCAAGCTAATATTGACTTCGATAAATTAGAGATCCCAGGTGTTGGTTTTATTACGCTTCAATCTAAGATATCTGGAACAGTGCCATTTTTAGTTGAAAATAGAAAAATTATCTTAAAAGAAGGAGATGTTTTTTCATCCCAAAATGGTGTAATAAGATTTGAGCCATTCAATAAGCCACCTTCTTCTTCTGATCAAAACTCCATGTTGTATAATTTGTTCTCAGACTTTCAATATAAAGATCTTAGTGCTAAGATAACTATGAATGAAGCAAGAATAGTTAAATTCAACTTTCAGTTTGAAGGTAGTAATAAAAATTTTTATAACGGCCAAAGTGTCAAACTAAATGTTAATCTAACAATAAGCGTAGAAGATTTGATGAAGTACACTAATCTTATGATACGCCTAAGGTCATAAATTTCTTATTTAGTTTTAGGGAGAATAGTATGCGTGTCATTTTTATTTTAAGCTCTATACTGTTACTTATACAGGGGTGTACTAACCATAATGTCAAATTGGAGGCTCCAGATAAGCCTATTGCAATAACAGTTGATGTTAATGTTAAAGAAGTTAATAAAGCGTTAGATCAAAAAATAAGTACTGATAAAAAGATTTTTTAATAACAGAATTTTTGTATCAAATTAGATAATTAAAAATCATTTAAATAAAGGATATTAAGATGCGTACACCAAAACTATTAAAAATACTAATAGGGTTGACATTATTGAGTGCAAATATTTTTGCTGTGGAATTTAAAGATGCAATAACGCAAGAAGAAAAATTGGCTATTGCAAGAACCCAGGGGTTAGTTTGTGAAGTAAGCAGTGGTGAACATGCCGGTGATCTTGCGGTGATGTCTGGAGTTAATAGACCTGAGGTTCAGGCCTTTGTAGAAGAAATTAATAAAGCTCGTGCAGTCGAATATCAAAAAATTGCTGCTGATGCAATAGCCAAGACAAATCCAGATGCTAAGCTTACACTTACGGAAAATGCAGCAGCTGTTGATAAAGGTGTTGAGTTAGTAAGAAGACAAGCAGCGGCAGCATTAGTTGCTAAATATACAGCATGTAATTAAAATTAATTCTGAACTATAAAGGTCTAAAGATATTTAATAAAGCCAATATGTTTATTTATTTTTATTAAAGATATTGGCTTAAGTATTATTGTGCTGCTTAACAGTTATCAAATAAATATATCATCTGTATAACCTGACTTTCTAAGAGCCTGTTTCAAAATCTTAAATCAATTCATTTCGATTCATTTAATAATATAAGTAACTTCGTCATTGCGAGAAAACTGCCAACACTGATAGTGAGAGATGAGAAGCACGATCGCGGTTTTCGAAGCAAACCAGAAGAGGTATTGATAGGATCACATAATAATTTAATTTTACCTGAGAAATGGATTTTATGAATCACTAAATTTGCGGTAATACCTAAAAGATGGGTTGTTGAAGGATCTTTTGATTGGCTTGAGAAATGTCGCCACTGGTGGAAAAATTGCGAGAGAAAAATTAATATTAGTTTACAAATGATTGTCATTACATTTACTGGATTATTGTTAAAAGATTCTGAAGTAAACCAATATAACGTTGAATCTTACGTGTAATATTAGATAAAGTTGATTTATATTGTGATCCTATCGATATCTCTTCTGGTTTGCTTCGAAAACCGCGATCGTGCTTCTCATCTCTCACTATCAGTGTTGGCAGTTTTCTCGCAATGACGAAGTTCTTTGGATTACTAAATAAATCATTATATAAACTAATTTAACATATTAACCGTAGATTTTAACAGGCTGTAAGAGATTAATTATTCCATTTAGAGATATTCGCCATTGATTGTAAGTTAATTTAACAACTATAGTATAGTTATTAGACGATTTATGGAGAGTTGTTTATGGGTAGATTTACAAACATGATAGCACATACAAAGCTGTTAAAGGTGATATTAGGTGGTGTTGTTGTTGTGAGTGTATCACAAATGGTGATTGGTCAGACTAGAAGCAAATTACCAGATGGATATATGATAACTAGCAGTGGTGATTGTCAATTTGCAGATTCTAATGGTTATACTGTAAACGATGTTCAAGCTTGCTCAGATATTTGCGCGGCTAATAAGGCAAATTGTCAAGGCTTTTCGTTTAATGAATCATTGATTGGTAGTAATAATCAAAATAATTGTTTTATAAGATCCGGTAGTTGTGAGAGTACGGGTCGTGATATTAACAGTGGGTTTCAATTCTATAATAAGAGATAAGCGGCTAATAATATTGTAGAGATTAGCTTCTATTTTTGCCATCTAGAAATTCTTGGCAATCTGTACAATATTTAGCCATAGGCACAATTTTTAATCTAGCTAATGGAATGTCTTCACCACATTCCGCACAAATACCATAGGTACCAGCTTCAAGTCTTTCTAAGGCAATATTAATATCATTTAATTCAGAGTGTGCAATACGTTTGATTTCATCGAGAACGTCTTCGCCTTCACGTTCAACCGCTTGTTCTTCAAAGTCAGCAGAAATAGGGTTGCCATCACGCGATCGTTCTATCTTTAATTTTTCAATACGGCTTGATAGTTCATCTTTTTTAGAAATCAAGTACTTTTTAAGTTCATTTTCTGAAGTGTTCATATGTGTTTTAAGTGATCAATAAGTTAAAATATAGACATAAAATTATATGTTAGACAAGTTATTAACTTGCTGTTTGGAAAGATATGGGTAAGATCTGCGCAAACTGTGTGTAAATTGTTATATCAGGCAAGAGTGAGGTAGGTGATATAGGGATTTAATCTTAAAGATAAATCAGTTAACTTGGTTAATTATGTTTTGTTATCGTGGAGTAGAATTGGGGTTTACTGGTTGATACTAACAGTTGGAGAAAGCTCGTGTTGATAATACGCTAAAAAAGCCAAAAAGAGCTGTCAAGCCAAAAAGAGCTAGAAAACTCAATAGTATTATGGTATCATGATGACTTAAATTTGATACGGAGTTACAGTTAATTATGCCTAATTTTCCAGATGAGTTGTATTACAAAAAGCGAAGTGTAGGTGTTACTTATACTACGTTGCCAACAGGGAACCCTGATATATCACGTGCATTATGTGGCAAAGATAACTTTTGGCTTCAACCGGATGGTGAAGAGGATCTCTTAGCACCAAAAGTTTTAGTTTTAGACGTCAATGAATTATGTCAGTTAGAAATAGTGGACAAAGTTGAGATATTGAGTATCAAACTTCCAGAATTATTAAGCGCAGGTTTTGAGCTGTATTTTTTCTATGAAGGGAATATACATGAGATTACCACCGAAACACTTAAAACGATTTTAATTTATGTTGATGTATTAAGAGATCCTTTGGCTCTTGATTATAAAGACAAAGCTAAAAAAGCACTTGCATTGAGCGGTGTAGAATCGGAAGCAATATTTTTTTTAGATTTTGACAACTTGCACCTATTGTTACCTGATGATTCAGAAACAAAAGTCAAGCTTGGAAGCGAATCGCAACTGTCAGATTTTAAAAAAAAAGAAAAAAAGCAGCTGGACCTGTGCAAAAAACTTGAGGTTGGGTTTGATGGTGAGATTGATGTAAGATGGATTGTGGAAAACCTTCCTAATCTTAGATCATTAGTATTACACGGTTCTTTAGAGGGAACAAAAATAAGTTATCTATTAAAATCTTTGAAGCTTTTGGAAGAGCTAGCTCTTGAAGAATTTGGGACGGATTTAATGAAAATATCCAGTAATTATGCAACAGACGTTACATTCTGGGATATCGACAAAAAGCTTTGTAGAGCATTATTAGACTGTATTAAACCGGCAGTTACAACTTTAGAATTATGTGGTGGATGGAAGGGTAGAATCCCCAAGGATTTGGTGCAAAAAATCATATCTTATTTGCCAAATATAAAAAAAATCACAGAGAGAGAAAACTTCGGGCATGAAATAACGGGAATAGGTGATATATTAGAGAAATTAAAACATGTAATTAGCTACAGTGGCCCATCTTTCCTCAAAGACATTAGAAAGTTATCTTCTTTTATATCTAGGCTAGAATATCTCTCTCTGTTGGTATATTCTGACACGAGTATAGATAATTATGTAAGTCAAGATAACGACTTATATCAGTTCAAATCTTTAAAAAAGCTTGAACTCACGTTGATAGGATCGGAAAGCTTAATGGCTTCTGGTCAGTTTTTAAACAGAGCGTCAAGTTTGGTAGATTTGACTTATATTCACAGCATAAGTGATGACTGCACATATGATATAAGTATCGATAATACAAACTTGTTGCTTAGAACTCAATGTACAACCTTAAAAAGTCTTGTTATAAAGAGTGATTATTCTAGCAAGCATACCATAACAGTAACAGTAACCATAGACTTGGACTTTGTGTTGGCATGTTTCCCAAATATAGAGTTTATTACATTAAGTAAACATAACAAGGTTATTTTATTACACAAAGAACATAGAGCAAGGTATCAAGGTATCAATATTGAATATGCTACTAAAGTTGAGGAAAAAGGTGAAATTAGAACAAGTAAAAAGCCTATAATATTAGAAGAAGACACTCATGAAACAGTATATCACGGAGAAAAAAATGAGCTACCTGTTCCACTTAGTGCATCTGTATCTAGCGCACCTAAGGTACCATCTTTTAGCAAACCAATCACTAGATCAATAGATGCAAATATTAGGGAAGTGATACCAACATACGATGCCATAGAGTATTTTACATCATTAATCCGAGGTGTTAGTAATCCACATGTGAGCAGATATCGGCTTGATATTTATAAGTGTACAGATCCAGAGAGTGCAGAGTTCAATGTTCCTGAGTTAGAATTAATAGATGCCCCAACACCCTATGAGATTGTTGATAAGCCAATAAGCCCTGGCACATGTATTTTGTCTGATGCTAGCAGTTCAGAGTATTATAAGGGTTCTATAAAGCTTACAATTGATGAACGTTGGCAAGCGTTGCCCTCGCTTTCACCAAGCGAAAGTATAATTGCAATTAAAATAGGTAATAAATTACAAGAAGCTGCTAAAAAAGAATTTGAGATAAAATATTCTCACTCACAAAGCCTTTACTATATTCGCAAAAAAGAAGCCAGTCCTACAGTGCATACGTGTACTGTTGATATATTGTTATGTGTGCATAGAGCTAGATTAGTGATAAACCCTAGTTCTACAGAAGGGCAACGAATAGAGTACTACAAAAGATTTACTGCTCCGACCGCTGATGCACAAGTTAGCTTAATTAAAGATGCAGCTGACAAGCCAAAAGAACTTCTTCGATTAATTAGAGAACTTCAAGTGGGTGCATGTCGCCACCGTGCAATGGCTTTTGTTGCTGAGTTTCCAGAGGGCTCACGTCTTGTGACTAACCATACTCATGCTTTTGTAGAAGTTAAAGTGTCTTGGCAAGAAGAGGGTGAGTTATTAGGCGAATATTTAACTAGGACAGGATGGGTAACAGTAGACTTAGGTGGATATGAGGCAAGTATTAATGTAATTAAATTAGAAGATAGTACTCCGGTACCTAGGAAACATGCTGATCCAGTTGGAGCTGAAGATTTAAAGACAGCTGAGTATATTTCCGAGCCTGATCCAGCGGGTTCTGTTGTATACGCGCCAATATCAAAGACAGAAACTGTAAGTCAGGAGTTATTGTTAGATACTGTAAGGAAGTATTTAAAGCCTGAGCACATAAATCCCATACCTATTTCTAGTTTAGATCTGACTGTTTGTGGGGAAATGGGGAAAAATATATTAATTCTAGCAGAGGATAGCGAATTAATTAAAATCAATCTCTATTTACATCAAGCTTTAATAGGTCTAGGTCGCCCTGTTTATTATATAGACAGTCCAGATGATTTAATTTGTTCAGCACGTTGGATTAAACGAGAATCCTCTGTAGAAGATGTAAGCTTGGGAAAAGTAATGTCTGGTCCAGGTGGGAGTTTTTGTGAATTTTTACAGGCTAATGTAGCACCAACATTTCAACCGGTTATCATAGTTAATTTTAATAGCGAAAATTTTGCAACAAGAGATTTAATTAGATTCAACAGCATGATTGATGAGGTTGCAAAAAGGATATGTGATGGCATTGCTGTTCCTAGACAGGCAATCATTATAGGATTATATAACCATAGATCAACAAAAGCTTACAGAGGAGATGATTTCTACTCTAGATTTGAAGTTCATGAGTGTACGACACAGGGTGTAATATTACCTGATATTATGCGTGATGATATTTTTGACGAACACACTGCTTATCTCAATGGAGGTGTAGTCATAGATTTAATGCAATCAGGTCAATGGAAAAATATATTACTTGGTAGCTGGGAATTTTCCGATGGCCTAAAACTAGTAGACACTACGTTTATTAAAGCTCTAAGAAGAGGAGAAATTAGGTTTCATTTCTTGAATCCACCTAAAGATAGTAAGGAGTTAAAAGATTTACTAGACTTAGCAAAACTTAAGGGAAAGATTGTCGTACATGGTGTGGACGTTCCCATTCCTGAAGGGTTTAAAGTCACCTCAAGTACTGATTTATCATTGTCGTCTGATAAATTAAGTATAAGTAATTTCGAAGCATCAGATGCAACAGCACATATCAAGGCATTGAACCCTGGTACAGTGGAGTTTTTTTTGAAAAACTTTGAGATAACTGCAGGTGGTGATTATAAGGGGTTACCAGGATATATAGAAGCGACTGGTAAGGGTCAAACATGTTCTATATTGGTAACACGAACATTAAGCTTGGTAAAATGGTATCAGCTTATTCAGACTGCAGGACAATACGATGTTACTTTAAATATCAAAGTAGCAGCTGGAGTGAGTTTACCAGAAGAATTACAACGGACTATTTCAATACCTACTTTTTGTGAAGGTATGGGTATGGGCACAGTAGCGCCTGTATCTACTACTGTTGTTGCAGAAGTTGAAAGTGAAGATGGTATGAGCATTCTTCCAGACACGTCTAGAGAGATGATGCCGTGCACAGTAGTCGTAACTCAAGATCAAGATTTCGCCCTAGACAGTATCATGTGTTCTCTAGGGGGCTCAGCAAGTTCTGCTCTAATAATTGATGTTACAGATTATACCGTCTGTGATTTATTGTATAATATTTCATTAACCACAACAGGCGCAGAGGGCATTTCGTTAAAATTTTCTAAAAAAGATTGTTGCGTTCTAGATGCCATCAAGAGTAGTCTAACTGTAATACTAAAAGGTAAATTTAAAAAAGAACTGGTAGATATTCTCGCTGAATATATGTTAAGCATTGATTCTTATCCTATTAGTTTTTCTAGTGGAAAATTAATTATTATCACAGATAATGATTTATTATTTGGCTTTGCGAAAAACAAAATGCAAATAGATGCTAGAACGTACTCTAGTAGCCCACATTCTTTTGTACAACAAAAAGCTATACAAAACTACAAAGAGATATTTCCAGCTGCAGCGGATATGGACACTTTTGCCGGGTTAAGAAAATTACCTGGGGATTTTTATAGGCTTGATGATTGTCCTGCTGAAAAGTTAGATAAAGATAGATTAGATTCTGTTTTAAAAGTGCTCGAAAAGCATCCTTTTGTGTTTTTAGCAGGTGCTTCCGGGGTTGGAAAAACAACTTTTATTGATCATGTATTAAGTAAAGATACTAGAATAAGCGCTGTTTTCATGGGAGAACAGTCTATAAAAGCATGGGCTGATGCCAGTGGGGCAGACGCTCATAAGCTAAAAATTTTATTTATTGATGAAGCAAATATTGCAGGTCGAAATTGGAGTGAGTTTGAAGGGCTATTCCAAAAAGAGCCATATGTCATTATTGATGGTAAGATACACGCGCTCACACCTAATCATAAAGTTATATTTGCTGGAAATCCACTAAATTATGGTGGCGACCGTACTTTGCCGAGTCTATTTGCAAGACATGGTCATACTTTAATATTTAAACCATTATCACTTAATTACATTAAACAAAAGGTTTTAGAACCTGTTTTTGCTGGGGTGACAGGTCTTGCTTTTGATGTACAGGAAAAAGTCACAAAATTATTTTTAGATGTATATAGATTTTTTAGTGAAGAGTGTAAAACATTAATCACATCTCGAGAGTTACAAATGATGGCTTTAATATTTAGAGCCAGAAGTACAGAGATAAGACTAGATGATGAAAGCTCAAAACAACTCGCCTTAGAAATTATAGGCAGAGTAAGTAGGCGTTTTGTACCAAAAGAATTTTTAGAAACATTTGACGCGCAGTTTAGTATTACTGTTGCAGCAGATGTTGATGATGATATGGATGCTGCTGCTGGTGGTGATGACGCTGCTGTGGCTGCTGATGATATGGATGCTGCTGCTGATGATGACGCTGCTGGTGATATGTGCACTGGTTCTGCTGATGGTGACGATGCTGGTGTATACGCTACTGCTTATGGTACGGATATTGGTGGTATGCACATTGCTTTTGATGCTGATATGCACGCTGGTGTATATCCTACTGTCGATGCTGGTGGTACTGGTATTGTTAGTGGTACGGAGGACGTTGGTGCGGCAATAATGGATCCTTTAGCATCGAAACAAAGCACAGAGGATGAAGAGAAAGATGGGATGTCTCATGTGAGTGAAGAAGAAAGTTCTGGTGATGAGAAAGAAGTTATTACAGGGCCGTTGATTACCTCCAAGCAGGAAAAAGTTGAGGCTTATTTATCAGAGAATGAGTTTTTATGGACAGGTGCTCATCTGCAACTTCGCCCATATTTAGAAGATATCTTTGCTGTACGTGCCTTTAAGGCAGAGGCGACAGTAAGGGTACATGGCCAAGAGTTTGGTGGTTTGGGTGGTTTAATTATTGAAGGTGAACCAGGATTGGGCAAAAGTGAAGCTGTAATTGCATTTTGTAAAGAAAAATCGATACGTATCATTCATATCTGTGCTAGTTTACAGAGTGATGCAAAAATAAAGATGCTACAAGAGGCGTATTACAAAGGCGCAGTTGTTGTTATTGATGAGATTAATAGTTCACCCATGCTAGAACGTTTGATAAATGATCTACTTATGGGACGATTGCCAGCAGAGTGGCGAGCAGAGGCAACAGAAATTACACCAGGGTTTACACTGATTGCAACACAAAACCCAATATACATGGCTGGGCGAGCTGCAACTAGTACAGCAGTTGAACATAGAACTATGAAGGTTGTTTTAGAAGATTACAGTTTAGCAGATGCTGCAGCAGTGTTAGAAAAAAAATATTACTTAGATTCTGCTTCTTCAAGAGCCTTGGTTCAAGTATATGATGAAAAAAAACGGCGTGCAATAAGCAGAGGGTTGTGGCCAGTACCGAATTTTCGCGATCTATGTAAAGCTGCTAAGAAGTATGCGGCATACTGCCATTATCAGCATTATCTAGAGCAAGGAGATAGCATTTATCTTTGTTTTGCGGTTAAATTTGGAGAGGTCCAAGCTGCAGAAAAGTTGGGTGATCTATATGTTCAGCTAGGGAAAGCTTGTATGGATAGTGATGTTCAGACTAGAATAGGATACTATCAAAGAGCACGAGATTATTACACAAAAGCTAATTGCTGTGACGAAAAAGTTAAAAAAGTGCAAGAAATTTTAGATCCACCACTACTAAGGGCAATGAAATGTGCTGTTGCACGTGGTAGGCATGTTGGTATTAGTAGTAAAATGGCTGTGAAAAGAAGAGCGCCTTCGCCTCCTCCAGCTCCTGCACCAATAGATCCAGATGAAAGTGAAAGTGATGCAGGGCTTGAACCCGCTAGAAAAATGCCAAGGCACGCATATGCTTAGTTTTTTTGTCTTAATAATTCACATTTTCTTCTAAGTGTTACAATGACGTTATCAATTTCAGCAAGCCTTTCCTGCTCGGCAGATACTACGGCAGGCGGGGCTTTGCTCACAAAATTTTCGTTTTGTAGTTTACTGTTAATTTTATGATGCTCTAATTCTAATTTAATCATTTCACGATCAATTCGATTTAATTCTGCATCGATATCAATTAATCCAGCGGTAGGGATGAGTATCTCAACTTCGCCATTAATTATTATAGTCGCACAATGTGGCATAGAAGAGTCTTGATAGGTTTTGGAAATAAGCTCGTAACTTTCCACTTTCCCAAGAGCGTAAATATATTTTTTATTGCTATTTAATATATTATTTTGTGATTCAGAAGTGTTTTTAATATAAATTTTATTAATAGCTTTAGAAGGCGAAATATTGTTCTCGCCACGAAGATTCCTAATACCTAAAATAATATCTTTGATGAAGTTAATTTCTTCATGAGCTGTAGGCAGATTTAAGTTTTTTTGTAAAACAGGGTAGGTCTCTACCATAATGGAATCACCGGTAATATTTAACAAAGGTTTAATTTTTTGCCAAATTTCTTCAGTGATAAAAGGTATAATAGGATGTAGCAATCTTAAAACATTTTCTAATATATATAATAAGACAAATCTGCTATTGGTTTGTAGATCTGATTCGTATTGATCAACTGCATTATGTGCTAGCACAGTTTTAGAGAACTCAAGATACCAATCACAATATTGATCCCAAAAGAATTCATAAAGGCTTTGGGCTAATAAATCAAATCGATAATTTTCAATGTGTTCTCTGGTTATGACAATAACATCTTGTAAGGAAGATAAGATCCACTTATCGGCCAGACTGATATTTGCGGTATCAATATTTTGTAATATCTCGAATGAGCCGATATTTTTATCTTGGGAGTTTAATAAAACATATCTTGCAGCATTCCATAACTTATTACAGAAGTTACGATAACCATCCATGCGTTTTAGATCAAAATTAATATTCCTTGATTGTGAAGCCAGAGCACATAAAGTGAATCTTAAGGCATCTGTTCCATGTGCACTGATCCCTTTCGGGAATTCTTTACGTGTTTGGTTTGCAATTTTTTCAGCTAATTTAGGTTGCATTAAGTTGGTGGTTCTTTGAGCGATTAGATCTTCTAAGTTAATGCCATCTATTAAATCTAAGGGATCTATAATGTTACCTTTAGATTTCGACATTTTTTGCCCTTGGCTGTCGCGTATTAACCCCGTAAAGTATACGTTTTTGAAAGGGATTTGTTTGTTAAAATATAAAGACATCATCACCATTCTGGCAACCCAGAAAAATATAATATCAAAGCCAGTAACTAATACATCTGTTGGATAGAACTCTTCAACATTCTGGGCATCTTCTGGCCAACCTAAACTGCCTGCAGGCCATAAGGCAGAGGCAAACCAGGTATCTAGAGTATCTTGCTCTTGAGTTAATTGTATATTTTTATCTAAATTATATTTTTGTATAGCAGATTCAATTGTTTCTGCGACATAGATATTGCCATTGCTATCATACCAAGCAGGTATTCTATTGCCCCACCATAGTTGTCTGCTAATACACCAATCTTGAATATTATCCATCCAAGAGTTGTACATGTTGACATAATTGGATGGTACAAAATTTATTTTATTTTCAGTGTTATTCTCAGCATTGACTACAGCACGAGCTGGTTTTGCAAGTGAGTCAATTTTTATATACCATTGTGGAACTAGGTATGGTTCAATTATAGCGCCAGAACGATCGCCTAACGGGATTTTTAAGGTATGATTTTCAATTTTTAAAATTAAATTAAGATCTTCTAAGTCTTGTAAAATAATCTTTCTAGCCTGTTCGCGAGTTAAATGTTGATATTTGCTTGGTACATTGGTATTTAACTTAGCATCTTTAGTAAAAATGTTTATAATAGGTAAATCATGTCTTTTGCCAACTTCAAAGTCATTAAAATCATGAGCGGGAGTAATTTTGACAGCTCCTGAGCCAAACTCTAAGTCAACATAATCATCAGCTATAATGGGAATAGTTTTATCTGTCAATGGTAATCTAACTTCTTGACCGATTAAATCTTTATATCTAGGATCTTTAGGGTTAACTGCAACTGCTGTATCACCTAGTAAAGTCTCTGGTCGTGTCGTTGCAACTATTATATAAGCGGTATCTTGCATCGGATTGACTAAAGGGTATTTAATATGCCAAATATGACCTTGTTTTTCTATGTTTTCTACTTCTAGATCTGATAGAGCAGTAAATAAAACAGGATCCCAATTAACAAGACGGTTCCCTCTATAGATAAGTCCATCGTCATATAATTCTACAAAGGCTTTATTGACTGTTTTTTGCATTTTGGCGTCCATAGTAAAACGGTCTCGTGACCAATCTACGGATGCACCTAGACGACGTATTTGTTGGCTGATTCTTCCACCAGATTTTTCTTTCCATTCCCAAACTTTATTTACAAACTCTTCACGGGTCAAATCGGATTTTTTAATGTTTTGTTGATTTAACTGACGCTCAACAACCATTTGAGTAGCTATACCTGCTGCATCAGTACCCATTTGCCATAATGTTTTCTTACCGTCCATACGGTTAAAACGAATTAAAATATCCATGATAGTATATTGAAAAGCATGACCCATATGTAGGCTACCAGTCACATTAGGAGGTGGAATGACGATAGAGTATTTACTGGTTTTAGATGCATTAGGTTTAAAATAGCCTTTATCTTCCCATAATCGATACCAATTTTGCTCAATATTTTTTGGATTGTAGGTTGTTTCGAAATCAAAATTGGATTTAATATTATTATTCATAATGCTTCACAATCGGTTGTTGTTATGGTTTGAATTAAACATTTGTATTTTGAATAATGTTTAAAATGTTCTCTTGAAATAGTTTTTAAATCTTCATTATTGGGAACTAATTCAATAATTTCTTTGTATTTCAAAAAGTCTCTAGGAATTGTATGGTGCAGATTTATTAATAGACCATATTTAAGTTTAAATTTTAATTCTATATTTGGTTTGTAACCTAGGCAAAAAGGGGCTGGAGGTATAGGGCCTATAGGATCTTCATCAGTGATTAACTGGTAGGGAAAAAAATTAGTTTCAAAATTTTCTTGTTGATAATTAATAATAAATTCGTCCAATTCATAACAATGTTCTTTTGATGGGCATAAAAGATAAATAATTGTTTTATTGGAATTTTTATTATATTTAGATAATAAATCACATAAAATCTTATTTTGTGCTTGTGAGTTATTATCTAAAACAATAAACTGTACTTTTGTAGCCATCTATGTAGAATTATGTAGAGCTATGTAGATCTATGTATTAGCCATTCAATTTTTCTTGTAATAATTGATTAACCTGTTCAGGGTTAGCTTTGCCTTTAGAGGCTTTCATCACCTGACCAACAAAGAATCCAAATAATTGGACTTTGCCTGCTTTGTATTGAGTGACTTGATCAGGGCTACTATTGATTATTTCATCAATAATAGTTTTTATAGCACTATCATCTGTAACTTGCTTAAGATTTTTATCGGAGATAATTTGATCTGTCGTGTTATTAGGATGAGACCATAAATCTTCAAATATTTGTTTTGCTATTTTGCCTGAGATAGTATTATCAAAAATTCTTAAGACTAATGTACCTAATTCTTTAGAAGAAATCGGGTTTTGGGCAATAGTTAAATTATTTTTATTCAAAGCGGCCATAAAATCACCCATCACCCAATTAGCAGCTAATTTAGTAAATTTAGGATCTGTTTGATTGTTTAATTTTAGCATGTCTTCATAGAATTCAGCTAACACTTTGCTATTAGTTAAAATTTCAGCATCATAAAGACTTAACCCATACTGTTCAACAAAGCGTTGTTTTTTTGCTTCTGGTAATTCAGGTAGAGCAGATTTAGCTTTATTTAAAATTTCACTAGTAACTTTAAAGGGTAGTAAATCTGGGTCCGGGAAGTATCTATAATCTGTTGCTTCTTCTTTACTGCGCATGCTTCTGGTTAGGTCTTTCTCAGAGTCGTATAATCTGGTTTCTTGTACTACTTGTTTACCGGACTCTAGTAAATCTATTTGGCGTGCTACTTCGTAGTTTATAGCTTTTTCAACAAATTTAAATGAATTGACATTTTTAATCTCAGCACGAGTGCCAAACTTGGCTGCGCCTTTTTTACGAACTGAGACGTTAGCATCGCATCGAAACGACCCTTCTTGCATGTTGCCATCACAAATTTCTAAATATTTCACTAAAGCATGTAGTGTTTTTAAATATGCTACAGCTTCTTTAGCCGAGCGTAACTCAGGCTCAGATACTATTTCTAATAAGGGTATGCCTGCACGATTTAAATCTATGCCACTCATACCATGGAAGTCTTCATGTAAAGATTTACCAGCGTCTTCTTCTAGGTGCGCACGTGTGATCCCAATAGTTTTCACGTCACCATCGTCAAGTGTTATTTTAAGTGAACCTTTGCCGACAATGGGTTTGTCTAATTGACTTATTTGATAGCCTTTTGGTAAATCTGGGTAAAAATAATTTTTACGAGCAAAGATAGTGGTGTCTGCAATTTCAGCATTAACAGCCAATCCAAATTTACAAGCCATATGAACAGCCTCTTTATTCAATACAGGTAAGACTCCTGGAAAGCCTAAATCAACGATGTTAGCTTGAGTATTTGGTGCAGAGCCATATTTAGTAGCGGAGCCAGAAAAAATTTTAGAATTGGTTGCTAGTTGAACATGAACTTCAAGGCCTATAACAGTCTCCCAAGCAGAAGAGGTGTCTGTGGTGTTTGGTTCCATAAGGATCTCTTAATTTTTATTATGTATATATAGTTAAATTTATTAAGGTGTAAATTATTATTTAAAATTTGCCGGTGTTTTTGTATGCCAATCAGTATTTTTTTGATATTGGTGTGCGGTATATAATAAACTAGCTTCTGATAAATAATTTCCAATTAATTGCAAGCCAATAGGGAGATTGTCTACAAAACCTGAGCAAACTGAAATGCCAGGTAATCCTGCTAAATTAACAGAGCTTGTGTATAAATCATTAAGATACATGCTAATAGGATCATCAGATTTTTCCCCTTTGTTAAAAGCAGTTGTTGGAGTAGTTGGTCCTGCAATAATGTCTACTTTTTCAAAAGCTTTTGTAAAGTCATCAGAGATCACTTGTCTTAACTTCTGGGCTTTTATGTAATAAGCATCATAAAAGCCTGCGGATAAAACGTATGTTCCAATCATGATACGTCGTTTTACCTCATGTCCAAAGCCCTCCTCACGAGAACGTTTGTATAAATCTTCTAAATCTTTAGGATTATCACAGCGGTGCCCAAAACGAATACCATCATAACGAGAGAGATTTGATGAGCATTCTGCAGGTGCTACGACATAATATACGGGTATTGCTAAATGGCTATTAGGAAGAGAAATTTCACACAATGTAGCACCGAGTTTTTCTAGTTGTTTTAATGCAGTCATAATATTGTCGGCTATTTGTGGGTTTAAGCCTGAGTTAAAGAATTCAACAGGGATCCCTATTTTAAGATCAGAAAGTTTTTTAATTGGATGATCGCTGTTGTAATCAGGGTTATCAATAATTTTAGAGTACTTAGGAGTTTTTAATTCTAGGCTGGTAGAATCTTTTTCATCAAATCCTACCATGGTTTCTAAGATAATAGCAGCATCTTCAGCTGTTCTTGATATGACTCCGCCTTGATCTAGACTTGAAGCAAAGGCAATCATACCAAACCTTGATACTAATCCATATGAAGGTTTAATGCCCGTAAGACCACAAAAAGCTGCTGGTTGTCTTATCGAACCACCTGTATCTGTAGCTGTTGCAGCTGGGGCCAAGCCCGCAGCTACAGCTGCAGCAGAACCACCGGATGAGCCACCGGGAACAGTTTTGATATTCCATGGATTGCTCACCGGTCCATAGAAGCTGGTCTCATTTGAGGAACCCATTGCGAATTCATCCATATTAGTTTTACCTAACATCACAGCACCTGCATTTTGGAATTTCTCTATGACAGTAGCATCATAAGGGCTGTAAAAGTTATCTAGCATTTTTGAGCCACAAGTAGTTTTAATATTTTTAGTACAAAAGATATCTTTTTGCGCAACAGGTACACCGAGTAATTTAGAGTGATGGTCTGAAATGCACTTGGCTAATTTTTCATCAGCCTGTTTTGCTTGCTGCAAAGCTGTGTCAGGACATACTGTAATGTAGCTGTTAATTTGTTGATCATATTTTTTAATACGATTTAAATATTCTGTGGTTAATTCAACACTGCTTATTTTTTTATCAGTTAATTGACTAGAAAGTTCAGCAACAGTGCTAAAGGGATTTAAATTAGATGTCATAATGTTTACTTAAAGTTAAATGAAATAAGTTGTTATTATTTTTAAAGTTAAAATGTTTATTATTCTATAACACTGGGGACTAAATATAATCCAGCTTCCACTTGTGGCGCAATTTTTTGAAAATCTTTGTGTTGGTCTTCAGCAGTAATTGTATCCTCACGTAAGCGCTGAGTTGTTGCCATAGGATGAGCCATGGGGTAAATACCATCAGTGCTAACGGATTGCATTTGGTCGACCCAATTAAAGATTTTATTTAAGTCATTAACTGTTGCTGATAAATCAGCATCTGATTTATGAGATATATCTAACCTGGCAAGGTGAGCGATTTTTTTAACTTGGTCGATATTTAAACTCATAATACTACTACCTACATTTACTGTTTAGATGAAATTCTGTTGTAATTTTAATATATTCTATGCCAATAGCATCAATAGTTAAAAAAAAGTTGGCCTAGAAAATAATAATCTATATTATATAACAATACTCATTGTGATAAAGCTAAACCTAATAAAAATTCAAACTATGTTTGCTGATTATCAAAACAGATGCTAGATTAATTAATAGAGTAGTGAAGATAGTAGTTAACCATTGTGTTGATGTGTTGATGTGTTAATTTTGTTCAATATATTGTAAGGTAAATGTTAATGTTTAAGAAAATACGAGGATATTTGTCAAATGACTTATCCATAGATCTTGGTACCGCTAATACTCTGATATATGTAAGAGGGCAGGGCTTAGTTTTAAATGAACCATCAGTAGTAGCTATCCGTCAAGATAAGTCACAAGGTGGCTCAAAAATCGTAGCTGCAGTTGGACTTGAAGCTAAAAGAATGTTGGGTAGAACTCCAGGAAATATTTCTGCCATACGGCCTCTTAAAGATGGAGTAATAGCAGATTTTCGTATAACGGAAAAAATGTTGCAACATTTTATTCATAAAGTTCACGAAGCTAGATTTTTACGTCCAAGCCCTAGGGTATTAGTTTGTGTACCATGTGGTTCAACGCAGGTAGAAAGACGAGCTATTAAAGAATCAGCATTAGGCGCTGGTGCAAGAGAAGTTTATTTAATTGATGAACCTATGGCCGCTGCAGTTGGTGCAGGGCTACCGGTAGATGAAGCTTCAGGTTCTATGGTAGTAGATATAGGTGGTGGTACGACTGAGGTAGCTATTATATCTTTAAATGGCATCGTGTATTCAGCATCAGTGAGAATTGGTGGTGACAGATTTGATGAGGCCATAATTAATTACGTCAGAAGAAATTATGGTAGCTTAATTGGTGAAGCGACAGCAGAATTAATTAAAAAGGAAATCGGTTGTGCTTATCCTGGTGCAGAAGTAAAAGAAATAGAGGTGCGTGGTCGTAATTTGGCAGAGGGTGTGCCTAGAAGCTTTACGCTAAATAGTAATGAGATTTTAGAAGCATTACAGGAACCGCTTTCTGGCATTGTTAGTGGTATTCGGGTCGCGTTAGAGCAATCTCCTCCAGAACTCGCTGCAGATATAGCAGAAAGTGGTATGGTGCTTACCGGTGGTGGCGCTCTACTAAAAGACATAGATAGATTATTAGTAGAAGAAACCGGATTACCAGTTATCATTGCTGAAGATCCACTAACTTGTGTTGCTAGAGGTGGTGGAAGAGTACTTGAGCTGATGGATCAAAGATCATTTGAGTTGATGTCCACTGAATAAATAGGTCAGGAATTACGTAAAAAGCCTGTCATACCGGCCAAAGCGCCAGTATCTTGCAAAAAAGATCTCGGTTTTGCGCACGTTGTGCTTGACAGAGATGACAACTTACAATCATTTTGCGTAAGTTCTGTGGTTAAATAATTAAAGTTATAATGCAAGTGAGTGCAAATAGACTATGAATAAAAAATGGTATGGAAATCAACGTTACCATGAAATTCGATTATTTATTTGTATGAGCTTGTCATTAGCTTTTTTAGTCTTAGATAATTCAAGGTATTTTTCGGCGCAGATTAGAGGCATTGGTACGTTAATTTTGACACCGATTTATTATACGGTGAGTGTACCGTTTAAACTTTTTGCTTCTAGCTCGATGTATTTCCAGAATCAAAAACAGGCTATTGCGCAAAATAATATTCTTCAGTCAGAAAATTTAAAACTGCAAGGTATGTTGTTGCAGTTTGCAGCAGTGACTCAAGAAAATCAAAGACTACGAGCTCTGCTTAAATCTTCTGAAAAAGTTAGTGATAAACTCTTAATTGCTGAAGTTCTCAGTGTTATTTTTGAGCCAGGTTCTCATCAACTAGTGCTTGATCAAGGAGCAAATAAATCAGTTTTTGAAGGGCAAGCAGTCATTGATGCAAACGGTGTTGTTGGTCAAGTTATCAGCGTGACGCCGATCAGTTCGCGAGTGTTATTAATAACAGACATTAATCATGCCATACCGGTAGAAGTATTACGAAATAATCTTAGAGCAATTGCAGTGGGTATGGGGGTTAATCAGCAATTAGAATTAATGAATATATCAAATACTATGGATATTCTTGAGGGTGACATAGTAGTAAGCTCAGGGTTAGGGGAACGTTTTCCAACTGGTTATCCAGTTGGAAAGGTTGTTTCTGTAGATAAAAATCCCGCTTTACCTTTTGCTAAAATTATTATTGAGCCTTTAGCAAAAATAAGCCAAATTAAAGAGGCTTTATTAGTTTGGCCTGGAAGTAGAGTGACACTAGTAAATGAGCATGATATAGAAGCACCATTATCAAATTTAAAAAATGATCAAGAAGCTGATTTGACAAAATCAGTCAGCTTGAATAATCCAGATTCAAACATAATCCCTAAGACTATCGCAAAGGAAGCTAATTAATGCCAGGATTACCTAGGTATTTATATAATTATTTTTGGGCCACTTCTATTACTATTTTGGTAGTAGTAGTTTTAACTACTATTCATATTCCCACGGTTCCAGAAGGTGCCTTACCAGCATGGATGCTCTTAGCAGTAGTTTACCTGGTGCTTACTCATCCGGATAGGTATGGTATATATTTTGGATTTATGTTAGGTTTGCTTAATGATATGTTAATTGGTAATCAGCTAGGGTTACACGCTCTTACATATACAGGTATTTGTTATTTTTTACTGAAAATGAACCAACGTATTGCTTTTTTTCCTATAGGTCAGCAATGTTTATTAATCTTTGTCTTAGTCTTGATAGATAGGTGCGCTGTCGCCTTAGTAAATAGTGGTCTTTTTACGGTTAACTTTATGCTGTATGCTCTGCTTTCTTCAGTATTTACAATAGGGTGTCTACTTATTTTGATTAATTTATTTGGGTCCAGAAGTCAAATGCTCAAAAGATGTAATTAAACTGGTTAACCTGTGCTAAAAGTATTATGATTAAACCGCCAAGTGCGTACAACTTCTAAAATATCAGTATTCTTGCGCATCGCGATATCGAAGGGTGCAAAGGGGGCTGCCATGTATGCAGTTTGTACAGCTGCTTCATCTAATATTTTAATTCCAGAACTTTTTTCAATGCGGACGGCTTCAATACTGCCATCTGTTCGAATAGCAACAGATAACAAAACTTCTCCAGAAAGGTTACGGGCAGCTATCTGTTTGGGGTAATATTTATTACCGAAGTATTCAATTTTTTCTTTCCAGGATAATAAATATTCAGCATCTGAACTAGCTACAGTAGAGCTTGAAATGAATCTACGTTGAGGACGTTTTGCTAGTAAATTAGTTCTGTCATTTATTCTGGTAATTAAACTTACAATTTGATCAGCAGTTGTAATGGGTGTTTCTGCTACAATGTCTGGTTGTATTTGAGGATCCTGCGGTGAATCATTAATAATCTTATCTGTAGGAGATTTTAAGGTATTGGATTGCTTCATTGCTATATAATTAGTTTTCTTAGCGATTTTTTCAGGTAATATGTCTATTTTAAACTCAGGTTTCCACTGGAGCGGAGTAGAGTTGTCTCTTGAAAGTAACGGGAGTTGATCTGGCTGCTTTTCAGAGCTGAGAATTTTTTTTGTTTTTTCAGTGCCTCCACCAAGATTACTAACTTTTGCTAAATAATCAGGATGTTCTGGTGCTTTACTTGTAAACTGGGTAACTAATGTTACATCTATGTCTTTGTAGGACATTCGGTAATTAGCATGCCATTTCATGCTAAAAATAAATACTATAACAATGTGACACAATAAAGAATACATGATGTATTTGTATAAGTCATTGGGCATCATATTATGTGTGTTACTTATTTTATTTACTTAGCTATTTATATATTTATCTATATTATCTATCCTAGTAAGACTTGTTTTAAAACAGATCCATAATAGAACGGATGATAGATAAACTAGAAACTCGCATTTCTTTATCAGTGATACTATGCTTAATAATATAAATTATAGTATATTAATCCTATTTGGAAGCTGTGAAATGCCATTTCGGTGTAGTGATTGATAAAGAAAATTAAGATTAGGATAAGGTGATGAAATCTATCAATAAATCAATTAAGAATATTTCTTCAGCAATTGTAGCCTGTGCTGCGAGTATTTTTTTACTTTCCGTTTCTATGTGTGTCTATGGTCAACATTATGTAGATTACAATGATCAACAATCTCAAGTTGTGATTGCAGGTGACCTATTAAAAAGTAATGATAAAACCTTGCCTGTTCAAGGTACAGGTGATGTAATATTGACAGTTTTCTATGACTACAACTGCCCTGCCAGTAGAGAATTATTAAAATTACTTTATCAACGATATGTTACAACTAGCGGAGCTAACACAACGCCATCATCAGTACCATCAAATGTTAAAATTGTCTACAGACCTATGGATTATGGGTTTAACTCAAAGGACGTTCTGCAATCAGTATTATATTTAAAAAACATGAACCCTAGTAAGTTTGATCAGATTAATCAGGAAATTTTTAAGATTGATTCACCTATTACATTAGCTCATTTACAAGGGATAGCTCAAAGATTAGGTATTGATTTCAAGAATCTTATGGATATTAAAGGCGATGATTTGAGTAAGATTCAGAATGAAATAAGTAAAAACAAACAAGATTTTGAAGCTTTACCTTTTCCCGATATTATGGGATCACAGTTTAAAAATGCCATTCCAGTTATTATTTTATCTAAAGCTAGTACTACTGGCATGACAAGTACTTCTAAAAAGCTTATTTACTTTATAGGTTCTGATCAATATAGCTTAGATACAGCAATTAGTTCTATCAGCAAAGCTTAATAAAGTGCAGTGAAGCTTAGTTAATAGTGTAGCGTAAGAGATGAAAATTAAATTCCTACAGTTAGTTGTCATTGTTTTTTATGTGACAATTTTTATATCAATGAGCTCTTATGCTCAGAGCCCTATAGTATCTACTGGTGTATCTAGTGGTGTATCCAGTGGTGCACGGCCATTAGATCTTGCTATCAAGCCAGGATCAGATGTTATTGCTCAAATTCTTAAATATAAAAATGATTTGCTCGCTGTTAGTAAAAACCCAAATTATAATTATTTAACAAGTGTCATTTCGTCTGTCACAGCTAATTCGACGTCTACACAGGTTGGTAGTAATACTAATAGTATACCGACTATTGTTGTCTTCTATGATTACAATTGTCGATATAGTAGAGATTTATTGAGTTTTATAAAAACAGAATTAGAAAAAAATAAATATAGAATTATTTATCGACCAGTGGGAATGTTAGCTGATACATCCAAATTAGTTGCGGAAGTAGCTTTAGCTGCTTTTACTAAAGACAAGTTTCAGGAATTTAATAGCGAATTAACAAAAGCAGATATACTTGTGCCTATTACTGTAGACAGGCTTAAAACAATAGCACAAAGATTGGGGCTTAACTATGAGGAGCTAATACAGATTGCCAGCACACAGCAGCTCGGGAATGAGGTTTTAAATAATCAGGTTGTTTATGACTCTATTATGTTACCTGGGGTGCCAAGTATAATTGTCGCAAAACTTGATAGCAATAATAATGTAATTAATGATAAAATATTCTTTCTAGCAGGAGCTGATTCTAATCAATTAGAATATAGTTTGTATAAAATTAGAATGTAATATCAGAATGCCTAAACGAAGTCGCAGTAGTAAGTCAAGAATATGGCTCAATAAGCAAAATCAAGACCCTTATATCATTAAATCTAGAAAAGAAGGCTACCGTTCAAGAGCTGCTTATAAATTGCTTGAAATAAACGAAAAAGACCATATATTGAAAAGAGGTATGACAGTTGTTGATCTGGGATCAGCACCAGGTGGTTGGTCACAGGTTGCAGCCAAATTAGTCGGATCTACTGGAAAGGTTATTGCTATAGATCTGTTAGCTATGGATCCTATAGAAAATGTAAGGTTTTTTCAGGCAGATTTTACCAGTCAAACAATCAGAGATTTGTTGTTTGCTGAATTAAATGGAAAAAAAGTTGATATAGTGATATGTGATATGGCACCTAATTTGACAGGAATTGCGACGGTAGATCAAGAAAACAGTTTTTATTTATTAGAGTTAGCGTATAGCTTTGCTAAGCAAGTTCTCAAAAAACATGGTGTTTTTTTAGCAAAAGCATTCCATGGTGCAAAATTTGAAGTATTGACTAAGAATATAAAAATGGAATTTGGTAACTTGTTGATTAGAAAACCAGACTCTTCGAGAAGCGAATCAAAAGAGGTGTATTTGTTGGCAAGCGACTATACTTCATAATATGTTGGATAATTTAGCTAAATTAGTTGTTTTATAGGCGTAATATTATTTTTTTATAACGAGGCCTCGCCGTGAATGATATGATTAAAAATTTATTCCTGTGGTTAGTTTTAGCCATAGTTTTAATGTCTGTATTCAGTAATTTTGGACCGCAGCAAACGTCTGTTAATCGTATAGAATATTCAAAGTTTTTATCTAAGGTTCATGACCGTCAAGTCTCAAAGATCACTGTAGATCAAGAAACCAGAAAAATTTCGGGTGATAACAAAGATGGTTCAAAATTTGTTACATATTTACCTTTTGATGAAGATAAAGATTTAATCAATGATTTGATGCACTATGAGGTAGCTATTGATGCGAAGCCACCAGAGCACCGCAGTATTCTATTTACTATTTTAGTCAATTCATTTCCTGTTATTTTGTTTATAGTTCTTTGGGTTTATATTTTACGGCAAATGCAAGGAGCTGGTGGTCGTGGCGCTATGTCATTTGGCAAAAGTCGAGCGAGATTATTAAGTGAAGACCAAGTTAAAATTACCTTTGCGGATGTTGCTGGTGTAGATGAAGCAAAAGAAGACGTCGAAGAATTAGTAGAGTTTTTGAAAGAACCTGAAAAATTTCAAAATTTGGGTGGTCGTATCCCAAGAGGGGTCTTAATGATAGGGCCGCCTGGTACAGGTAAAACCTTGCTTGCTAAAGCTATTGCAGGTGAAGCCAAAGTTCCTTTCTTTACTATATCAGGTTCTGATTTTGTGGAGATGTTTGTTGGCGTAGGTGCTTCTCGTGTAAGGGATATGTTTGAACAAGCAAAAAGACAAGCACCTTGCATTATTTTTATTGATGAAATTGATGCAGTTGGACGCCATCGTGGCGCTGGACTAGGGGGCGGGCACGATGAGCGTGAGCAAACGCTGAATCAACTTTTAGTAGAAATGGATGGTTTTGATGGCAATGAAGGGGTGATTGTAATTGCTGCTACTAATAGACCTGATGTTTTAGATCCTGCATTGTTAAGGCCCGGGCGATTCGATCGTCAAGTTATTGTTGGGTTACCAGATATCCGTGGTCGTGAGCAAATCTTAAATGTTCATGTCCGCAAAGTATCTTTAGCTAATGATGTTGTGACAAAAACTATTGCTCGTGGAACGCCGGGTTTTTCGGGTGCGGATTTAGCTAATCTAGTCAATGAAGCTGCGTTACTAGCAGCACGTGCCAATAAAAAACAAGTAGATATGGAATCTTTAGATAAAGCACGTGATAAAATATTAATGGGTGCTGAGCGTCGTACAATGATTATGCGCGAAGAAGAAAAACTCAACACGGCTTATCATGAGGCAGGACATACTATAGTTGGCAGGCTTGTACCAGAGTATGACCCTATATACAAAGTTACAATTATTCCTCGCGGACGCGCGCTTGGCGTCACAATGTATCTTCCGGAAAATGACCCTATCAGCCGTTCAAAAAGATATCTGGAATCGCAATTATCAGTTATGTTTGGTGGAAGGATTGCTGAAGAGCTTATTAATGGTGAAGATGGTGTGACTACGGGTGCAAGCAATGACATTCAGAAAGCGACTGAAGTTGCTCGTAATATGGTCGCCAAATGGGGACTATCAAAAAAAATGGGTCCTTTATTATACACAGAAGACGAGGGCGAAGTATTTTTAGGTCATTCTGTAACTAAGCATAAGGCAATAGCTGACGATACTTCAAAGCAAATTGATGATGAGGTTCGTGTTTTAATTGATAGAAATTATGAGCGTGCTTATAAGATTCTGACTGATAATTTGGATATTTTACATGCAATGGCAAAGGCTTTAGTAAAATATGAGACCTTAGACGCTCAGCAAGTCAATGAGATTATGGCGGGCAAAGATCCAACACCTCCACCTGGGTGGGATGAATCTTTAAAAATAAAGAATCAACCACCAGCAGATAATAGTGCGCAGGGTTATGGTGTCGATCATATTGATCATAATAGCCCAGAAGCAGACGCAATAATTTAAGATATTAGTAAAAGTAAATGGTTAGCACTTTAATAAACCCTGCTCCACTAGGCCGGGTTATAAAAATCAGGGAAAAAATACTAGATTTAACTAGACCTAATATTATGGGGGTATTGAATGTTACCCCTGATTCTTTCTCAGATGGTGGAAAATATTTAAGTATTGATTCCGCTTGTCGTAAAGTTGAAATGATGTTAGCAGAAGGGGCTGATATCATTGATATAGGAGCTGTATCTTCCCGTCCAGGAGCACAAGATATTTCTGTCCAAGAAGAGTTAGACAGATTAGCACCAGTAGTCGAAAAAGTAATCAAAGAGTTCGATACCATAGTATCTATTGATACCCACAAGCCAGAAGTGATGCAGGCGGTTATTAAGCTAAAAATTGATATTATCAATGACATAAGAGCTTTAAGAAATCGCGATAACTCTCGCGATAGCCTGTATATTTTAGCGCAAGCTCAGATCCCTGTGATTTTAATGCATATGCAAGGTAAACCTAGAAATATGCAGCGTCATCCTCGTTATGACCACGTCCTGACAGATGTTTTTAACTTTTTTGAACATCGAATAAGCATTTGTTTAAAATTTGGTATTCAAATGAAAAATATTTTAATCGATCCAGGCTTCGGATTTGGAAAAACCTGGTATGATAATGCATCTTTGTTAAAATACTTAGGAAAGTTTCAAGAGCTCAATTGTCCATTGGTTGTAGGTTTATCACGGAAGTCTATGGCTGAGAGAAATATTAAAGGGAGCGTTCCTATTGATGAAAGATTACCTTCCAGCATTGCTCTAGCTGGGATGGCCATTGAAAGGGGAGCGTCTATTATACGCTGCCATGACATTAAAGAAACTCGCCAAGCTGTTGATTTGATACATGCGGTGCTTGAAGATGGTAATTGTATAGATGAGTAATAGTCGTAAATATTTTGGTACAGACGGTATTCGAGGCCGAGTGGCTGATGAATTTTTAAGTCCAACTTTTGTGCAGGAGATTGGTAAGGCTGTAGGTACAATTTTTAATGGTGATACTATTGTAGTTGCGCGCGATCCCCGTATTTCTGGTGATATGTTGCAAGCAGCTCTGAGTGCAGGTATCTGTAGCACAGGTGTTTCCGTAAAAGATATAGGTGTATTACCAACACCGGTCTGTGCTTTTTTGACTAAAGAGTTAAATGCAGTAGCAGGTATTGTTGTTAGTGCATCGCATAATCCCTACTATGATAATGGTATAAAACTGTTTAATAGCACAGGAAACAAACTTTCGGATAGCCAAGAGATGAGTATTGAGGCTATTTTGGAAAATAACCAGGCACAAGTGCTTCCTTTGCACGTAAAACACATTAGTTCTAATAATATTGGAAAAATTTTGATTGATACAAGCTCAGTAGCTTTTTATATTCAATATTGCCAAAAGATAATTAATAAACTGAATAGTGAAAAAAGCCTTGAATATTTAAAATCATTAAAAGTCGTTGTCGATTGTTCTAATGGTGCCATGTATAAGCTAGCGCCTGAAGTGCTATCCAAGTTAGGAGTAAATCTTGTTGTCGTTAATAATGAACCGAATGGATTTAATATTAATCTAGATTGTGGTGCTGCCTGTAAAAAAGGTTTAAAAAAATTGGCAAACTTGGTTAGGGATAACGCTGCTGATTTAGGCATAGCTTTTGATGGTGATGGTGATCGACTGATGCTCGTTGATGCAAAAGGCGATATTATCGATGGTGATCAAATATTATATATTTTAGCTAGCGAAAAATTACGTACCAAGCAGGATTTGCCAGGTATGGTGGGTACTCTTATGAGTAATTTGGGGCTTGAGCAAGCAATGACCTCTAGAGGAGTAGATTTTTTAAGAGCACAAGTGGGTGATCGCTATGTTCTTAGTAAATTAATTGAAAAGAAATGGATTCTCGGGGGTGAAACTTCTGGGCACATACTTAATCTAGATCAAATCACAACAGGTGATGGTCTTATCACGGCTTTATTAATATTATCTGTTATGGGTAATACACAATTATCTTTATATGAGTTAACAAAAGAATTTCATAAATACCCGCAGGTGTTAGTCAATGTTGATTTAGGAAACTATAAATCAGATAATATTAATTGTGACAGAATTTTAGCTAGGAATACTATAAAATCAGCTATATCTGATATTGAGCACCAGTTATTAGGAAATGGGCGAATTGTTGTAAGAAAATCAGGGACTGAGCCACTGATTCGTATTATGGTAGAGGGTGACAAATTATCCGAGATAGAAGCCTTGGCTAATCAATTAGGACATTTGATACAGGTAGAAAGTAGTTAGTAGTTAAGTTGTATAGTGTATATTAAGTATAAGGAAAAAAAGGAAAAAGATGCGTAACCCTCTTGTGATTGCCAATTGGAAAATGAATGGAAGCCTAGTTGACAATAGTAAATGGTTTGATGATGGTCTTTCTTACTTGAATCTTTATCCAATACCCAAACACATTGATATTGTTATTGCTCCTAGCTACGTATACTTAAGCCAGGCTCAACAATATATATCTCATATTGCTGCTTATTATAATATTTTTGTTGGAACACAAGACATTTCGTGTGCCAAAGCAGGAGCTTATACGGGTGAGGTTTCTGTAGAGATGGTTAAAGATTTTGGGGTGAGATATGTCATAGTTGGGCATTCAGAGCGCCGTACTTGGTGGCATGAAGATGATGTTTTAGTTGCTAAAAAGGTTCAACAAGTATTATCATATGGCCTGTGTCCTGTGTTGTGCATTGGTGAAAGCCTTGAAGAACGTCAATTAAACCAAACCAAAGATATTGTGAGTCGTCAGTTATCGGTGGTATTAAAGCACTGTAAAGATTACCAAGAAACCGACATAATAGATAATTTAGTACTAGCCTATGAACCCATCTGGGCCATTGGCACAGGAGAGGTTGCAACTCCTGAACAAGCCCAGGAAGTGCACTGTTTTCTTAGAGAACAATTAGCTGAGACTGTTTCTGTGGAGGCGGCAAATAAGATAAGGATTATTTACGGTGGTAGCGTTAAGCCAAATAATGCAAAAGAATTATTTATACAGTCAGATATTGATGGTGCTTTAGTCGGTGGTGCTTCTTTAAATGCTGATTCATTTATGCAAATTTGTGCGTTATCAGAGCAATAAGAATAAGTAGGAAGGTAAGAATGTTATATCAATTAGTTTTAGTTATCCATACATTAATAGCTCTAGCGATTATTGTATTAGTTTTTTTGCAACATGGTAAGGGGGCTGATATTGGTGCGGCTTTTGGTAGTGGGGCTTCAAATACAGTCTTTGGTAGCCAAGGATCAGGGAGTGTTTTATACAAAGCTACCTGTGTTTTAGCCTTGATGTTTTGTATAACCAGTATAAGTTTGACAGCAATTTTGTCTAAAAATAGACGTGCGCAGTATGAACTCTCTGAGTCAGTGCGTGATGCTGCTCATGGGAAGGAAATAAATAAAAACGAGTCGACTGACGTACCAATAATACCGTCTTCTAATAAGTAAAATTTTTAAAAATATCTAGAAGTTTTATTAGTATTATTGTAACCTTGACTCAACCTTTGTTTACTTGCCGAAGTGGTGGAATTGGTAGACACGCTGTCTTGAGGGGGCAGTGACGCAAGTCGTGCCGGTTCAAATCCGGCTTTCGGCACTATCTAAACATTAAAGATTAGTTTTGTATAACTCATGCTGAACAATTATATTGCAGTTTTACTTTTTATAGGACTCGGACTAGCTATAGGTTTATTACCGTTGCTGCTAGGACGATTTCTTGCACCGCATAAGCCTTATATGGAAAAAAATGATCCCTATGAGTGTGGGTTTGAGCCATTTGATGATGCTCGCAATAAATTTGATGTAAGATTTTATTTAGTTTCTATTTTGTTTATTATCTTTGATCTTGAGGTAGCTTTTCTTTTGCCATGGGCAACAGTTATTGATAAGGTTAATTGGTTGGGTTTCGCATCGATGCTGTTTTTCTTAATGCTGCTAGTTGTTGGTTTTATCTATGAGTGGCGAAAAGGGGCTTTGGAATGGGAATAGAAAACGTATTAAATAAAGGCTTTGTTACCACATCGTTAGATAATTTAATAAATTGGGCACGTACTGGTTCCATGTGGCCTATGACTTTTGGTTTGGCTTGTTGTGCAGTGGAAATGATGCATGCTGGTGCTGCTCGGTATGATCTTGATCGTTTTGGAATATTTTTTCGCCCAAGTCCAAGGCAATCAGATGTGATGATTGTAGCTGGGACGTTGTGTAATAAAATGGCCCCTGCTTTAAGGCGCGTGTATGATCAAATGCCAGAGCCCAGATGGGTTATTTCTATGGGATCTTGTGCAAATGGGGGTGGTTATTACCATTACTCTTATTCTGTGGTACGTGGTTGTGATAGGATTGTTCCTGTGGACATTTATGTTCCTGGTTGCCCGCCAACAGCAGAAGCTTTACTCTATGGTATTATTCAGTTACAGAAAAAGATTAAAGCCACTAATACTATTGCTAGAGATGAGATAGCTGAAGCATAAAGCTTAGATATTTAAATTTAAATAAAACAATGACAGATCTTAAGAATAAGTTAAAACAACAAGTTGAGCATTTACAAGTTTTAAAAAAACTATTCCCAGATGATGTGACTAATATATCAATAGATGAATCGTTATCATATCGTTTTTTTGTAGATATGCCTTGCGTAGAAGTGAGAGCTAGTGGTATTAGCCAGGTTGCGCAATTTCTACGTGATAATGAGCATTTTAAATATGAACAATTAAGTGATCTTTGCGGTGTAGACTACTTAGCTTATGGTTTGACAGAGTGGCAAACTGTTGAATCGACAAGTACAGGGTTTAGTCGAGGAGTAGAACGAAATATAGAAGACTTTAATAATAAAGATAATAAGTATCTACAAGAAGGTAAACGTTTTGCCGTAGTTTATCATTTGTTATCATTAGAATTTAATAGCAGATTGCGAGTGAAGTGCTTTGTGTCAGGAGAGCCCCCACAAATAGATTCTGTAGTAGATATCTGGAACAGTGCTAATTGGTATGAGAGGGAAGCTTTTGATTTGTTCGGTATTGTCTTTAACAATCACCCAGATTTAAGAAGATTGTTGACTGATTATGGTTTTGTTGGACATCCATTTAGAAAAGATTTTCCGTTAAGTGGTAATGTAGAAGTTCATTATAATCAAGAGCTAGGAAGAGTCGTTTATCGGCCTGTTACTGTAGAGCCAAGAACCTTAGTGCCGCGAGTGATTAGAAACGATAGCAGAAATATAAAAATATAAATAGCGAGTGGTAATTAATGTCAGAGTTTCAAAATTATACAATTAATTTTGGTCCACAGCATCCGGCTGCACATGGTGTGTTGCGTTTAATTTTAGATATGGACGGAGAAGTGATTAATCACGCTGATCCTCATATTGGTCTACTGCATAGAGGCACTGAGAAACTTGCTGAAAATAAACCATTTAATCAAAGTATTGGTTATATGGATCGCTTAGACTATGTTTCTATGATGTGTAATGAACATGCTTATGTGCGAGCTATTGAACAACTAATGGGAGTTGAAGCGCCTATTAGAGCTCAGTATATAAGGGTAATGTTTGATGAAATAACGAGAATTTTAAATCATTTATTATGGCTTGGCGCGCATGCTTTAGATATAGGAGCTATGAGTGTTTTTATATATTGTTTTCGTGAACGAGAAGATTTGTTAGATTGTTATGAAGCTGCTTCGGGTTCAAGAATGCACGCTACATATTACAGGCCAGGTGGTGTTTACAGAGATTTACCAGATAGCATGCCGCAGTATCAAAAATCGAAATGGCATAATGAAAAAGAAACGAGGAAACGAAATTATAATCGCGAAGGTAGCTTGCTCGATTTTATAGAAAATTTTACTCAAAGGTTTCCTGCCTGTGTGGATGAATATGAAACATTACTAACAGATAATAGAATTTGGAAACAACGAACAGTCGATGTTGCTGTGGTCAGCCCTGAACGTGCAAAACAGTTAGGCTTTACCGGACCTATGCTACGTGGTTCAGGAGTTCCTTGGGATTTGCGTAAAAAGCAGGTTTATTCTGTATATGACCAATTAGATTTTGATATCCCTATAGGAACTAATGGTGATTGCTATGATCGTTATTTAGTGCGAGTTGAGGAAATGCGTCAGTCTAATAAAATCATAAAGCAATGTGTAGATTGGCTGAAGAAAAATCCTGGATCAGTGATGATTAATAACCATAAAATTGCACCACCAGCTAGAAAAGACATGAAGTCTAGTATGGAAAGTCAAATTCATCATTTTAAGTTATTTACAGAAGGATATTGTGTACCAGCTGGAGAAGTCTATTCTGCTGTTGAACATCCTAAAGGTGAGTTTGGTGTTTATATGATTTCTGATGGTGCTAATAAGCCTTATAGAGTAAAAGTACGTGCTGCTGGTTTTGCTCATTTATCTGCGTTAAACGAGATGGTTAAAGGACATATGCTAGCGGATGTCGTGGCTGTAATTGGCACACAAGATATAGTATTTGGTGAGGTTGATAGATAATGTTGTCAGATAGCTCTAAACATCAAATTGATCTTTGGATAAAAAAATTTCCTGAAGATCGTAAGCAATCTGCTTTAATAGCTGGATTGTTTATTGCGCAGGAACAAAATAGTGGTCATCTTACACCAGAATTAGTCGCTGCAGTAGCAGATTATTTAGGTGTTCCTAGGATTACAGCAGAGGAATCTGCTACTTTTTATTCTATGTATGAGCATAGGCCTATGGGGAAATATAAAATATGCGTCTGTACTAATTTATCTTGTATGCTTTGTGGCTCTAAGGAAGTAGTAAAGCATTTACAAAATAAATTAGGTATTACTTTCAATCAGACTACAAAAGACGGAAAATTTACTCTTAAAGAAGTAGAGTGCTTAGGTGCTTGTACAGGAGCCCCTATGTTTCAAATAGGTAAACAGTATTACGAAAATTTAACAGCAGAGAAGATCGATAATATTTTAAGCAATCTTAAATAACTTATAACTAATATTTTTAACAATTATGTCCAATGAAGTTTGTTTCCGTACAATACATCTAGAAAACTCTTGGGAGCTTGATGTTTACCAGCGTATTGGTGGTTATAAAATTTGGAAGAAAATTTTAAGCGAAAAACCAGATCCTGCAGAACTAATCAAAGAATTAAAACTTTCGGCCTTAAGAGGTCGTGGTGGTGCAGGGTTTCCTACAGGATTAAAATGGAGCTTTGTTAATCGTAATACACCTGGTCAAAAATATGTCGTGTGTAACTCTGATGAAGGAGAGCCAGGAACTTGCAAAGATCGTGATATCATGCGTTATAATCCACACCAATTAATAGAGGGGATGGCTATTGCGGGCTATATTATGAACGCTACGATTGGGTATAATTATATTCGTGCAGAATATGCTGAACCAATTGATCGTATGGAGCAGGCATTAAAGCAAGCAAGGCATGAAGGGTTACTTGGGGACAATATCTTAAACTCAGGCATTAGTTTTGAGTTGCATAATGTCACTGGCGCCGGAGCGTATATATGTGGTGAAGAAACGGCTTTATTAGAGTCTCTTGAAGGCAAGAAGGGTATGCCAAGATTCAAACCTCCATTTCCAGCTAACTATGGTTTGTATGGGCGTCCGACAAATATTAATAATACGGAAAGTTATGCATCAGTTCCTGTTATCTTAGAAAAAGGAGGCCAATGGTTTCTAGATTTAGGTAAGCCTAACAATGGTGGTGTAAAACTCTTTAGTGTTTCTGGTCATGTTAATAATCCAGGCAATTTTGAGATACCTATGGGAACACCATTTGCTGATTTGCTTGCGATGGCAGGCGGTGTAAAAAACGGTCGTAAACTAAAAGCTGTAATACCTGGCGGATCTTCCGTTCCGGTTTTACCAGGGGATGTGATGATGGGATTAACCATGGACTATGACTCAATCGCATCAGCAGGTTCTATGTTGGGTTCTGGTGCAGTTATTATTATGGATGATACTACTTGCATGGTAGAGGTTTTAGCACGAATATCTCATTTTTACTCAGAAGAGTCTTGTGGTCAATGTACTCCATGTCGAGAGGGTACGGGTTGGGTTGCTAGTATGGTGCATGATATTTACCATGGGCATGCTACGTTAAAAGATTTAGATTTATTACATGATGTTGCTGGTGGGATGATGGGGCGGACAATTTGTGCACTTGCTGATGCAGCTGCTATGCCGGTACAAAGTTTCTTAAAACATTTTAAGCATGAATTTGCGGTAAAATGTAAGAGTTAAGGTTTAGGGCTTGATTATGATTAAAATTGAAATAGACGGCAAAGAACTAGAGGTTAAACCAGGGACTTCTATTATTGAAGCGGCAGATTCTGCAAAAGATCCTAATATTCAGATACCTCGTTTTTGTTATCATAAAAAGTTATCTATAGCTGCCAATTGTCGCATGTGTTTAGTAGAAGTAGTGAAAGCTCCCAAACCTTTACCAGCTTGTGCTACGCCTGTTACTGAGGGCATGATTGTTAAAACTAAGTCACCTATTGCATTAATGGCACAAAGATCAGTGATGGAGTTTTTACTAATTAATCACCCGCTAGATTGCCCTATCTGTGATCAAGGTGGGGAGTGTGAATTACAAGACGTTTCCATGGGGTATGGTAATGACCTTTCAAGATTTAATCGTGGAAAGAGATCAGTAAAAGATGAGAATATTGGACCACTAATTGCCACAGGTATGACAAGATGTATTCATTGCACTCGCTGTGTCCGTTTTGGTGAAGAAATAGCTGGTATAAAAGAGTTAGGTGGTGTAGGCCGCGGTGAAAATACGGAAATAAGAAGTTTTCTAAATGGTACGGTCAATTCTGAATTATCAGGCAATATGATAGACCTTTGCCCAGTTGGTGCATTGACTTCAAAACCTTATAGATTTAGCGCAAGAGCTTGGGAACTGCAACAAAGACCTAGCGTTGCTCCTCATGATTCTATAGGATCGAATATCTTTGTACACTCGTTACGAAATAATTTAAAACGCGTGGTACCGCGAGAGAATGAAGCTCTTAATGAAATGTGGTTGTCTGACAGAGATCGTTTTAGCTATGAAGGCCTAAAGCATGAAGATAGATTACATGTTCCAATGGCTAGGCTAAAGGGTAACATATTAGAAGAAATTAGTTGGGAACAGGCATTATCTTTAGCTACTGAGTATATTCAAGTACAAGTACAAAGTAACCCGGATGATCTAATAGCGTTAGTGTCACCGAGTGCGACGATTGAAGAAGGGTATTTATTGCAAAAGCTTATTAAATCGTTAGGATCAGATAATATAGACTTTAGATTGCGTCATGCTTACGTGCCCCCTGCGCCTGACTCTAAAATATCTTTAAGTGGTTTAGAGAAAGCCCGCAATATATTACTTATTGGTGGCTCTCCTCGTAAAGCATTGCCAATGTTAAATCATCGTATTCGTAAAGCTGCACTGGCTGGTGCTAAGATTACGACGATTAATCCAGTAGGATATGATTGGAATTATAACGTTAATGAGATCGTCGTATCTCCAAAAGATTTAGTAGAAGAAATTAAGAAGTTTATCAATCAAAATCCAGATTATTTAATTGACCCTGAGAATTATATTATAGTTGGGCAATTAGCGCTTACTCACCCAGATTGGGACAGCATACATGCGTTATTGCAAAATAGCCAACATGTTATTATTTGTTCACAAGGGGCAAATAGTAACGGATTATACTATGTTAATGCGTTATCTAAAAAATGTTTTGAATTTGATAAACCAGAAGGTACAGGAACATATTTATTATTTAATATAGAACCTGAGTATGATTGCTATAAGGGTTTAAATGTATTAAGAAGATTAAATAATGCACAAAAAGTGATTTGTTTCTCGCCATTTTTAAATAATACCATGGCTGAATATGCTGATTTAGTTCTGCCCTTAGCGCCATTTACACAAACTTCTGGTACTTATGTAAATTTGGAAGGAACATGGCAGTCTTTTGCAGCGGCTATTGGTGAGTCTACTCAGAGCACGTGCATGGCACGTCCAGGTTGGAAGATATTAAGCGCTCTTGGACAGTTATTAAATCTTAAGCAAGATTTTGACTATCAATCAAGTGCAGATGTTAAAGAAGCTGCATATGAATTGTATTTAGCAAATCGATCTAACGCTTCTATCCTTAATACTAGTTATATTGACAGCAAAGACCACAGATTAACGACCATTTTGAATGCAGACTCGTCAGCTATTTTAGTTGCGGAGACTAATTGTTATGCTGTTGATAATGTTGTACGTCGTGCAGTCAGTCTACAACAAACTTATGATGCTAAAGTGGTTGAGCAGTTAGCTGTAAGTCCTGCACTTGCAGCAAAAATAGACTTACATGATGGCCAAGAGGTTAGTGTTGCTCAAATAGATAATTTAAAACAAACTGTGATACTCACCGTATGCATTGATAGAAAATTACCAGAACATACAGTGTATTTAAGCACCGGAGTTAAAAAAACGCTTGAGATAAGTAACCCCTATAGTCAAGTGATAATTAGCAAATATAAATAATTAATATAGTAACACATAATGCTAGATTTTAATGATTTTGATGGTTTATTAAAGATAGGGCTTTTACTAGTAAAAGCAATTTTTGTTGTTGTATGTTTACTGTTAGCAGTAGCTTATTTAACTTTTGCAGAGCGTAAAGTTCTTGGTTATATGCAGGATCGTATTGGACCAAATCGAGTGGGGTACTGTGGATTATTGCAGCCTTTAGCGGATGGCATTAAACTTTTATTTAAAGAAATTATTTTTCCTAGAAAGTCTAATGTCTATTTGTTTATCATTGCACCTGTTTTATCAATGGGACCAGCTATAGCGGCATGGGCGGTCATTCCTTTTGGTAATGAAATAGTTTTAGCAAATGTTAATGCTGGGGTTTTATATCTTTTAGCAATGACTTCATTGGGTGTTTATGGTGTTATTATTGCTGGCTGGGCATCTAATTCTAAATATGCTTTTTTAGGTGCCATGCGATCAGCTGCACAGATAGTATCCTATGAGATTGCTATGGGGTTCGCTTTAATAGGTGTTTTAATGTCAGCAAAAAGTTTAAATCTTACAGATATTGTCAATGCACAGACAGGAGGAGTATTGCACTGGTATTGGTTGCCCCTATTACCTTTATTTGTTATTCATTGGATTTGTGCTGTGGCAGAAACTAACAGGGCTCCGTTTGATTTAGCAGAAGGAGAATCAGAGATTGTTGCTGGTTTTCATGTTGAATATGGTGGGATGACTTTTGCTATCTTTTTCTTAGCAGAATATGCCAATATGATCCTTATGGCAACTATAGCTTCTTTATTTTATTTGGGTGGCTGGTTGTCACCATTTGCTGGTATTCCCTATGTAAATGAATTTTTTGATTTTGTACCTGGGATGGTTTGGTTGTTTTTAAAAATAAGTTTCTTTTTATTTTTATACTTATGGTTTAGAGCTACTTTCCCTAGATATAGGTATGATCAGTTAATGCGTTTAGGGTGGAAAGTATTTATACCTGTGACAGTAGTTTGGATTTTTGTTGTTGCTTTTATGGTTAGGTTTAATGTAGGGCCTTGGTATATTGTAGGATGAGATTATAGTGCTTAAGAAATTAACATATTATTTAAAAAGCTTTTTTCTTTGGGAGTTGTTTGTTGGTTTAAAACAAACGGGTAAGCATTTATTTAGAAAAAAAATTACTGTGCAATTTCCCGAAGAAGAAACACCTAAATCGCCAAGATTTCGTGGGATGCATGCTCTACGTCGTTATCCTAATGGTGAAGAACGTTGTATTGCTTGTAAACTTTGTGAAGCAGTTTGCCCAGCTTTAGCCATTACGATAGAATCAGAACAAAGAGCAGATGGTTCGCGTCGTACAACTAGATATGAAATAGACATGTTTAAATGTATTTATTGTGGATTTTGTGAGGAGTCTTGCCCAGTAGACTCTATAGTAGAAACCTCAATCTCTAGTTATCATTTTGAAGAGGCTAAAAATAGAGTGTTAAATAAAGAACAGTTGTTGGCTATAGGTGACAAGTATGAAAAAATGATTGCAGCAGATCGCAAACAAGATCACGAGTATCGCTAATAGATAATTATAGTAATATACAGAATCAGAAAGTTGGAATAATACAATGAACTTAACGCTAGATGTAAAATTGGCATTGTTTTATATGTTTAGTACTATAGTGATAACATCTGCTTTGAGTGTGATTGTTTCTAAGCATCCAGTAAAAGCAGTTTTAAGTCTAGTTCTAGCTTTTGTTGCTAGTAGCGGTTTGTGGCTGCTGGTTGACGCTGAATTTTTAGCTCTGGCTCTTATCGTAGTTTATGTTGGAGCGGTAATGGTGTTGTTTTTATTTGTTGTCATGATGCTTGATGTGGATTTAAGTGCCTTACGCGAAGGTTTTACCCGTCATTTTCCAATAGCGTTATTACTTTCAGGTGGCTTTTTTGTTGTCATGTATTTAATTTTAGGGAAAGGATATTTTGGACCTGGTAATTACAAATTGCCAGATGCAGTAAGTGTTGATTATAGTAATACGAAGCAACTAGGTTTAGAACTTTATACTAATTATATTTATAGCTTTGAGCTTGCAGGTGCTATCCTGATGGTAGCAATTATAGCTGCCATTTCACTTACTTTCAGAGGTAGCAAAGCCAGTAAAAAGCAAGATATTGCTAAGCAACTAAAAACTACTAAAGCAGAACGTTTAAAAATTATAAAATCTCTTAAATAATAAATTAAAATAATATGATTACTCTCACACATTATTTAATATTATCCAGCCTACTTTTTAGTATTAGCATTGCTGGAATAGTAATCAATCGTAAGAACTTAATTGTCTTATTGATGTGTATAGAATTAATGTTGTTGGCTGTAAACACTAATTTTGTGGCATTTGCACATTATTTACAAAATATTCAGGGTCAGATATTTGTGTTCTTTATTTTAACAGTAGCTGCTGCAGAATCAGCTATTGGTTTGGCTATCTTAGTGGTCTATTTCCGTAATAAACAGACGATCAATGTTGCACAGTTAAACTCGTTAAAGGGTTAGATATTGGGTTGTATAAAAAATAATATTAAATAGTTAACGTTAAATAAATTAGGGTAGATATGTTGGAAAATATTGCATTATACATAGTATTAGCGCCGCTATTTGGGGCGATGATTACCGGATTGTGTAATAAATCAATTAACAGAATTGCAGCCCATTGGATTACTTGTAGTACAGTTGCTATTGCCTGTGTACTGTCGTTTTTTGTTTTATATTATTTGATAGTTAATGATGTTTCTCAAATGGAATATGGTGTTTACAACTGGCTTACTATTGGTAAACTTAAGCTTGAGGTTGGTTTTTTAATTGACCGTCTAACAGCTATCATGATGTGCGTGGTTACTTTTGTATCATTAATGGTGCATATTTATACTATTGGTTATATGGCCGATGACCCTGGGTATAATAGATTTTTTAGTTATATTTCGTTATTTACTTTTGCCATGCTAATGCTGGTGATGTCTAATAATCTGATTCAATTGTTTTTTGGTTGGGAAGGAGTGGGTTTAGTTTCTTATTTATTAATTGGTTTTTGGTTTAAAAAAGAAACTGCAATTTTTGCTAACCTTAAGGCGTTTTTAGTAAACAGAGTAGGTGATTTTGGTTTTATTTTAGGTATAGCTGCTATATTTATGTATTTCGGAAGTTTTAATTATCTAGAAATATTTAATAACATAGATAGCGTAGTACAGAAAAACTTGAATATTCAATTATTACCTAATGTTGAAATTACTGTTATAAGCTTGATTAGCATTTGTTTGTTCATTGGTGCAATGGCTAAATCTGCGCAGGTGCCTTTGCATGTTTGGTTACCAGATTCGATGGAAGGTCCTACGCCTATTTCTGCTCTTATCCATGCTGCAACCATGGTAACGGCAGGTGTGTTTATGGTTGCCAGAATGTCACCAGTTTTTGAATACAGTGCCACAGCACGTAGTTTTATTTTAGTCATTGGTGCTACTACTGCTTTATTCATGGGTATTTTGGGCATTATTCAAAATGATATTAAACGAGTCATAGCCTATTCAACTCTGTCACAGCTAGGTTACATGGTTACAGCACTGGGGGTATCTGCATATAGTGTTGCTATGTTTCATTTATTTACCCATGCTTTTTTTAAAGCCTTATTGTTTCTAGCAGCAGGTTCGGTAATTATAGGTATGCATCATGAGCAAAATATTTGGCAGATGGGTAATATTAGAAAGTATATGCCAATTACTTATGTTACTAGTCTTCTAGGGAGTTTAGCTTTGATTGGGTTCCCGTTCTTTTCTGGTTTTTATTCAAAAGATCTGATTATAGAAGCTGTGATGTCTAGTAATTTACCAGGTGCTTGTTTTGCCTCTTTTGCGGTCTTATTTAGCGTTTTTGTTACAGCTTTATACAGCTTTAGATTATTTTTTGTAGTATTTCACACTAAAGAACGAATGGATCACCATACTAAAGAACATTTGCATGAGTCACCTGCTGTAGTTTGGATGCCGTTAGTATTATTGGCTATACCTTCTGTTTTGGTAGGTCTTGTTACAGTAGATAGTTTGGTTTTTAGTAATAAAGCTACAGGATTTTTTAGAGATGCTATTTTTGTATTAGCTGATAACAATGTGATTGCAAATCATTTATCCCATGAGTACCATGGTTGGTTTACGATGGGTTTACACTCTGTATTGCATGCGCCTTTTTGGTTGGCGATGGGCGGTGTAGCTACAGCGTATGTATTTTATGTACTTAAACCAAGTTGGTCAGAATACGTTTATAACAAATTATCATGGTTGAATAAAATTTTAGAAAATAAATATGGTTTTGATAAATTTAATGAAAATATTCTTGCTCGTGGGATCAGGGTATTGAGTAAAAATACAGCAGATAAAGTTGACATGGGTGTTATAGATAGCGGATTGGTAAATGGTACTGCGATGAGTATAGCAACCCTAGCATGGGCCTTAAAGAGGATACAAAAAGGTTATTTATATAATTACACTTTTTTGATGATATTAGGTACATTAGCTTTAGTTATGTTATTAATTTGGTCGCTGTAGCCTAAGTTAGGAATTATTGAGGATAAGAAATGTTTGAGTTAGACTTAATCTTAAGTAAGTATCTATTAAGCTTGATTGTGTGGTTACCAATATTAGGTGGCTTATTTTTGTTAGTTGCTGGTGCAGGTGCAAATGCTTGCACAGGTAAAGAGCAATTAAGAATAGACCTAGTCCGTAAATCTGCCTTAATTATTTCATTATTAACTTTTGTGTTATCAATTTTATTGTATTGTAAGTATGACGTTACAAGTGCGAACTTTCAATTTCAAGAAAGATATGTATGGCTACCAGCTTTTAATATTTACTATGATCTAGCTGTGGATGGCATATCATTACCTCTAATTTTATTAACAACTTTTTTTACTCCTATCGTTGTTATCGCTGGTTGGTGTGCAACTAAAAATAAATTAAATCAATATTTAGCTGCTTTTTTAATAATGGCAGGACTTATGTGTGGGGTATTTGCTGCACGGGATGCTTTATTGTTTTATTTTTTCTGGGAAGCTATGTTAATCCCTATGTTTTTAATTATTGGTATTTGGGGTGGTGAAAATCGTATTGCTGCTTCGGTGAAGTTTTTCTTATATACTTTTTTAGGCTCTATTTTAATGTTGGTGGCACTATTATATTTGGGAAGCTTGGCAGGTAGTTATGACTTAAATGTGTTGTCTAATATCGTAGACAGCAAATCAACTTTAAGTTTAACAGCACAAAAATTAATCTTTTTAGCTTTTTTTATAGCTTTTGCAGTAAAGGTACCTATGTGGCCAGTGCATACTTGGTTACCGCATGCCCACGTTGAAGCACCAACAGGTGGTTCAGTTGTATTAGCAGCAATTATGTTAAAAATGGGTGGTTATGGTTTAATCAGATTTTGTTTACCCATTGTACCGTTAGGGAGCCTGTATTTTGCTAAATTAGTAGTAGCTTTATCTTTAATAGCGATAGTGTACATTGGTATTGTTGCTATCAGCCAAAAAGATATGAAGCGTCTCATAGCATATTCTTCAATAGCTCATATGGGATTTGTTACCTTAGGTATTTTTTTAGTATTTTTAGTTGATAACAAATCAAGTGAGTCTGCAGCAATAATGGGTATGCAGGGTGCTATGCTGCAAATGATTTCTCATGGGTTTATTTCTGGTGCATTATTCTTGTGTGTAGGAGTGCTCTACGACAGAATGCATACAAAAAATATTGATGCTTATGGTGGCGTTGTAAATACTATGCCAATATTTGCAAGCCTTATGATGTTGTTTGCTATGGCTAATGCGGGCTTGCCGGGAACGTCAGGTTTCGTTGGTGAGTTATTAGTTATTGTTGGCAGTTTTCAAATTAATTTTTGGGTAGCATTCTGCGCTGCCAGTACTTTAATATTGGCGGCGGCATTTACGTTGTGGATGTATAAAAGAGTTATTTTTGGAGACATTGCCAATAATAATGTTGCAAAATTAAAGGATTTAAATTTTCGTGAAACTTTAGTTTTAGGGTGTCTAGCCGCTATAGTTTTATTTTTCGGGGTTTATCCAAAACTGTTGACTGATCTAATGGATGTCTCTATAACACATGCGGTTACAACCACCTTCGATGCTATCAGTAAATCTCCTAATTAATTGAGGTTATATGTTTAATACAGAATATCTACATGCAATTTTACTAGTATTACCAGAATTTGCTTTATTGTGTTTAGCAACAGGATTGTTAATCCTAGATTGTTTTTTACCTCGAACCGTAGGGGAGTTTAAGAATTATCGATTAACATTTTGGTTGGTTAATTTAAGTGCTTTTATTGTATTACTATTAGTTTATTTTCAACAAGATCTGATAGCCTATAATTTAACAAGTTATGCTAATGTTTCTTTAGAAATAGCAGATAGTTTAACGAAACACATGTTAGCTACAGATGCTTTAAGTTTTATCTTGAAAGTATTTATGATAATAGCAGTATTAATCAGCTTTTATTACAGTGACCATTTTTTGCGGACAAAGCAAATATTTTCTGGTGAATATTATGCTATGGGCTTGTTTTCTTTATTAGGTATGATGGTGCTAGTCAGTGCAGTTAATATGGTTACATTGTATTTAGGTCTAGAACTGTTTTCGTTACCTATTTATGCTATGGTGGCTTCGCAAAGAAAATCAGCAGAGGCAGGTGAAGCCGCATTGAAATATTTTGTTATGGGTGCTATTGCATCAGGTATTTTATTATTTGGCATGTCTATTATATATGGCATATCCGGTAGCGTAAGTTTAACTGATATTTCGCATTATAATAATATTAATTCAGCGTTTGTTTTAGGGCTAGTGTTCGTTTGTGTTGGGATTGCTTTTAAATTTGGTGCTGCTCCTTTTCATATGTGGACACCGGATGTGTATCAAGGGGCACCTACACCGGTTGCTTTATTTATATCAGCAGCACCAAAATTAGCTGCATTTGGTATGGCTATAAGATTTCTTCATGAAGGTTTTAATTTTACCCAGCAAAGCTGGGGGTATATTTTTTATTTACTAGCTGTTTTATCAGTTGCTTGGGGGAGTTTTGGCGCCTTAGCTCAAACAAACTTTAAAAGATTATTAGCTTATTCAGCAATAAGCCATATGGGATTTATTTTACTTGGTTTAGCAATAGCGAGTACAGATGGCACTGCGTATAGCGCAACGTTATTCTATGTTATAGTTTACACTTTAATGTCATTAGCAGTATTTGGTTTTATTTTAATGTATGGTGATGGCAAATATGAATTAGTCAATTTAGAAGACTACCGGGGTTTATATTATAAACAACCTTGGTTAGCCTTTATGTTACTAATGGTCTTATTATCTATGGCAGGTGTGCCGCCATTTATAGGCTTTTTTTCAAAGATGGCAATTATTCAAAAAGTTGTAGCCAATGGTTATTATTATACAGCAGTTGGTATAGTATTGTTGTCTGTTGTCGGCGCGTATTATTATTTAAAATTATTGTGGCTGATGTTCTTTGAGCGACCACAGACATCCCAGCAAATAGTATTAAGTTACGCTAGTAATACTATAGCGTTAGATTTAAAAATACTAGTGAGTGTAAACTGTTTGCTTATAATAGCTTTAGGTTTATACAGCCAGTGGTTATTTGCTTGGTGTGCGAGTGTTTTCTAGAGTATTTAGATTTACTTGAAAAACCTTCACCCAGTTTATTGTCTGGGTGGTTGAGGAGTTTTTTCAGGAGTCTGTTCCGGTGGAGAAACTTCGGTGGGTGAGGTTGGATGTATATAGGGTGGTGTTGGTTCATCTTGTCCTATAGAGACGGTAGGAATATCAGAAGTTCTTGGCGGAACAGCTGATCTTCTTGCAGGAGCAGTCCCATGGCTTGGGTGATTAGAGCTCGTAAAAAGGTTCTTTATCCAGCTAAAGACAGAGTTCACTGCGTCATAGATGGGGAATAGTATTCTATTATACCATGTATATTTGGTAGAAAGAACGTGAAATATTTTTTCCTTTATTTCTGGCTCTCCAAGTGCTCCAAGTGCATATCTCATGAAGGAGCTTGTTGCTGGTTCTCTTTCTGTACGAGCAATTATTTGTAGTAAAGTTTGTGTGGAATCTTTACTTATTTGTGATGCAATTAACTGTTTTAGAATAGTACCTCTTAATTCACCATTTGTTGGAGGTCTATTACTAAACTCAAGTTGCTCTCCAGATGTAAACTTTACTGTTAGTCTATCACCAGCGTCTTCTATAGGAAATGCTATCTCCTGTAATCGTTTTTGTTTTATTAAGGACATTTCCTCAGCTGTGAAAGCTTGTTTTCCGGAGAGGCTGCTATCTTGCAAGGTTCTGAACAACTCATTAAGAATAGTTTCATCAGCTTTATTAGCAATCTTTGCTACTTCTGATAATCCGAGTTGTACGATCTCTACCTGCTCAGAGGTTAAGCTGATACCTTGTTCATAGCGTAATCTTCTTAATAGTTCTTTAATACTAATCATATTATTCTCTCAAATAATGGTTTCTTGTATTGTTAATACTATAGTAAGTAGCTTAACGCATGCTTAATTAAAACCAGTTAAAACCAGTTTGATTCTTATTGATTTTATTGCCAGGCTGCTGAGACAATATTATGAAGCTTTGCTAAATTCTACTTCTATTAAGACTTTTACAGTGTCTCCAACCGTAGGAAGGGATGTTGTTAAACCCCAATCGCTGCGTTTGATTTCGGCTGTTGCAGAAAAGCCCATGGCAGGTATATTATCTACAGGCTTAAGTTTATAGGCACCGTTAAAAGTAACATTGATATTTAGTGGCTTGCTAACCCTAAGCATAGTTAAGTTACCATGGACAATGCCTGTTTTATTATCACTTAAGATAAAAATAGAATCAGATGCGAAGGTAATTGCAGGGAATTTTGCAGCATTGAACCACGTTTCACCAGTAGAAAGTTCTTTATCAAAGTCAGTTTTCTCTGGGTTAGGATAATCAGTTTTTATAGACAACGGATTAACAGTAACTTCAAGTTTACTCTTTGCTGGGCTTTGAGGATCGTAAGTTAAAGTGGCTGAAAAATCAGTAAATTTAGCCGTATAATTTGACAATCCCATATGGTTTACCTTGAATACTAAACTTGCGTGGTTTTTATCTAATTGGTAAATACCCGCTGGCATTTGATCAATAGGTGTGAGTGTATTTGCTGCAGGAGTTGCTTGTGTTTGCCCTGCAGGTTGAGCGTAAGAATTTATACAAGCTGTCAGCGTTAAGATGGCAATGATGATATGTAATTTATTGAGCATGGTTAGTCCTAAGTCCTAGTCTTTGAATATATTAGCCACGTTGCTTGATGATAAAAGTTAATTACTAAGTGAATTTAATTTTATAAATATGATTAGCATGGGTTATTTTCAAAAGAATATCAATGTCTATAAGATTAAATGTTAAATCTATATAATAAATAAGAATGAAAAAAATTTTGTAGCATCTTATGCGCTGGAAGAGGCTCTTTTTGACAAACAAGCAGGTTTAGTTCAACTTAAGGCTCAAGTTGAGCAACTAAGAGAAGCTAGAGTAAGCGAGCTAAGAAGACACGCACAGCTAATTGAGCGCGCTCATGCTAGAGCCGTTGAATCCAAGGCAGCTGTGACTGTTGGTTATAGAGCACCCAGAGACTCTGCTATTGAGTTTGACCCTAGAGTTGTTAGAGCTGATGATGATGAAAGTGTTGCATCAACAGCAAGAATGGCTCCATCAGCACACACTGCCTCTATTTGGTAGTTAAATTGCTTCTAAATAAGATCTAAGAAGTTGCACTTTAGTTATTGAATATAATTTATAACTTGAGTATAATTGCAAAATCAAGTGCGGGGTGGAGCAGCTCGGTAGCTCGTCGGGCTCATAACCCGAAGGTCGTAGGTTCAAATCCTGCCCCCGCTACCAAATTTTTTAAGCCCCTTTATGGGGTTTTTTATTATATAGATGTTAAGCAAGCAACAAATTGATAATATACTAGAATCTACTATTCAAGGCCTGGGGCTGGAGTACATCTGCTCCGAACTCGCAAGTGTAGGTTCGGGTAAAAAAAGTAGTGCTGTTATTAGAATTTTTATTGATAAATCACCTAGTGGCGTTACTTTAAGTGATTGTGAGGAAGTGAGTCGTCAAGTATCTCGAGTTTTAGATGTGGAGACCAGTGCTGCTCAGAATGCAAGTTCTGTCAATACTGTTAATACTAATAGCATTACTAGTAGATACAGTCTTGAAGTTTCCTCTCCAGGCATAGACAGACCATTAGTGAAATTAGAGCATTTTAAAAGATTTGTAGGTAAAAAAGCAAAAATAAAACTTAGTATAGGAATTAATAGTAACAATGTTATTCAAAGAAACATTGTCGGTTATATAAAAGATGTTACTAATGATCAAGTAGTAATAGAAAGCCTTGACTCAAAAGAGTTGGTGTATAGCATAGAGTTAAGCAATATATATAAAGCAAATTTAGTACCAGAGTGGTAATTGTGTATTGATACTATCCCATATTGGACTGGTAAGATGGATAGAATAGGTATTGTTAAGTAATAGTTTATTTTAAAGTATAGGTGACTTGCCGTGAACAAAGAAATTTTATTAGTCGCAGAAGCTGTCTCAAACGAAAAAGGTGTGAGTAAAGATATTATTTTTGAAGCTATTGAAGCTGCTCTAGAAATGGCTACTAAGCGTAAAAATGGCAAGAATTGGCATGTAAGGGTTAGTGTTGATCAGAATACTGGTGATTATGTGACACATAGAGTATGGACAGTAGTAGATGACAATGCCCAGATAGAAGAACCAGAGCAAATAATGTATTTAGATCAGGCTCAGGAAGTTGATAGTTCCCTTGAGCTAGGTGATGAAGTTACGCAAGAGATAGAATCTGTTGAGTTTGGCCGCATCGCTGCACAAACAGCTAAACAAGTTATAGTGCAAAAAGTTAGAGAGGCGGAGCGTGCTAAAGTAGTTGCTCAATTTCAGTCGCGTATAGGTGAGTTAATTCATGGAACGGTAAAAAGGGTTACAAGAGAAGTTATCTTTGTTGAAATTGGGCCAAATGCTGATGCTGTTTTACCTCGTGATCAAATGATTCCTAAAGAAATAATACGGATGAATGATCGGATAAAGGCTTATTTAAAAGAAGTAAGGACTGAAGGGCGCGGACCACAGTTAATATTAAGCAGGATTGCTCCTGGAATGTTGACAGAGTTGTTTAAGATAGAAGTGCCAGAAGTTTCGGAAGGAATTATTCAAATTATGAGCGTTGCCAGAGATCCTGGTTCACGTGCCAAAATAGCAGTAAAAACTAATGATGGTCGTATTGATCCTGTTGGTGCTTGTGTTGGGATGCGTGGCTCGAGAGTGCAAACTATTTCTAGTGAATTAAATGGCGAGAGAATTGATATCGTGTTGTGGGATGAAGATCCAGTGAAGTTTGTCATTAATTCCATGGCGCCTGCGGAAGTGCTCTCTATCATGATGAATGAAGAAAAACATATTATGACGGTAGTTGTATCAGAAGATCAGCTATCGCAGTCTATAGGTAGAAATGGACAAAATGTAAGATTGGCGAGTATATTGACCAGTTGGAAAATAAATGTTGTTACAGAAACACAAGCAGAATCTTTGACTGAAAAAAGCCAAGAATCCGAACAAGTTGTGTTACAGGAATTAGTGGATAGCTTAGAGATAGATGAAGAGATGGCACAAGTTTTAATTGACGAAGGTTTCTCTAGTCTAGAAGGGATTGCATATGTTGATAGCAATGAATTATTAGACATTGAGGGCTTTGATGACGATATTGTAGAAGAGTTACAAGATAGAGCGAAACAATATTTATTAAAGCAGGCTATCGTTTCTAATAGTGCAGAACCATCGCAGGACCTATTGGAAATATCAGGGATGACTTTAGATGTAGCACGTAAATTAGCAAAATCAGGAGTTATCACTAGAGAAGATCTTGCGGAGATGTCTATTGATGAATTAACAGAAAATAATTTAGTTGATTCTAGTAAAGCTGCAGAGTTAATTATGGAAGCCCGTAAACACTGGTTTGAATAATTTGAGTAGATAGAAAAAGTTAGATTAATTGGTCGAGTATTATTGGAAAGGTATTTTATATGGCAGATATATCAGTTCGCCGTTTAGCAGAAAATTTAAACTCTAAATTAGATGATTTACTCCGCCAGTTAAAAAAAGCTGGATTGGACAAAACAGATGAGGAGAGTTTAACAGAAAGTGAAAGTAAGATCTTCTTAGATTTTTTAACAAAAAAAGATGGTAAGACGGAATCAAAACCTAAAACGCTTAGTCTTAAGAGTAAAAGAAGCAGCGAAGAATTGGTTACAGACTCGACAGGAAGGAAACGTACTGTAAAAGTAGTAAGGCGTAAAGAACGTGTTGTTCAAAAAAAGACTAGCTTAATTGATAATACTGCAGAGCGTGAAGATGAAGAAGCTCAAATGAATTTAGATCAGGAATCAATTCATCAAGTAATGAAATCGACGTCTGCTGCTGGATATAACTTAGGATCTGACTCGCAAATAGCCGCCGTTGATACCCATGATGTTTTGTTGAATGAAGATGTGAGTAAAAAACAAGAAACAGATATTTTTACTATAGAAAATTCAGTTACTCCTGCTACACAAGAGGAATCTGCGGATACTAATAAAACCAAGAAAAAAGATAAAAAAAGAGCGCCTGAAATAAAATCTGAACAGGTAGAGTCAGCAAAAGGTAAATCTAGCAGTAAAGTTAAACGTCACTCTAATTCTGGTGTACAGTGGGATAGTAAAAATGTAGCTCTTGATGTTTTTACCAGCTCTGAAGGAGAGGATCCAATCGATACGCCTGTACGAAGCACGATATATCAACCTAGAGCGCCTAAAAAATTTGAGAGAAAGCCTTTTTTTGTTAAAAATATTAAGACAGAACATAGGTTTTCTCTGCCATCACAACCTATCATTTATGATGTTGCAATACCACCACAAATAACTGTAGCTGAATTAGCTCAAAAAATGGCTTTGAAATCAGGTAAGTTAATCAAAGCATTAATGCAAATGGGGCACATGGCAACAATCAATCAATTACTCGATCAAGATACTGCTGTTTTAGTTGTAGAGGAATTAGGCCATAAGGCAATTTTGGTAAGTGACAATGCTATTGAAGAAAATTTATTAGCAGAAGTTTCAGAACGGTTAGGTAATGCTGAAGAATTACCAAGAGCCCCTGTAGTTACTATTATGGGACACGTTGATCATGGTAAAACATCGTTGCTAGATTATATCAGAAGGACAAAGGTCACAGATAAAGAGGCCGGTGGTATCACCCAGCATATTGGAGCTTATAGCGTCAACACAGGGCATGGCAAAATTACTTTTTTAGATACGCCGGGACACTCAGCATTTAGTGCCATGCGTGCACGTGGTGCTAATGTAACGGATGTCGTTATTTTAGTGGTTTCAGCTGATGATGGTGTTATGCCGCAAACGGTTGAAGCGATACAACATGCTAAGGCAGCTAATGTACCTATCGTCGTTGCTATTAATAAAATAGATAAAAATGATGCGGATCCAGAACGTGTTAAAAATGAACTAGTGCAGCATGGCATTATCCCTGAAGATTGGGGTGGTGAGAATCAATTTGTAGCTGTCTCAGCGAAAACAGGTCAGGGTATTGATAGTTTATTAGATGCAATATTAGTTCAAACAGAAATATTAGAATTAAAATCTCCTGTTGATGTGCCTTTCAAGGGGATTGTTATCGAGGCAAGGTTAGATAAAGGCCGAGGAGTTGTAGCAACTGTATTAGTTCAAAAAGGTACAATGCGTAAAGGAGATATTATTTTAGCTGGGTGTGAATATGGAAAAATTCGAGCTATGGTCGATGCAGCAATGCATAGAGTTGAAGTTGCAGGTCCATCTGATCCTGTTGAGATATTAGGCTTATCTGCAGCACCAAAAGCGGGTGATGAAGTTGTGGCTTTACCAACAGAAAGGCAGGCTCGTGAAATTGCAATGTATCGTCAAAGTAAATCTCGCGGTGAAAAGCATGCTAAACAGATGGAAGCACCTAGTATTGAAGATGTATTTAGTAAAGCTAAAGACTCTGATGTGGCTGTTTTGAATATTATTATTAAAGCAGATGTACAGGGTTCAACGGAAGCAATTTTAGGATCATTAGAGAAACTGTCTACTGCAGAAGTTAAAGTTAAGATTATTGGTTCTGGTGTAGGTGGTATCAATGAATCAGATGTAACATTGGCGATGGCTTCAAAGGCTATTATTATTGGATTTAATGTTAGGGCAGATCAAAGTGCTAAGAGATTATCTGAAAATGAAGGGATTAAGATTATTTATGATAGCATTATTTATAATGTTATAGATGATGTGAAGAGTATTCTATCTGGAATGTTACAGCCAGAAATCAGAGAGGAAATCATTGGATTAGCTGAGGTTAGAGATGTATTTAGATCTTCTAAATTAGGTGCTATTGCAGGTTGTATGGTCATTGATGGTGTTGTAAAACGTAATAGTCCTATTAGGGTACTACGTAATAATGTTGTAGTTTACGAAGGTGAATTAGAGTCTTTACGTCGTTTCAAAGAGGATGTGAGTGAAGTTAAAAATAACATTGAATGCGGTATTGGTGTAAAGAATTATAATGATGTTAAGCCTGGGGATCAAATTGAAGTATTTAAGCGTATCGAGATCTCTCGTAAAATAGAATGAAGAAAAAGCATAACAATAGCCAACACACACAAAATAGAGTAGAGCAGCAGATTTCTAAGCAATTGTCTATCATCTTGCAGCAAGAGGTTAGGGATCCAAGGGTCGGCATCGTAACGATTACTGATGTAAATATTACTAAAGATTTGTCTGTGGCAAAGATTTATATTACTGCGTTAAACAAAGAAACAACTGCATCTAATACATCTAATAATAGTGGTAATTCAAAACGGCTCGTGCCAGAAAAGATATTAAATAATATGGCTGGTTTTTTACGTACAGAATTAGCCAGCAGAATCCAGATGCGTAGTGTGCCTGAAATAAGATTTTATTATGATAACAGTAGTGAAAGCGGTAATCGTATAGAACTTTTATTATCTCAAATCAATGACAGTAAATTTGATAAGTAATCTGCGGTAGTAAATTATAAATATTATTATGGAACAATTTTTAAATAAAAATAAAATTAACAAAAGAACGGTCAACGGTGTTTTAATATTAGATAAACCTAAAGGCATTTCTTCAAATGGGGCATTACAAAAAGTAAAAAGATTATTTAATGCAAAAAAAGCGGGTCACACAGGTAGTTTAGATCCGTTAGCTACAGGTGTGCTACCTATATGTTTTGGGACAGCGACGAAACTATGCCAAAACTTATTGGATTCTGATAAAAAATATTTAGTTAAATCCCAGTTAGGTGTTATTACAGCTACTGGTGATGCTGAAGGTGAGGTTATTAAGCAAATGGATACTGCTGAATTAACTAGTTTATTACTTGGCCAAGAAAATAGAGTGAAAGAAGTTATTGAAAGCTTTATTGGTCCACAAGAGCAAGTCCCATCTATGTATTCAGCATTAAAGCATAATGGAGTGCCTTTGTATAAACTAGCTCGTCAAGGCATTACTATTGAGCGAAAAAGTCGATCTATTAATATTTATCATATAAAAATAATTAATATTGATTTAATTAAATATACTATTGAACTTGAAGTTGCCTGTTCTAAAGGGACATATATTAGAACTCTTGTTGAAGATATAGGCAATAAGATTGGTTGTGGGGCTTATGTTTTAGAGCTACGCCGAATTAGTGCTGGGCCTTACCATCTTGATAATCCAAAGATAGTTACTATAGAGAGTCTAGAGAGCTTGGAGAAGAGCAGTGATGTAAATAACTTGCTTGATGGCTTTCTCTTGTAAAAGTTATAGAATAGTTTAGAATGATACAGTTTTAGTAATAATAATAGATACCTTATCTTGGTTATGGCTGGGGTAATAGGAGTTAAAATGAGCACATTATCAGTAGAAAAACAAAAAATTGTAAAAAAATACGCAGCTCACGCTAAAGACACTGGTTCGCCAGAAGTACAGATAGCGCTTTGGACCCATCGTATTAAATCTTTAACTGAGCATTTAAAAGCTAATGTCAAAGACAATCACTCTCGTCGTGGTTTATTAACTATAGTTAATAAACGTCGTAACTTGTTGGATTATCTAAAAAGATCAGATTTTAAACGCTATCAACAACTAATAGAAAGTTTAGAATTGCGTCGATAATATTCTGTTATCTTGATTGGGTTTTGTTACAAAGCAATTAAAACTTTAATTAGATTTAAACAATGCTAATCAGGATCGATTATGTTAATCGTAAAAGATAATAAATAAATATATAACTAATAGATACAAGAGGCATCTGCGTGTTTAACGTCATCAAAAAAACTTTTCAGTATGGACAGCAACAAGTAACTTTAGAGACAGGCTTGATGGCAAGACAAGCAGACGGCGCAGTTGTCGTAACAATGGGAAACACTGTCGTATTAGTTACAGCAGTATTTAAAAAACCCAATGGCACTGAAGTTGAATATAAAGATATGTTGCCTCTGACCGTGCATTATCAAGAAAAAGCCTATGCCGCAGGTAAGATTCCTGGAGGCTTTATTAAACGCGAAAGCAAGCCTTCAGAAAAAGAAACTTTGACGAGCCGTTTGATTGATAGACCAATACGTCCGTTATTCCCAAAAGGATTCTGTCAAGAAGTTCAAGTTATAGCTACTGTATTATCTTTAGATGCAAATGTAGATGGTGAAATCCCAGCATTATTGGGTGCTTCTGCTGCGTTAGTAATAGCAGGCTTACCTATTAAAGCGTCACTTGGAGCGGCAAAAGTAGGGTATAGAAATGGTGAGTTTTTGTTAAACCCTAGTAACAAGGAGCTTGAGACTTCCGTTCTTGATTTGACACTGGCAGGCACTAAAAAAGCGGTGCTTATGGTCGAGTCAGAAGCAGATCAGTTATCTGAACAGGTTATGCTTGATGCTGTATTTTTTGGGCATGAACAAATGCAAGTAGCTATCGATGCTATTGATCAATTTGCTGCAGAGGCAGGCAAACCCAAATTTAATTGGACTCCTGCAACTGAAGATACAGCCTTATCACAAGCCATAGAAAATAATTTTCGTGATGCAATTAAAACAGCTTATCAAACAAGGGCTAAAGGCTTACGCCAGGAAACATTAGCTAAATTAAGATTAGATGCAATTCAAAAAGTAGCGAATCAAGGATCAGAAAGTAAATATACGCAAGCAGAAGTGTTGGGTGCTGTTGAAAATTTAGAAAAATTAGTTGTAAGAGAAGAAGTTATTGTTAATAAAAACAGAATTGATGGTCGTGCTTTAAATGAAGTGCGTCAAATTGTACCAAAAATCTCTGTTTTGCCAAGAACACATGGTTCAGCATTATTCACTCGTGGTGAAACACAGGCATTAGTTGTTTGTACATTAGGTACAGAAAGAGATTCACAAATTGTTGATAGCTTAGATGGCGAATACCGTGAAACATTTATGCTGCATTATAATTTCCCTCCGTTTAGTGTAGGTGAGTGTGGTTTTATGGGCTCACCAAAACGTCGTGAAATCGGGCATGGTAAATTAGCTAAAAGAGCAATTGTTCCTGTATTACCAGGGATAGAAAAATTCCCATATGTTATAAGAGTTGTATCTGAGATCTTGGAATCAAACGGTTCAAGCTCTATGGCAAGCGTATGTGGCACAAGCTTGGCATTAATGGATGCAGGTGTTCCTATCAAAGCTCCTGTTGCAGGTATTGCCATGGGGTTAGTAAAAGAAGGCGAAAATTTTTCTATTTTAAGTGATATCTTGGGTGATGAAGATCATTTGGGTGACATGGACTTTAAAGTTGCTGGTACAGCCGATGGTGTTACTGCTTTGCAAATGGATATCAAAATTGAAGGTATTGATCGCAATATTATGGAGTCTGCCCTAACTCAAGCAAAAGAAGGCAGAATACATATTTTAAACATCATGAGTGAAGTGATTTCTGCACCAAAAGGTGATATTTCTAATAACGCTCCCCGTATTTTAACAATGCAGGTTAAAGCAGATAAGATTAAAGATATTATAGGTAAAGGTGGTGCAACAATCAGGGGTATTGTTGAAAAGACAGGTGTTAATATTGACATAGATGACGATGGCGTAGTTAAAATAGCATCTATTGATGAAGAATCAGGATTAAAAGCTAAACAAGAGATAGAGCTTATCATTGCTGATGCGGAAATAGGCAGAGTTTATGATGGTAAAGTAGTTAAAATTGTTGATTTTGGCGCTTTTGTAAATTTCTTACCAGGTAAAGATGGTTTGGTGCATATTTCGCAATTGGCTGAAACTCGTGTTGAAAAAGTAGAAGATATGCTAAAAGAAGGCCAGGCGGTAAAGGTCAAAGTACTAGACGTTGATCGTCAAGGTAGAATAAAATTAAGCATGAAAGAATCAGATATTAATTCTAGTTCAGTGGCATAAATATTAATAGATATTGATGGACATCAATAGAAACGTAAGCGTTACCCCCCCCCTATCCTCCGCTGTATATGGGAGGTGCCGAGCTAAGTGAGGCGAAGGGGTATTTAGACAGGGCTGTCCAGCGAATAGTTGTAAACTTAAATATAATTACCGGGGATAGCGTCATCCTACAATTTTTCTGTTCGAAATATTGAAAAGAAGTAATAACTTTCACAGAAAAATTTTAGGATCCAGAGGCGATCTTGCTTATTGGTGCCAATAAGGTAGATTTTTCCTGGATCCTTGAATTTTTTTGCGAATTTTTAGTGTTCTTTTCAAGCTCTCGAGCAAAAAAATCCAAGGATGACGTCGTTGAGGGCATGTTATTTAATCTCCCAACTATTCATCGGACAGCCCTGGGTATTTAGAATAAGTAGTCTCGTAGATTAAATATGGTATGATGCTGAGACAATATTAGTTATA
>CAZSRF010000007.1:0-65312 GCA_964609155.1 uncultured Gammaproteobacteria bacterium | reverse complement strand
ATTATAATCCTATCTCTGGAAGGTTTATGGCACCAGACCCAGTCGAGGTTAAACCTGAGGTCCCTGCTACTTTTAATAGATATGCGTATGCAGCGAATAATCCCTATAAGTTTGTGGATTCAGATGGACGTAATTTCTTACTTGTTATAAGTGGTGGTGTTTTGGCAGCTGGTACTACATATTTAGGTGGTGAGCGAGATTTATGGAAGCTTGGAACAGCATCTATATTGGGAGGATTGACTGCTATAATCCCTCCAGGGCGTGCAGCATTATCGATGATTAGTATTGGAACAGGTGCAAAGATTTCTACAGACGCTATATATCGTAAGTTAACAGGAGAAACGCCGTTTACTGTTTCAAGTGTTACAGAAAGCGCTGTAGATGGTGTTACTAGTACTACAATTGGACTAACAGTTGGTAGATATAATGTGCCATTACTAAATTACTTTCCTAGCTCTAATGCTATAAAAGTTAATGGAAATTATAGGGCATTTGCGCATTACAATACGGAGAAAGCAGATGAAATACTTCGAAACATATATACAACTATTGGCAGTAGTGTGTACGATATAGCTAAATCTACATATCAATGGTCAAAGACAGATTGTAGCACTTCAGTCAAAAGTGACAAAGGTAAATCATGATTAAAAGTAACTCTTTATGGTATAGATCAATTTGTAAGAATAAAAATAAGCTAACTTCACGAGAGATATCTAGTCGTTACATCGGTTTTTTTTTAACGATGCTAGGATGTAGTGTTTCTATTCCTGTTATTGCTATCTACTTTATGGATAAAACTGCAAATAGTTCAGTGGATAGTATCTATGAATTAGCACAGTTGATTACTTATGTAATGTTGTATATATTTATCTTTTATCCAATATTTTATTTTTTAGGTGAAAAAGCTGTCCAAATAGCGGATATTATAAAAAGATATTTTCGTTAAAAAATGGCTTTATTTTAGTTTGATGTTAAGTTAAGACATATTATGCACATGATAAGGATTCAAAAAAGTATATTTTTGAAACAAAAAAATAAAACGACATGAGGCCAGGTACGCATATATTTTTAGTAATTTTAGCTCTTCCAATATTGTCAATAACGGGATCAGGCCGGCCTGCCCCCGTTATTAAATACTAATAAGCTTTAGCATAAATAATCTTTTGACAATTATCTTTACCTGTAAAAATACATTTCCCACGCTCTTCTATAGTCTTCAATGGGATACAGCGTGCGGTGACTTTTAATGGTTTGGTAATTTTGTTTACTTCAGTGCCCGAGTCACTAAAGCAAATAGCAAAACCACCTGGATTTTTGTCATTAAAGAACTCTGTGAATTCTGCTTCAGAGAAAATTTCTTTAGTATTATTGTGACGGTATAAATAAGCTCTATCAAATAGATGGTTATGGATCTCATCTAATTGTTTTACAATTGTGTTTACAAATTCGTCTTTGATAATACTTACTTTTTTCTTAGGTGATAAATCACGTCGGCCCACAAAAACAGAGTTATCCGCTATATCACGAGGCCCAATCTCTACTCGTAGTGGTATACCTTTTTTTATAGCATCCCAAGTGCGTTCACCAGCATTGATTTCTCTATTGTCTATTTTAACTCTAATAGGTCGGTTGTGATAATTTTGTTCTTCAAGACTTACTTTGATCTCATGGCAATATTCTAAAACGTCAGCTTTTATTGTGCTGTTAGGCTCATCTTTATAAATAGGTAGAATAATAATCTGAACAGGGGCTAATTTTGGTGGTAGGATTAATCCATCATCATCACTATGAGTCATAATCATCGCACCAATCATCCTGGTGCTCATTCCCCAAGAGGTTGTCCAAGCATATTGAATTAACCCTTCTTTGTTAGTAAATGTTATATTAGATGCTTTAGCAAAGTTTTGCCCTAAAAAATGTGAGGTCCCAGCTTGTAGAGCTTTGTAATCTTGCATCATTGCTTCTATGGTATAAGTTTCAACCGCACCTGGGAAACGTTCATCAGGCGTTTTAATACCTTTTATAACAGGCATTGCAACAACCTGTTCAGCAAAATTAGCGTAAACTTCTAGCATTTTATGTGTTTCTTCAAGCGCCTCAGTATCAGTAGCATGTACTGTATGACCTTCTTGCCATAAAAACTCAGATGTACGTAAAAACAATCTAGTACGCATCTCCCAGCGCATTACATTAGCCCATTGGTTAATCAATATAGGTAGATCACGATAAGATTGTACCCAGCGCGAGTAGCATTCTCCAATGATAGTTTCGCTGGTTGGGCGTATAATTAAGGGTTCTTCTAGTTGAGATACAGGAGTAAGCTTGCCATCTATAGTTTCTAATCGTGTATGTGTAACAACAGCACATTCTTTAGCAAAGCCATCAACATGTGCAGCTTCTTTTTCCAGATAGTTTAATGGTATAAGTAAAGGGAAATAAGCATTCACATGCCCTGTGCGTTTAAAAGCGTCGTCTAAAATATGTTGCATATTTTCCCAGACGGCATAGCCCCAAGGTTTTATGACCATACAGCCTCTGACGGGAGAGTTTTCAGCTAAGTCACTAGCATTTATCACTTCTTGATACCATTCTGGGTAATTTTCTGCTCTCGTGGGTGTAATAGCTGTTCTTGTTTTTTCTTTGAATACTTTAGTTTCTTTAGTCTCTTTTGACATGGTAGTCCCTAGATGTAATACTGTTAATCGCAAATATATTAACATAATCAGCATTATTTTAAAAATGTCACCAAAAGTCGCTAAAACTAAAAAGATATACGAATGTCAGCACTGTGGTAACCAGGAGTCCAAATGGAATGGACAATGTGGGGATTGCCAAGCATGGAATAGTTTTACTGAAGTGGTGATTACCGCTAAGAACTCTAATAATTCAAATTATAATTCTTATAGGGGATATGCAGGGGTTGATGAAAACACAGTGCGTAGCTTTGCAGAGGTAGACTTACAAGAATCTATTAAAATTACAACTGGAATATCAGAGTTAGATCGCGTGCTTGGAGGGGGGCTTGTAGCTGGTTCAGTTGTCTTAATAGGCGGTGATCCTGGAATCGGAAAATCTACCCTTTTATTACAAGCAGCTGATGTTTTATCACAGAACTTAGAAGTTCTCTATGTTACGGGGGAGGAGTCTTTACAACAAGTAGTATTGCGAGGAGCAAGATTAGACATTACTGAGACTAATTTAAAATTATTCTCTGAGATCCATATTGATAATATTATTACTCAGGCAGGAAAAATAAAACCTAAAGTTATTATTATAGATTCCATACAAACAGTGTGTTGTTCTCAAGTTAGCTCAGCTCCTGGCTCCGTGAGTCAAGTCAGAGAGTCAGCAGCGCAATTGGTACAATATGCTAAACAAACAGGTACTGCGTTATTTATAGTAGGTCATGTCACTAAAGAAGGTGCTATAGCAGGTCCTAGAGTTTTAGAGCATATGGTTGATACTGTACTTTATTTTGAAGGGCAGGGTGATAGTAGGTACAGAGCGTTGCGCGCTGTTAAAAATAGATTTGGTGCTGTAAATGAGTTAGGTTTATTTGTAATGGGTGATAAAGGTTTAAAAGCAGTTACTAATCCTTCAGCCATTTTTTTACAGAAAACAGACAATCCTACTCCAGGGAGCGTGGTTACTGCATCTTGGGAGGGCACAAGGCCTTTATTAGTAGAAGTGCAAGCTTTGGTCGATAAAAGCCATTTAGGAAACCCTCGTCGTATATGCGTAGGGATAGAACACGCAAGACTTATTATGTGTTTAGCAGTGTTACACCGACATAGTGGTATCTTTACATATGATCAAGATGTTTTTATTAATGTAGTAGGTGGAGTAAAGATAAATGAAACAGCTGCAGATTTGGCTATTGCTTGCGCGGTTATATCTAGTTTAAAAAATAGACCAATTCCAAACGATACTATTATTATAGGCGAGTTAGGATTAGGTGGTGAATTAAGACCTATTCAATCAGCAGCCATGCGGTTGCAAGAAGCACAAAAACATGGTTTCAAAACAGCAATATTACCAAAATTAAATTTACCTAAAGGTGAGTTTCCAGGCTTAAAGACGCAAGTGATTAATAATATTTCTGAAGTTTTAGATTTTATTATTTAATAAACAGTAATTATTTAAAATTTTAAATTAAAGATTAAATAGAAATAAGTATGCTATATAGAAGATTTGTGGCTTTAATTAAAATAATTCTATTGTTAACAGCTTTAAATATTAGTTACTCTGGAAATAAATTGGTTTTTTGCTCAATAATGGATAAAAAAGTATCTTTATCAAACTTTAATAATCATAATTACATTAGCTATTCACCATATTGGTGGCCAGATCCTAATAAGCCAGATGGTTTGCCCTATATAAAAAAAGATGGCATTCGTAATGTAGATTTAGTAAAACAAGGTGATGCTGGATGTTTAAAAAAAACAATTGATAATATAATTAATTTTTCTAAAGAATATAAAGTAACCAAAGATAAAAACACGGCAGATATTGCGGTAAGATTTTTAAATTTATGGTTTTTAGATAATAACACCAGTATGGAGCCAAATTTAAATTATGCTCAAGTTAGATTAGGTGTAAATAATAATCAAGGTGAATCTTCAGGCATAGTAGAGTTTAGATATCTTATAAGTTTGTTAGAGGTTGTGCCTATTCTATTAGAATCTAAATCTTTGTCAGAGGGTGATTATCAGAAATTTAAAGATTGGCTAGAAAAATATTTTACATGGCTTACAAACAGTAATATGGGAATAGAGGCTAGTAAACTTGAAAATAACCATCATACTTGGTACAACGCACAAGTATTAGCTATAGCATTATTTTTAAATAAGCAAGATTATGTAGAAAAAATTATTGAAGATACAAAATCAAATATTATTGCAAAACAAATCGAACCTGATGGTAAACAACCATTAGAATTAACAAGGACACGATCTTTAACTTACAGTTTGTTTAATTTGGAAGCTTTATTTATCATTGCAAAGTTAGCGCAAAAGCAGCAAAGTGATCTATTGAACTTTAAAACTAAAGATGGGTGTAGCATTCTAACAGCTTATAATTTTATATTGGTATATAAAGATAAATGTAGTCAAAATACTTTTACGGAAAATTGTACTTGGGGTAATAATTATAAACAAATTGATCCAGTCGAATCTTGGCGTTGGAATATAATAGAAAAAAATGATGAGATTCTTTCGAATATTGTTCAATGATATGTATTTAAATTAAGCTATAGTGATTTGATCATGCTTTAAAACAAAGTTCCCTAGCAATGCAATTAATCCAATAGCTGTAAGGCAAATAGCAAAGGGTAATATAGATTGGGCTTTAAAGATAATCATCATAAGACTAAAAAAGACCGCCCCAAGATTCTGTAGCATGCTTAAAAGAGCTGATGCTGTACCTGATATATCTGTAAAGTCATTTATTGCTCCAACACTGGCATTTGGCGCTATTAAACTGGAGGCAAATGTATAGCTTGCAACAGGTATGATTAAAGCGTAAATATAAGCGATATGAGATAGATATATTAATAATAAAACTAAACCTGATACAAATTGTATAGCAAAGCCATATTTAATCATGTTATTCATTCCTACTCGGTAAACAGTTTTTCGGTTAAAAATATTACCTATGATGTAACAAAAACCTATAATAAAATAAATCCAGCCTATATGAATTTGACTTACATTATAAATTTTATGTAGTAAAATTGGCCCTGCTGTTGTCCATGCCATAATACCGCCGAAAGTCATAAAAGAACAAAAGCTATAAAATAAAAAATTATGAGATTTTAATAAACTTGCAAAGTTATTAATAATGATTCTAGGTTTTAAGTTATGCCTGCCATGCTTTTTGCTTGTTTCTGGTAAAGAAAAAATGACTGAAATGAGATTAGTTAGAGCAAGAATTAGTAATAAGACAAAGCAGCATCGCCAGTTTATATAATAAGCTATATAGCCACCCATGACAGGGGCACAAATCATAAATGCTATATTAGAAACAGCTAAATGGGAATTTGCTGTGATGAGTTCTCTTCCCGAAAAAGAATCGCGCATGATCGCTCTGCAGACTGTTGATCCCACACCCGCTCCTAGGCCTTGAATAAATCGCCCGAGTAAGAAAATATTTATGGTATTTGCAAATAAGCAAATTAAGGTACCAAGGCTTGCTAAAGTCATTCCCAAAATTAAAGAAGGCTTACGGCCATAGCCATCGGAGGCTACTCCGTAGACAGGTTGAGAAAATACAGCGCTGATTATATAAATAGTTATAGACAGTTGAGCCATTGCGGTATTGGAGGAAAAACTTGCAGCAATATGATTTAAAGAGGGTAGGTATAAATCAGTCGCAATTTGACCAAAAGTAAAAATTAATACTATTAGAAAGATAAATTTTCTTTTATGCATGTTATTATTCTAGGCTTAAATAGTTAAGAATGTAAATTCCAGCCTTGATTTTTAGAGAATTAAAAAGTTTGTCAAATGGCTTTGTGTTGTACATGCAATCAAATTTACTCAGATAGTACAACAGTATTAAACAGTAAAATTTCATTAAGTTGCTGCCAAATAAAGTCAGGATTATTCTCTGTTTTAATCAGCGGCTCTGTAGAGGCAATCTTATCGAGAATCTTGTAAAGTGCTTTGAGATCATATTTTTTAAGGGCCGTATTAATAATATTAATTTTATTTGACCATAATTTTAAATTTTTAATAATATTACCAAAAGGGGTAGGAGGATTTGTAGCCAAAGATTGCTCATTAATAGTAGTAAGAGTATGTAGTTCTTTACGCAGGGCCCAGAGAATTAATAAAGGTTCAGTATTGCTTTTTAACAAGTTTAAAATAATAAGTGCTTGTTTTATATTGCCTAATAAGTAGTTATCGATGAGGTCAAATATATCATAGTTAGCATGTTCGGAAAGGATAGCAGTCAACAGGTCTTGATTAACTATACAAATATTTTGTAATTGTAGCTTATATAATGTCTGATCAGCAACATTAGGGTTACTCATAGTTTTTTGACAAAAATAATCAAATACCATCTGATCACTAAAACTAATTTTATATTTTTGTGCTTGGTTGGAAAGCCATTTGGGGTAATCTACAGACGAAAGAGGCCATATAGTTATTATTAAACCATATTCGTCTAAAGTGGTTATCCATTTTTGTTTTAAAGCTTGGCTGTCTAGTTTGTATGGGTATAGTATTACACAAAGTAGATCTGGATTATTATGAACCGTTTTTGCAAGCTGCATTAAATATTTTTGTTCATCAAGTGTTATTTTATTAAGAAAATGGATTTCAATAAGTTGTTTTTCACTAAATAGCCCAGGCGTGTTGATAGTATTGAGAATAGCAAGCCAGTCTGTGCTGGAGTCGATATGAAAAATTATTTTTACTATTTCTGTATTTTCTGTATTTTCTGTATTTTCTGTACTTTCTATACGTTGTGTCTGTGAAGCATGAGATAAAGATAAACTAGGTATAATATGTTGTTTTAATTGTTTAGCATAGTCTTGCAATAAGAAGGTATCGTCACTATGTAACAAAAAAAAATGTATATTAGAAAAACTATTTTTCTTATTATTTAGATAAGATATTAATTGATTTTGGTTGAGTTGCATTTTGGATATGTAATCTCTATTTATTTTTAGCGAGAATAAGTTGATTCATAATTCTATCTGCTACTTCCTGAATTAATTCAGTGGCTATTGTATCTTCTTCGTAATTAATACCAAGGATCTGATTTGCTTGGTAATTATAGTTACGCTGAGCATTGATAACCTGATTATTTAAAATGAGTTTATCTGCTTTAAATACTTTGAACGTAGTATTAAAACTTAATTTATATTGAGTTACTGATTGGGTGCTTCCAGTTGAAATAATTTTTTTAGAGTACTCAGCAGTTAATATTTCTATTGTATATTGTGCATGATTAGAGTGCGTAGTATCTAAAGAAGAGTTGGACCCATAACCAATGGCATTAACTTGAATGCGGTTGCCACGTAATCTTGAGATAAGTCCATCAATAAATTTATTATTTAGGTAAGTGCTATTAATAGTAGTATAATTTAAGGTAACATCTTTAATGGTCGATAGTTTATCTTGTTCCCAACCGCGCAAATGAAACCCGCAGCCGGTTAATAATAAGGCTATTATTAACGGTAATGAACGATACAAGGTGGGTAGATTATTCATGTTGTTAACTCGTTAGATTAGTAGTTGCCTTTATATAACAATATTTATCAGTTTTTTAGGGACAATAATAATTTTTTTAATTTTAGTATCAGCAATATGCTTTTTGACATTAGAGTGATCTAATGCTGCTGTTTCTATACTCATATTGTCTGCATTAGTTGCAACAGTAATATTGGCTCTAACTTTACCATTCACTTGCACTGCAAGAGTGAGGAGATCTGTTACTAATGCATTCTCATCAACTTTAGGCCATTTTTGATCTATCACTGGTATATTTGTATTAGGGTTTAACATAAGCCAAAGTTCATGACAAATATGTGGAGTAATGGGGGCTAGAATACAAATAGCGACTCTTAAAGCTTCCAGAAAAACAAGGCTATCTTGAAGAGAATTAATATTAAATTTACTTAAAAGATTTATTAACTCCATGACTGCAGAGACTACGGTGTTAAAAGCATATTTTTTTGCATAATCTTGACTAGTTTTTTGCAAAACGCTATGGGTTTTGTATCTAATTTCTTTTTGCAGTGTTGTTAATTCATTTGTTTTAAAGTTACAGCTGGTATTTAAAGCTTCTTTTGCAACCGGTTTAGCTAGATAATCGTGTGTAATGGTCCACAGTTTTCTCAAAAATCTGTAAGAGCCTTCAACCCCAGAATCAGAATATTCAAGAGATTGTTCTGGAGGGGCGGCGAACATGCTAAATAGACGTACTGTATCCGCACCGTATTTTTCAATAAGTTCAACCGGTGATACGGTATTGCCTTTTGACTTTGACATTTTTGAACCGTCTTTGAGTACCATTCCTTGAGTTAATAAATTCTTGAAAGGCTCATCAGTGTGTACTAGATTTTCATCTCGCATGACTTTATGAAAAAATCGAGCATAAAGCAGGTGCATAATAGCATGTTCAATTCCTCCGATGTATTGATCAACTTGCCCCCAATAGTCCACTCGTTCATCCAATATTTTATTATGTTGATCTGGACAGGTGTAACGAGCATAGTACCAAGATGATTCTATAAAAGTATCAAAAGTGTCCGTTTCCCTTTTTGCTATTTTGTTGCATTGTGGGCAAGTGGTTTGATAAAACTCAGGGATATTTGCTAGAGAAGAGCTGGCGCCTGTAAACTCAATATTTGGAGGTAGTAACACAGGGAGATCGTGTTCAGGCACAGGTAGAATGCCGCAAGCATCGCAGTAGATAATGGGGATGGGTGCACCCCAATATCTTTGGCGAGAAACACCCCAATCGCGTAATCTATAATGTACAGTTTTATCACCTAAGTTATTTTGTATTAAATAACTTGTAATTTTTTCTATTGCATCCTGAGAAGATAAGTTATCAAATTGTCCAGAATTAATTAATACACCATAATCAGTATAAGCGGCATGAGTTAAGTCAAATGTAAGATTATTGTCTGGTTTGACTACTTGCGTAAAATTTATTTGATATTTTTTAGCAAATTCGAAATCTCGCTGATCATGAGCTGGTACTGCCATTACTGCGCCAGTGCCGTATTCCATTAAGACATAATTTCCCACCCAAATAGGTATCTGTTGTTTTGTAATAGGATGAATGCAAAAAAAGCCAGTGGGCATTCCTTCTTTTTCCAGGGTTGCAAAATCGGCTTCGGCGACTTTAATTTGTTTACATTTATCTAAAAATTGAGATAGTTGATAATTTTGTTTTGCTGCTTCTAGAGCAAGTGGGTGTCCAGGGGCAACAGCAACAAAACAGACCCCCATTAAAGTATCGGCTCTTGTAGTATAAACAGTTAATTGTTCTAATGAGTTTTTTAAAAGCAGTGCATCTTCAATTTTAAAAGAAATATTAGTGCCTTGTGAGCGTCCAATCCAATTGCGCTGCATAGTTTTGACTTGCTCAGGCCAACCAGGTAAATTATCTAGACTGTCTAATAACTCATCAGCATAGCTGGTTATTTTCAAAAACCACTGGTTAATTTCTCGGCGCTCAATCGTAGCACCAGAACGCCAGCCTTTACCATCTACTACTTGTTCATTAGCTAAGACGGTTTGGTCAACGGGATCCCAATTAACCACGCTTTTCTTCTGATAAGCTAACCCTTTTTTGTATAATTTGGTAAATAACCACTGTTCCCAGCGGTAATACTCTGGTGAGCAGGTAGCAAATTCACGCGTCCAATCAAAACTGAACCCTATGGTCTTCAATTGAGCGCGCATATGATCAATATTTTGATAAGTCCATTTACTTGGTGCAATTTTACGTTCAATAGCTGCATTTTCTGCTGGTAATCCAAAAGCATCCCATCCCATGGGGTGTAGAACATTTTTACCATTCATCCGCCAAAATCTGGCTATGACGTCACCTAGGCAATAATTTCTTACATGTCCCATATGCAAGTTGCCACTAGGGTAAGGCAGCATAGATAAGCAATAAAACTTTTCTTTAGATTTATCTTCAGTTACTTCAAAAGATTTATGATCTTGCCAATATTTTTGTACGGCAGGCTCTAGAGTTTTGTGATTGTATTGAGAAGTTGGATTCTGCATAGTATATATTTTATTACTTATATCTCAGTGATTTGGGCATTATAACATAGAAATTGTTAAAATTAGGTTGGTGGTGAGGCAAATTTAGAGATTACTCGTAAGGATTTATTTTAAACTAATAGTGCATATTAGTTAGGATATGATAAGATCTTGCTTTATTAATATTAATCAGTCTGCTAGAACATGCACTTGTCTCAATTTTCTTATGAGCTTCCTGAGGAACTAATAGCAAAGTTCCCTTCGCCTAATCGTACAGGGAGTAGGCTGATGATATGTGAGAATCATAGAGATAACATCGATAAAATTAGCCATTCATATTTCAAAAATATTATAGAGCTCTTAAATCCAGGTGACTTATTGGTGTTAAACAATACCAAAGTATTGCCAGCTAGATTCTATGGGCATAAACTAACAGGAGCTAAAATAGAGTTTTTATTAGAACGGATTCAGGAGAATAATTTAGCTCTAGTTTATATAAAAGCTAATAAATCACCTAAACCTGGATTGGTTGTCAATATAGATAACAACTACAGTATTACAGTCATTGAAAAGCAAGACAACTTGTTTTTAATTAAATTAAACAAGGATAATGTATGGATAGAGTTATTAAATAAACATGGTCATTTACCATTACCGCCTTATATAAATAGAAATTTATCTATAGAAGATCAAGAGCGCTATCAGACAGTCTATGCTAAGAATGATGGGGCAGTTGCAGCACCCACGGCTGGTTTGCATTTTGATCAAGAATTATTAGCTTTGATTAAAGCAAAAGGTATAGAAATTAAGTACGTGACTTTACACGTGGGATCAGGAACATTTCAGCCAGTCCGAACAGAAAATATTTTAGAGCACAAAATGCACAGTGAAGTGTATGAAATCAAAGCAGATACTATTGAGAGTATCTTAAGAGTGCAAAAAAATAAAAATAAAATAGTAGCTGTAGGAACCACAAGTCTACGATGTTTAGAATCAGTCGCAGATGTTATTTTAAATCATACAGATTTAAATCTTGTTGCTTATAATCAGGCAGCAAATAAAGAGCAGTCTACAGGGATTAAAGATATCACGGGTGAGACAGATATTTTTATCTATCCAGGCTATAAATTTAAAATAGTCGATTCTCTGGTGACAAATTTTCACCTGCCAGGTTCTACTTTAATGATGCTAGTGAGTGCCTTTGCTGGCTTAGATAATATTGGGTATTATTACCAACAGGCCATTGAGAATAAATATAGATTTTATTCTTATGGTGATGCGATGTGGTTAGATCGTCTAGATTAAAAAATAGAGTTGTATATAATAGACGAAATTACATTGCTTAAAAGGCATATTAAAACATATTAGAATAATTGTAATAAATTTATAAGAGGTACGAAATGTTTCCAACTGCATATGCAGCATCTGATGTTGCGCAAAGTCAAGCGAGTAATTTTTCTCTGCTGATTTTAATGGCTAGCTTTTTTTTGGTATTTTATTTTCTTTCTATCCGTCCTAGGCAAAAAAAAGAACAAGAACAAAACAATCTTATCAGTAAACTTGATAAAAATGATGAGGTAATCACTTACTCTGGAATAATGGGTAAAATAGTGAGGTTAAAAGACGATTATATTATTCTCAATATTGCAGATAATGTCGAGATTAAGATGCAAAAAAGTCACATCCGTAGTGTATTGCCCAAGGGAACTTTAAAGTCTATTTGATACTCTTAGGAAATAAGTATATATAATCTGTAGATAAATGTTTAGGAAGAATATAACATGGCTATGAATAAATACCCTCTTTGGAAAAATTTGTTAGTATTATTTATAGTCATATTAGGTGCATTGTACTCATTGCCTAACTTGTTTGGCGAAGATTATGCTTTACAGGTAAGTTCTAGCAAAGGAATCGCCCCTGAGCAGCTTGTTGAAATGCAGGAACAAGTGGAAACAGTTTTAGCTCAAAAAAGTATTGTTTACAAAAGTATTGAGAAGCAAGATAACGGTCTCTTAATACGGTTGAACGATTCTGAGTCTCAATTAACAGCAAAGACATGGGTCAAAGCAACCTTAGGTGATAATTACATAGTTGCTCTAAATATAGCTCCTGCGACGCCTAAGTGGTTGACAAGCATCGGAGCTGAGCCTATGAAATTGGGTTTAGATTTGCGTGGTGGTGTACATTTCTTAATGGAAGTTGACACTAAGGCAGCTTTGACTCGCTACATAGAAAGTGATATTGAGGAGATCAGAAAACAATTAAGAGAAGAGAATATCCGCTATAGAGGAGTGACGTTAAAGTCTAGCTCTAACTCTAATCTCAATTCAGATAATGTTGGTACAGAAAGCCCTGTTACTGTAGCAGATACAGCAGATGATACAGCGATACTAGTGCGATTAAAAACAGTCGAAGATCTAGATAACGCAAGTATTTTATTGCAAAAACAATTTTCTCACTTGGTCATTTCTAAAGCAAATGACAAAGATAATAACGTTCTCGTCTTAAAGTTTTCTGATACAGAAAAAACTAAAATAAGAAATTATGCAATGGAGCAAAGTATTATTACGTTGCGTAAGCGTGTCAATGAATTGGGGGTAGCTGAGGCTATTGTTCAAAGACAAGGGACTAACCGAGTTGTTGTGGAATTACCTGGGATACAGGATACAGCTCGTGCTAAAGACATTATAGGCAAAACTGCAACTGTTGAATTTCGTTTAGCCTATGCTGGTAGAGATTATGGTTCTTCAGTACCTGTTGGTTATGTTATGTTACCCATGCAAAGTAATGGCTACAAAGAGGCTGTTAAAAATGATGTTATTATAACTGGAGAATCTATTGTAACCGCCTATGCTGATGTTGATCCCCAAAATAGCCGACCATCAGTAGTTATCACTTTAAGTGGGAGTTCAGCTTCTATAAGAAAATTTAGTCAAGTTACGCTCGAGAATCAGGGTAAGCCAATGGCTACAGTCTATGTTGAAACCAGAATGAAAGAGACGCCTGATGATAAGGGTGGTGAGGTTAAAGTTTCTAAAGAAATTACTAAAGAGATTATTTCGATTGCAACTATTACAACCGCTTTAGGTAAACGTTTCCAAATCACAGGATTGCAGTCGATGCAAGAAGCTAAAAACTTAGCATTATTACTTCGTGCAGGTGCTTTGCCTGCACCTGTTCATATCGTTTCTGAACGGACGATTGGCCCTAGTCTTGGTAAAGACAATATCGCTATGGGGCTGAACTCTGTAATCTATGGCTTGATGTTTGTTGTATTATTTATGATTCTATACTACAGAGTTTTTGGCATAATTGCTAATATGGCATTATTTATGAATTTAGTATTACTAGTGGCAGTATGCTCTTTAATTGGTGTTACAATGACACTACCTGGTATTGCTGGTATTGTTTTAACTTTAGGTATGGCCGTGGATGCAAATGTTTTAATTTTTGAGCGTATCAGAGAAGAATTAAGACTGGGTACTCCTATACAGGCAAGCATTAAAGCAGGTTATGATAAAGCTCTTTCTACCATTATTGACTCTAATGTTACAACGTTAATTGCAGCTATCGTATTGTTTAGCATTGGATCAGGTGCTGTAAAAGGCTTTGCTTTAGTCTTAACTATTGGTCTTTTAACCTCAATGTTCACTGCTATCACAGGTTCCAGAGCAATTGTTAATTTAGTGTATGGTGATAGAAGATTGTCTAAGTTACCAATAGGGATTTAAAATTAATTAAATTAGGAGTAATCATGGAGTTTTTCCCAAAAACCACAAGAATTGACTTCATGCGTATTAGAGGTCTGACAGCTATTGTATCAGGGATATTGATAATAGCTTCTTTTGTTAGCATATATCTTAAAGGAATAAATTGGAGTTTAGATTTTACAGGTGGTATTGTTGTTGAATTAGGTTATGAGCAAGACGCGCCATTAACGGAAATTAGAAACAGATTAAAAACAGATTATTCTGAAGCAGTAGTTCAAAGTTTTGGTTCACCAAAAGAAGTTATTATACGGTTAGCAGCAAGAAAAGATGTCAATGAAAAAGTAGTTGCGGAAAATATAATAAAGTTATTAACCTCTACAGGCGATAAGGTTGAGTTGCGTAGAGTAGATGCTATAGGTGCACAAGTTGGAGCTGAATTGGCAGAACAAGGGAGCTTGGCTATTCTTGTGGCATTAGTAGCTACAATGATCTATATTGCAATGCGTTTTGAAAAGAGGTTTGCTATTGCAGCAGCGGTTGCTTTAGCCCACGATCCTATAGTGATTTTATTGTTATTCTCATTGTTTCAAGTCGAATTCGATTTGACTACACTAGCTGGTATCCTTGCAGTTATTGGGTATTCTTTGAATGATACAATTGTTGTGTTTGATAGAGTGAAAGAAAATTTCATTAAGTTAAGAAAAGCAACCCCATTAGAGGTTATTAATCTATCTATAAATCAAACACTATCCAGAACAATTATGACATCTGGTTTAACTCTTTTGGTTGTTATTGCCCTATTGATTTTCGGTGGCCCCACTCTTCATGGTTTTTCATTATCATTATGTATAGGCATATTAGTTGGTACTTATTCTTCTATTTATATAGCAGGTGCTTTAGCATTAGTGCTTGGATTAAATAAATCAGATTTGTTACCAGCAAAGAGACAAGTTGATTATCTGCCATAGACAGTTAAGTGTTAGTATATTGTAGGTCTATTAGTCTATGGTAGAAAATTCAGCTAATATGTCTTCCACAGGCAATCATCCTGAGTATTGGATGACTGTAGCTTTAGAGCAAGCAAAGATTGCAGAATCCAAAGGTGATGTTCCTGTTGGAGCTGTTATTGTGAAAAATAATGCTTTAATCGCAAAAGCTTTTAATAGCAATATTGTATCTTGTGATCCCACTGCTCATGCTGAAATTGAGTGTATGCGCGCTGCTAGTAAAAAGTTAAATAATTATAGATTAATTGATTGTGAGATTTATGTAACACTGGAACCTTGTATGATGTGTCTAGGTGCGTTATTGCATGCAAGAGTTAAAAAATTATATTTTGGAGCAACTGATCCAAAAACAGGGAGTATTGGTGGGTTGATTGATTTATCTAAAATATACCTTGTTAATCATCAGATAGATATTATAGGCAATATCTTGTCTGAGGAATGCTCAAGATTGTTAAAAGATTTTTTTAAAGCTAAGCGATAAGCATAGCAATGTAATGCTCTATAGTTTATCATGTATAGTGTATATTTAATAATATAATAAACGCTGTGCATGCTTATAAAATAATGCTAGGATGTTAGTTATGTTTAAAATAATTGACAATATTTATAAAATAAAAACAGTTATCTATAAACTGTTGTGTGCATTATTTATTATTATCCTAGGTTTTTACGGGATGTGTGCAATTATAGTAAGCATCATTCCAAGCTATAAGCAAGAAATCATAAGTTATATAGAAAAATCAACAGACTATCATATTAATATCCCTAAAATTACGGCCAGTTGGCACGGCCTTAAAATATACATTCAGGCGAGTGATGTTGTTCTTAAAAATAAAGCTATTAATGATTTATCTTTAAAGCCTGAAGAAAGTATTGAGGTTTCTGATGTTAAAATATTGATGCATCCCATGAAAACTATCTTATTCGGTAAGCTTGTTGTTGATCAAGTAAGTATAGAAGATGGAAAATTAATTTTTAACCAGGAGATAGCAAAAGACTCAAGTTTCACAAAAAATCCTGAAGATATTATAAGAAAATATATTAACGATCTGCGTGATCAGAATAAGTTTTTTATCCAAAATTTTAGGTTGAAAAATATTAGTTTTAATCAATATAGATTAGATAAACTAAAGATTCATAATAGTAAATATTATCTGTCATTATACACTTCATTATTATTGCCAGAATCATTAGAAAAACTTGAGTTTGCGGCTAGATATAATAAAGCAAATGTAGAAAATATTTCTAGGGCAGATCATCAGTTTTATTTTGCTACAAACAGTTGCCAATTATACACATTTATCACAAAAAAATTAATTGACAGCAATCGATTAAAGGCAATAAATTTTCATCCCAATACTTTGTTAAAAATATGGGGTAGCCTTAAGAATACAGATATTGAAAATTTAGAATTGTCACCAGATCTACAGATACATGTAGATTCACCACAAATTAAAATAGTTTTAGACGTGGATAAAGTCTTAGAACTAAAAGAAATACATGGTGATCTTACATACTCTAACAAAAGTAAATTTAATTTTTTTGATAAATTTCATCTTAAGCTGGATGATGTTAGAGTAAACTTAGCTGGTTCAAATTTTATTGTAAAAGCTGATGTGCTGCGCGAAGGTAAGAAAGAGAATTTGCAGATTACCAGTAACATAGAATTTGGATATGTTGACATCAAAAAATTTATTTCTCATTTGCCAGTTTATTTACTAGAAAATGATACTGGTAACTGGCTGAAAAACCATGTGGAGTCTGGGCAAATAGGAGATGCAAGAATTCTGTGGCGAGGTAACCTTAACGCTAGTTTCCCCTATGATAGTCAATATGATAAGCCTGAAGGCGTATTTTTATTGAGAGCAGAGTTGTTAAATGTCAACGTAGATTATAGCAAAGTTTGGCCAAAAATTTATGATATGAATGCTGTATTATTGTTGCGTGGAAGAGAGCTAAATATAGCATCTACTGATGCAAAGATTAGTAATAGTAGTATTAACAATATTTCTGTGAAAATTCCGGGATTAGGAATAGATAATATAGCATCAGCATATACCTTGCAACTGGAAAGCGAGATTAAAACAACAAGTGAAGACTTAGTTCATATTATTCAACATACGCCACTTAATACGAGTATCGGTGTTGTCACTAATGTTACAAAATTTTTTGGCCCTATGGATCTTTCATTAAATTTATCCATACCTTTGCTTGATTATAAAAAAATGGCTATAGCAGGTAATTTAGGGTTTTTGAAGAATAAATTAGAAATCAAAGATACACCATTTGTGTTTAATGATTTAACTGGTAAATTATTTTTTACTGATCATGGAGTATCTGGAGATAATATTAGATCTTCTTTTAATAACAAAGAAGCGAAAATTAACTTGAATTTAGATCAAAACAATAAAAAAGGATTAAGTCTAAATTTAACAGGATGGTTCGATTTTGATAATTTGAATAAATATTTCAACCTCATTTCTGATAAATATATTACCGGTATAACCCCATTTATTTTTAATTTGAAACAAAAAGGTAAGGATTTAACGATAAGAGCTAATTCTGAGTTAGATGGAGTTGCTATTAATTTACCCAAGACATGGTTTAATAGTGCATTTAATAAAAAGCCTCAGCAAAAATTAGTTGTAAAATTAATTATGCAAGAAGATGCTTTCAAGCATGTTAGTAACTTAACAGTTCACCATTCTAATGGGAGTACGAGTCTTAAGCAAAAGAGTCACAAAATAAGTAGTTTTTCTTATTTTAATTCTCCAAAGCTCTCATCTATAGCTATAGATACGGATGATATAATAGGTAATGTTAATTTTATTAAAAATAAAAACGAAGATGTAGAAGCAATATTTGCAGATTTAAATAAACTTATTTTATATCAAGATGATAACCCTAAACGAGAGCCATTTACTTTGCAAAATAAAGAGTTTCTTAATTTTCCTAATATAGTATTGAAGATAGATAATTTTAATTACAATAATGTAGATTTGGGCAAGTTGCTGGTAAATACGAAAGTAGAGAAAAAAGAAAAGAAATTTATCGTTAGCAATAGTTCGCTCAATGGTCAAAATTTAAATTTAAATTTAAAGGCAGAATATATTGTAGATGGTGAGTCTAAGATACAGGGGACGTATAAAATTAAAAATTTACCGAAAGTAGTTAGTGTATTTGATGATGTTGTTTTTCGAGAAAAAATCAAATTTGATGGTCACTACAATATTTCTTGGCCTAAGAATCTATTAGATTTTGATATGAGTATAGCTGGTGGAGAGTTAACAATAGACTCAGGGTATGGCAAAATCTATGATGTAGAGCTAGGGATTGGGAGATTGTTTGGGTTCTTTAATTTGGGTTCATTGGAAAAGCGCCTACGATTAGATTTTTCTGATGTTTTTGAACCAGGATTTAAGTTTGATGATTTGCGTGGAAAATTTACGTTAAAAAATGGTATATTAACTACAACAAAAGCTAAGCTTGCAGCAGGATCGGCGGATGTTGAATTATACGGGGGGGTAAATATTATTGAAAAAACTTATGATATGAAAGCTGATATAACACCTCATGTTACCAGCGGATTGCCTGTTGCCGCGGCCGTTGTAGGTACGCCAGTTGCAGGGGCTGTAGTGTTTTTAGTAGATAAAATACTAGAGTCCCCAGTTGATCAAATATCTGAGCGTGCTTATTCTATTACAGGCGCATGGAGAGATCCTAAAGTAAAGAAACTTAAGAATAAGCGAGGGAGTCTAATAGAGCTTAGTTGGTTGAAAGATCTGCCTAAAGAAAAGGAAGACAGCAAGATGTTTACAGAAGAAAGGATGCAGTAAATCAAACAATCTAAGTTTTGATAAGAGAGAAAATATTCTCTATAATGGCCTACAAATTACATTTGGGTTTTATACTATGCAGATTATAGAAGAAGCTTTTACCTTTGATGATGTCTCTTTAATTCCATTACATTCAGAAGTATTACCTCGCGATGTTAATACTAACTCAAAGTTAACAAAAAAAATTAATATTAATATACCTGTTTTATCAGCTGCTATGGATACAGTGACAGAGTTTAAGTTAGCAATTGCATTAGCCAAAGAAGGCGGTATTGGTATTATTCACAAAAGTATGTCCATAGAGCGACAAGCTGCTGAGGTCAATCAAGTTAAAAAATATGAAAGTGGGGTTGTAAAAGACGCTATTACGATTTCGCCTACAGCAACGGTGGCGGAGCTTCTAGCTTTAACTAAAAAGCATAATTTTTCGGGCGTTCCTGTCATTGAGAACAATAAAGTAGTTGGTATAGTAACAAATAGAGATATGCGTTTCGAAACTAACTTAGAACAACCTGTTGCGAACATTATGACACCTAAAAGTAAATTAGTTACTGTAAAAGAAGGTGAAGCGACGAGAGAAACAGTGTTAAATTTATTGCATCAACATCGTATTGAAAAAATTTTAATGGTAAATAACAATTTTGAACTAGTGGGTTTAATTACGGTTAGAGATATTTTAAAAGAAAAAGAAAAGCCTAATGCTTCAAAAGATGACTTAGGTCGTTTACTAGTTGGAGCTGCCGTGGGTGTAGGCGGAGATACTGAAGAACGTGTTGCTGCCTTGGTATCTGCGGGAGTGGATGTTTTAGTGGTGGATACAGCTCATGGCCATTCACAAGGTGTTATTGATAGAGTTACTTGGGTTAAGAAAAAATATCCTAATCTTCAAGTAATCGCTGGTAATATAGCTACTGCGGAAGCTGCAAAGGCGCTTTATAAAGCAGGAGTTGATGCTGTAAAAGTAGGCATTGGTCCGGGATCTATTTGTACGACTAGAATTATAGCTGGCGTTGGCGTTCCTCAGATCACAGCAATCAGTAATGTAAGTAAGGCATTAAAAAATACAGGTGTTGCTGTCATAGCAGATGGAGGTATTAGACATTCAGGAGATATAGTCAAAGCCATTGCAGCGGGTGCTGATACTGTTATGATGGGTGGAATGTTTGCGGGTACTGAAGAGGCGCCTGGAGAAGTAGAATTATTTCAGGGCAGATCTTATAAATCATATAGGGGAATGGGATCTTTAGGGGCCATGGTTAGAAAAGATGGCTCAAGCGATCGTTACTTTCAAGATAGTTCCAGTGGTGCTGAGAAACTTGTCCCAGAGGGCATAGAAGGTCGAGTACCATATAAGGGATCAGTAGTTGCTATTTTGCATCAACTGGTAGGTGGTTTGCGATCAGGTATGGGATATATGGGCAGTAAGGATATTTCCACCTTACAACATATTGCAAAATTTGTAAAAATCACTGGTGCTGGCATGATGGAAAGTCATGTTCATGATGTCACTATAACTAAAGAACCACCTAATTATCAGCTTACGAAAGATTAGATTTAATTAAAATGAGTCATATAAAAAATATGGATAACATATTAATTTTAGATTTTGGTTCGCAGACTACTCAATTAATAGCCCGCAGAGTACGAGAGCTGGGTGTCTATTGTGAGATTTATCATTGTGATGTTGGAGATGATTTAATTAAAGCCTTTAATCCTAAAGGAATTATTTTATCAGGAGGACCAGCTTCTGTTACTAGTAATGATACGTATCGGGCGCCAAAAATTATTTTTGAGCTCAATTGCCCCATATTAGGAATTTGCTATGGTATGCAAACTATGGCTGTACAATTAGGTGGACAAGTGGAGAGTTCTGAGCATCGTGAATTTGGGCATGCACCTATAGAGATTCAAAATAACCAAATAAATACGAATAAAGCACAATATAATCTATTTGAGCACATTGTTAATAATACTCATGTTTGGATGAGCCATGGTGATAAAGTCACAAAATTACCCAAAGATTTTATTGTTACAGCGACTACAGAAAATACTTCTGTAGCAGCTATGGCGCATGTAGCTAAGCCATATTATGGATTACAGTTCCACCCGGAAGTGACACATACTGAATGTGGTAATGTGTTGTTAAGCAATTTTATTTGTAATATTTGTACATGCAGTAAATCATGGACAATAAATAATATTATAGACGATAGTGTTAAACAAATTCGTGAGCAAGTTAAAGATGATCAGGTGTTACTTGGTTTATCTGGTGGTGTGGACTCATCAGTTTTGGCTTTATTGCTGCATAAAGCGATAGGTAAACAATTAGTGTGTGTCCTAGTAGATAATGGTTTACTAAGACATAATGAAGTCACAGAAGTAGTTAATACTTTTAAAAACCAATTCGAAATTAATCTTATTGTAGTAGATGCGCAAAAACAATTCTTAAACGCTTTAAAAAACATTAGCGATCCTGAGGAAAAACGTAAAATTATTGGTCATGTTTTTATTGATGTTTTTGTTGCAGAAGCAAAAAAGATTAATAAGAATAATAAGATTAAATGGCTAGCACAAGGTACTATTTATCCTGATGTTATTGAATCAGCTGCATCTAAAACTGGTAAAGCAACAGTGATTAAATCTCATCATAATGTTGGCGGGTTACCAGAACAATTACCCTTCAAATTATTAGAGCCTTTTAAAGAGCTATTTAAAGATGAAATAAGAAAAATAGGATTGCAGCTGAATATCCCTTATGCCATGGTATACAGACATCCTTTTCCAGGCCCAGGGCTTGCTGTTAGAATACTAGGTGAAATTAAACCGGAATATTTGAATTTATTACGCCAGGCAGATCGTATTTTTATTGAAATCTTAAGAGAATATGATTGGTATGATAAAACCAGCCAGGCTTTTGTCGTTTTTATGCCTGTAAAATCAGTTGCAGTTTTGGGAGATGCTAGAAGCTATGATTATGTTGTCGCTTTAAGGGCAGTAAGTACTCATGATTTTATGTCTGCAGATTGGTCGCCACTGCCCTATGAATTGTTAGCTAGAGCTTCTAATAGAATAATAAACGAAGTTCCGGGTATTTCACGAGTTGTTTATGATATTTCAAGTAAGCCACCTGCGACTATAGAGTGGGAGTAAGCGGCTTAATTTGACTTTATTTATTTAATAGATATCATAAAGATACGAGTTATTATATACATTATTAATATGAGATGTGCATCTTACTGTACTGCTGCAGAATACAATATAAAAGATTTTGTTACCCATCTGAGTGATATTGGGCTTGAGCCTAAATATTTTGATGACGTTGTTCACGTCCAGAAAGATAATAAATATATGGAATCTAATATAGATATTTTCTTTTTCCCTTTTGGGTGCGTGACGATTTGGGGGGCTGATGAAATGCAAGAGCAGGCAATAATTCAGCAAATTAATAAATATGCTATAGACAAATTAAATAATCCATCAAGTGATTTTATTTACTACAGGCGTGATGATAGTGAGTCCAGGACCTTTATCAATGAAGAAAAAAATGAGATTATTCTTAATGATGATTCAGTTTTTATAAAATTATCAATCTCGCACGCATTGGCGCAGTCTGTAAAATTAAACACATTGGAACAATCCGTTTCTAATCTTTTAGAGCAAGCATCTCCGTTACAGAAAGAATTAGCTCATACAGGTAGTGTTTCTTTATCAAAAAAACAAATTTCTAAGCAGATTGGTATTTTATTCAGTGAAAGATATTCTGTAAATTTACATAGTGATATTTTGGATACGCCGGAGTTTTTTTGGCGCCGCCCAAGTTTTGAGCCTCTGTATCTAATGACAGCAGAGTTCCAAGATATTCAAATAAGACAAAATATTTTAAATCACAGATTAGATACAATACATGAGTTATATCATATTTTATCTAACGAGTTAAATTATAAGCATTCCACAAGACTAGAGGTAATTATTATTATACTTATTGCGATAGAAGTAGTCTTTTCTTTAGCTAATAGTACCATGCTGACACATTGGTTTTCTTGAGTTTAGCGTCTGGTAATGACCTTAAAACTATTTCTGGTTAATTTAACAATATTTGATTTAAGTTCGGCAATTTCTTGGCTAATTTCTCGGCCCTTTTTAAACCCCCGTTGTTCGAGTAAACGAGCTGCCTGGTTTTTGGGGAGTGAAAATAATTTATTAAGATCTATTTCTTCCAAATTGGGTGTATAGATATTTACTTTGTCACCATTTGATAAATATATTTGTCCACTAAAATCTTCTTGAACAATATGGTTGTTACTTTGTAGTTCTTCATTTAATTTATAGATAGTAATTAAATCATCTGGATGTAGATAACATTTAAATTTCTCATTTTTTAAAATACTAGCTGCAGTTTCTAAAATATAACCGCCAGAACCAGTTAAACGGAGTACCGGAATTTTTTGGTTATGTTTAGGAGAGAAGATTATTTTTTCTAGTATTAAATTATATTCGTTATTGATATTCTTAAAGGCACTATAATAAAATTTACCAATAATTTTAATTTTATTAATAATAATGTTCTTAATATTTAATATTATTAAATTAAAAAATGAATAAAGAAAAAATAATTTATTTGCCACAATAATATATATTTATATAGTATATTAGCAGCGATTATAATGTAATATTAAGAATTTACAATGCTAATTTATGAAGTTAATATACAAGTATCCAATGTGATATTTGAAGAGTACAAAATATGGTTACAAGATCACATCAAGGATATGCTAAATTTTGAAGGGTTTTTAACGGCAAAAATATTCTTAGATATTACTGATATCTATACTGATAGTTGTAACACCACAGGTAATAATAAAAAACTGTCTCATAGCTACTTGTTAGTACAATATGAAATTAGCTCACAAGAATATTTAGATGATTACTTTGTAAATCATGCGCAGAAAATGCGACAGCTTACTCTTGATCGATACGGAGATTACTTAACGATAACTCGCAGAGTCTACAAAATATAATAAAATATAGTAAAGTATATTAAAAAGACTTAAAGCTTTTATCTAAGACTTGTATTGAAATTTACTAACTCGCCCCTATATTAAATTATATCTAAGATTAAGAAGATATTTAATAAGGGCAATATATGAGATTAGACAAACTTACTAATAAGTTTCAACAAGCTATTGCAGATGCACAATCTTTAGCTGTGGGTCGAGATCATCCATCTATCGACTCGCTTCATCTTATGAAAGCGTTATTAGACCAACAGGGAGGGACTATCAGACCACTATTAGTAAGTGCTGGGGTTTCCATTCCAAATTTAAGAACGTTACTAGATGAAGCTATAGATAAATTACCTCAATTGGGTAATGCAACGGGAGATATAACTGTATCGCAAGAGCTTAATAACTTACTTAATTTGACTGATCGTTTAGCTCAAAAACGCAAAGATGCGTTTATTTCTAGTGAATTATTTGTGTTAGCTGCATTAGAAAATAACAATCGTCAAAGTGAATTGACAAAGATTTTACAAAAAAGTGGTTGTGATAAAACTAAATTAGAAGCTGCTATTGATAAAATTAGAGGTGGTCAGCAAGTAGATGATCAAAATGCAGAAGATAATAGACAGGCTTTGAGTAAATATACTATTGATTTGACCGAGCGAGCTGAGCAGGGAAAACTAGATCCGGTGATAGGTCGTGATGATGAAATTAGACGTACTATTCAGGTATTACAACGACGTACTAAAAATAACCCAGTATTGATTGGAGAGCCTGGGGTAGGTAAAACAGCTATTGCGGAAGGTCTTGCGCAAAGAATAGTAAACAATGAAGTACCCGAGGGCCTAAGAGGTAAAAGATTATTATCATTGGACATGGGAGCTCTAATCGCGGGTGCAAAGTTTAGAGGAGAATTTGAAGAGCGTTTAAAAGCTTTATTGAATGACTTAGCAAAACAAGAAGGTCAAATTATATTATTTATCGATGAGATTCATACGATGGTTGGCGCTGGTAAGGCTGAAGGGGCTATGGATGCTGGTAATATGTTAAAACCCGCTTTAGCGCGTGGAGAATTACATTGTGTGGGTGCAACTACTTTAGATGAGTATAGAAAATATATAGAAAAAGATGCAGCACTTGAAAGAAGATTTCAAAAAGTTTTAGTAAATGAACCTTCAGTGGAGGATACAATTGCTATTTTACGAGGTCTTTATGAGCGTTATGAATTGCATCATGGTGTTGAAATAACCGATCCGGCATTGGTTTCTGCAGCTGTTTTATCGCATAGATATATCAGTGGTAGGCAGTTGCCAGATAAAGCGATTGATTTAATAGATGAAGCGGCTAGCCAAATAAGAATTGAAATAGACTCTAAGCCAGAAGTAATGGATAAACTTGAGCGTAGGTTAATTCAATATAAAATTGAACGTGAGGCTTTGAGAAGAGAATCCGATGAAGCTTCTAAAAAAAGATTAAGTCTACTTGAAGCTGAGATAAATAAGTTAGAAGCAGAATACGCAAACTTTAATGAGATCTGGCAAGCTGAAAAAGCTAGTTTACAGGGAACTCAGCATATTAAAGAAGAGCTAGATAGAACACGTATAGAGTTAGAATCAGCCAGACGTGCAGGTGATCTTGCTCGTATGTCAGAATTGCAGTATGGTAAGATTCCTGAGCTAGAGAAACAATTACAAGCTGCTGCGTCTGTTCAGGCTGCTGATACAGGTGCAGATAATCACAAGCTTATCCGTAATAAAGTAACTACTGATGAAATAGCGCATGTTGTATCTCGCTGGACGGGTATCCCCGTGTCTAAAATGCTAGAGTCAGAGCGAGAAAAACTATTAAAAATGGAAGACGAGTTACATAAACAAGTTATTGGTCAAGATGAAGCTGTCAATGCAGTTGCTAATGCTATCAGGCGTTCTCGTGCTGGGTTATCTGATCCTAATAGGCCAATAGGCTCTTTTTTATTTTTAGGTCCTACAGGTGTTGGAAAAACAGAGCTTTGTAAAGCTTTAGCTAGTTTCTTATTTGATACACAAAGCGCTATGATTAGACTTGATATGTCTGAATATATGGAAAAACACTCTGTAGCAAGACTTATTGGTGCTCCTCCTGGATATGTTGGTTATGAAGAAGGTGGACAATTAACCGAAGCGGTGCGTAGAAAACCTTATTCTGTTATTTTATTTGATGAAATTGAAAAAGCACATAATGATGTTTTTAATGTGCTGCTTCAAGTATTGGATGATGGTAGATTAACTACCGGGCAGGGAGTGACAGTTGATTTTAAAAATACTGTAATTGTTATGACCTCAAATTTGGGTTCTCATATTATTCAAGAATCGGCACATCGATTAGACTATAATCAATTAAAACAACAGGTGCTAGAAATTGTTGCTCAAAGTTTTAGGCCTGAGTTTATTAACCGTATTGATGAGACAGTAGTGTTTCATCCATTGGATAAAAATAATATTAAACAGATTGCTTTAATTCAATTGGAGTATTTACGTAAACGTTTGGCACAGAGAGAGATTACATTAGATTTATCTAATGAAGCATTAGAGAAGCTGTCTGAATCAGGTTTTGATCCAGTCTACGGTGCACGACCTTTAAAGAGAGCTATTCAGTCTTATATAGAGAATCCTTTGGCGCAAGAGATATTAGCTGGGAAATTCATGCCAAAGGATAATATAAAAGTGAATTTAAATAAAGAAGGTGAGATTATTTTTAATAAAAATTAACTAGATAACAGCTTTTGCACCTGCTTAGCTGTAAAGGTTAGTTACCAGCAGGCGCTAGGTGCTTTGCTTCCTGTTTGAGTTAAAGTTAAGGTGGGGCAGGTCGTATCTTTGGTTTGCGCACCTTGTGCTGTTGCTGTTAGAGTGTAAGTGTTTGTAGTTACTGCTGCAGAGATTTTGTATAGGCCATTATCTGTTACGGGCGTAGCATTTAAACCGTAATAGGTGTCAGCGCCAGTATAGGTGAAGTTTGTTCCATAATATTCTTCAAACTTCATGGCATAATCTAATAAGCTATTACGACCTTCTGTTCTTTTTGAGGATTGAATTTGCTTAGTATAAGTTGGAAATGCTATACCCACTAATATGCTTATAATCACAATGACAATCAGCATCTCGATAAGACTAAATCCATTGATATTGCTGTATCTATAATTTTTCATAACTTATATTGATAATTGTTAATATACTGTTGATTGAATGATAGTTTGTTTTGTACCTTTTTGCCCCTGCGCTTTACCTGTGATTCTATAGACAGGCTTAGTAGAAACGTCTTTGTTATTGCCATAATCACCGCTCCCAACAGATAAAGAGTCTTGCGATGTTTTATCGCCTACATATTCTATTATATATTTAGGATTGCTTAAAATATTAGTTTTGCTTTGCAGATTGCTTTGTAACTGCACTGGGTTAGTCCAAGCTGATGCACTGTTCCATATGGAGCCAGTTTTTTGATCTGTACATAAACCATTTTGGCAATTGCTTGTAAATAAAACAGTGTTAGGTTTTTGTGAAGATAAAAATGTTTTTGCTTCATTTACTGCCGCTTGAGCAGCGGCTTGTCCTTCAATTTTACTTTGAAAGTTTGTGGCAATTTGTTGGTTAGACTGTGTGTTTTTGATACTTGTCATAGTAAGCATTAACACCACTAGTAGTACTACCCCACTAATAAGTAAAGCCATGCCTTTAGATCTTTGTGACGATTTTAAGTGCCTCATACGTTACCTCCTATGTTAGGAAAGTCTAAGTTATAATCAAAAACTTTTCGCTGGTATTTATCATTGGTTACATTAATTGTGCTTGTCATTTGTATTGCTGTCGGGGCAGCCATTATTGAATAGCTAGTTACAGAAACAGGTGTTTGCATTTGCTTGTCAATGGAACGCATTAATACGCTTACCAGTATGCTGTTAATTGGATTGGCACTGATTGTGCTTGCCGTATTAATTCTATTGATTACCCCATCAGAGTTAGTATCTTGGCCATATAGCAATTGGAGATTTTCTACATAAGGTACTAGCATTTCCTCGATTCCATTATGTAATCTATATAAGCTGGAGATATTATTGACTGTTCTAACATAGTAGCTATTAATATTAATAGGATAAATTTCAGCTCCAGAGTTTAAACTACCAATGGAAGCAGTTGGAGTTATTTGATTAGTGCTAACAGTAGCTACTTGAAATACAACAGTGCGTCTACAATCTGAAATTAATAATATATCACCTACTGCAACATTATTTTGAATGCCAGTGCTTGCAATAGTGAGTCCGGTTGTATCTGCAGAAAGGACACCTACTGTATTGGTATCAACAAATCTTATAGTTACAATATCTGAGCCTGCGTTTGGGGTAACTGTTGCAACCTGCCCTTGCAAAGTTGGCGACCAACCGGATGCTGGTGATGCAAGTGAATAGGTTGTATTGATACCAGTTCCTGTGGCTTCGTTACCTGTAACAATATTTGATAAATTGTAGTCATAGCTAGCAGTTAGTGCGTATTGAATAGAGCTTGGATCAGAATCACAGCCATAGAAACCAGCTAATTGTACATCATTATTTAAGTAATCGTAGACATTTTGTGCATTTTGGTACATAAATATCATATCTGATTGGTAGTTAAAGCTACGCTTATAATTAATATATAAACCTAAAACAGCGCTTATCACCATAGAGGATAATACCAGATCAACCATTAATTCGGTGAGCGTTAGACCTTTTATTTTACGTATCATAACTGCCCCACAAATTTATAATTTTTTGTATCTGTTTTATATTGCCATTGTATTTCAATGGTATACAGTACAGAGCTACCACTAGTGTCTTTTGTAACTCTAGCTTTGCCATTAGGTAGCCCATTTTTAACTTTAAAAAGCCAAGTCGACATATCAAAAACAGCTAATTGATCCGGAGTGCAATCAGTGGTAATACAGGCACTGGTGGCTTGAACCGATGGGGTATCTGTAAAGCTGGCCAGCACATAAGGGGATGGATCTGATTTAGCAAGAGTGAGGTTATTTGTAATTTTTTGCATTAATTCATCAGCATAGAAAGAAGATTTTAATAGGCTGTAACTATTATTTACATAAGCTATATTTTTTGTTTGAAGATTTGCTAGGCCTACTAGGCCAAAGGTAACAATCAGGACCGTACTCAATGTTTCTAGAAGCCCAATACCTCGGGGTTTCATATATTTTAGCTGCACGCAACACCTTCCACGGTAATATTTCCGTTAGTTGTAAGCTTGACTCGATGTGTGCCATTAACTTTACAAGCAACAGGGGTAAAGTCAAAATTTCCCGAACCTCTGGTGACAATACCTCCGTCTGTAATTGTTACAGTTGAGCTTGGCGCGGTGATAGAAACTTGATTAGTTGAGTTTGCTTGTACTTTGACTAGAGTATCTCCGGAGTCATAAATAGCATTATCATTGTTATCAATAAAAATTAACCAACCATTGCTCCAAATTGTTTTATCTGGAGAAGCCGTGTAACTAACGCATTCTTCTGTAGTAGATTTTTTTGCGCATATTGAAACCTTGGTCCCACTGTTTTCAGCTTGGCTTGAGGCTAATTGTATTGCTGTAACAAAGTCATGTGATTGTTGGGTAGCTTGATTTTGGTTAAGTAAGGTATTCATATTAGGCACGACCAATATTGCAACAATCCCTACAATTGCAACAATGATTACAGTTTCTATTAATGAAAATGCAGCGATAATAAAATTTTTAAACTGAGACACAATGCACACCTCTTGATTAACTCTATTTTATATTTGTTTTTATGGTTACAAATGTTACAGGACATAAAAAAAATTTATGGCACAATCCTGTTTTGCACTGGGTACAAAACTAACATTACCAGGGCTTACGCAAAAAACCTGTCATACCGGCCGAAGAGCCGGTGTCTTGCAAAACAGATCTCAGTTCTGCACACTTAGCGTTTGACCTAGATGACAACCTAGGATCATTCTGTGTAAGTCCTAATTACTTCTCGTTGTTAATTATAGTATACATTAAAGTGTATTAAGTTGGTTTGTCTAGTAATTCTGTGAAGACTAATGAATAAAGAAAGGTCATTAAAAGTTAGGAAGAGTCTCTAACTTATCTTTAATTAGCCCTTGCTTATTAATGTTAAGGATGGCCTTGTTGTAATTATTAGTATAAATAATACTGCCATTTTGCGGCAAATCGCCGTATTGGTTGAAAGTCAGGATGTGATTTTTTTTAAACTGAGCAAAACTAATTGTCTCAATAGGTGATAGATTGAGTTGTTCAAAAAGTATAATTTGGCTTTGAGAGAATGTTTCTTTATTTTCGGTGTGATAAAAAATTATAATAGGATGATGCCAGTCAACATCACAGTATTTAAGTGTTTTGTTATAAGCACAGATGCTAATAGATTTATTCGTTATAAGAGCAGTGGTGCGAGCCTGTATAATTAGAGCTTTTATTTTAGTAAGAGTGATTTGTGTTTTATAATAATAAACATACCTCTCTATAATTTTTAAAGAGGTTATAGTAATTACAGAGATCAAAGATACGACTACTAATAATTCTATAATAGTAAAGGCATCGTGTTTAGGAGATCGTGGTTTGTTGTGGAATATTCTGCCAACACTTGTAGTAATCATGATCTAAACGTTTTGAATTTAACTCAGCTTCAGTAATATCCCATGCCATATTACTTTCGAACATGAATGCTAGAGTGTTTATTAATTTTACAGGAGTGAGTGTTGCATTTTGTGCACTTAACAACGACTCTGTATCTGGACCATGCGGCGTCATGCGGTTATGAATGCTGTAGCTGCCAGGTATGAATCCACCCTGTTTGGCATCATACACGCCTCTGATTAACCCCATAAATTCACTCATAATATTACGATGAAAATAAGGTGGTCTAAATGTATTCTCTGCTACCATCCAACGTGGAGGGAAAATAACAAAATCTAGATTAGCAACTCCTGGTCTTTCAGTAGGAGAGGTTAGTACAGTAAAAATAGAAGGATCAGGATGATCAAAACTTACTGTATTAATAGTATTAAATAAATCGAGATTATATTTATAAGGCGCATAATTGCCATGCCATGCAACTATGTTACAAGGCGATGTTTGAAGTTCTGCTGCAAAAAAAGAACCTTGGTATTTACAAAGCCATTTAACGGGAAGATGAGATTTGAGAGCTTGAGGATGTTCAAAGCTTGCATGAGGGTATAAAAAATGCCGAGGATTCGCAAGGCTATTGGCTCCAATAGGACCTAGTTCTGGTAAATTAAAAGGATTACCAAAGTTTTCAGCTATATAACCTGAAATACTGTCTGAAATCAGATCGACTTTAAATCTAATTCCCCTAGGAATAACAATTATTTCAGATTTTTCGGCATTACATGCTACAGCTAATTGGCCAAATTCTGTGATAAATAAAGCACTACCACTTTGCATAACAATAAGCATTTCTGCATCATGATTAGAAAAGTAAATGTTTTCTTCGCTCATGGATTGATTAGCAAAGAATACATTAGCATTGGCGCCATGCAAACTTTGAGCCGAACCAAAACCAGCAACTGTCTTAATCCCGGTGAAAAAGGTTGTTTTAGCTTGATTGTGAATATGATCAGCATTGACAAAAGGTGACCAGCGGTATTGATTAGGTGTTTGTAGACTTAAGTTATACGGGGGGCTTAGCCATTGGGTTTGTTGTATTTTCTTAAATGGTGTATGTGTCACTGAAGGTAGTGTTCTATAACACCAACTAAACTTTGTTTGTTCTCTGGGGGTAGTAAAGGCACTTCCACTAAGCTGCTCTGCATAAAGCCCTAAGGGAGCTTTTTGAGGAGAGTTCTGTTCTTTAGGCAGAGCACCTGGCTCAGCTTCTGATTGATGATAACTATTAAAACCAGATAAATATTGTAACTGATTATTGTTATTGATACTTTTTTGAATACTTTCCATGTGTTGGTTTAATATAAGTAGATTTAATTAATCTCATCATAACTTTTATTGAAAAAATATTCATTAAATATGTTAATATATAGCATGTTGAAATAGGATAAATTTATGTCAGAAACTACGCAACGTTCAAATAATATCATACCAGTTAATATAGAGGACGAGTTAAAACAGTCATATCTAGACTATGCAATGAGCGTAATTGTAGGCCGGGCATTACCAGACGTGCGCGATGGTTTAAAGCCTGTACATCGTCGGGTGTTGTTTGCGATGCGGGAGTTAGGTAATGATTGGAATAAGCCTCATAAAAAATCTGCTCGTGTAGTGGGTGATGTAATCGGTAAATATCATCCGCATGGTGATACGGCAGTGTATGATACTATTGTTCGTATGGCGCAGCCTTTTTCTATGCGTTATCTTTTAGTAGATGGGCAAGGTAACTTTGGTTCTGTCGATGGCGATCCTCCAGCAGCAATGCGTTACACTGAAGTAAGAATGTCTAAGCTTTCTCATAGCTTATTAGCTGATTTAGATAAAGAGACTGTCGACTTTGCTCCTAATTACGACGAAACAGAGTTTTGTCCTACGGTATTGCCAACGAAAATTCCTAATTTATTAGTTAATGGTTCTTCTGGAATTGCAGTAGGGATGGCAACTAATATTCCAACGCATAACTTGGGTGAGGTGATAGATGGCTGTCGAGCTTTATTAGCCAACCCTGATATCACGTTAGAACAATTAATGAGCCATATTAAAGGTCCAGATTTTCCTACCGCTGGAATCATTAATGGTTGTGAAGGCATCGTCTCTGCTTATAGAACTGGTCGCGGTAGGATATATGTAAGAGCAAGGACTGAAATTGAAGAAAATGAACGTAGCGGTAAACAGACTATAATAGTAACTGAGCTACCATTTCAAGTTAATAAAGCTCGTTTAGTAGAAAAAATAGCGGAATTAGTAAAAGAAAAGAAAATTGAAGGTATTGTCGCTCTGCGTGATGAGTCTAATAAAGAAGGGATGAGGGTTGTCATAGAAGTAAGAAAAGGTGATTCGGCAGAAATCATCCTGAATAAATTGTATTCTTATACTCAGCTACAGACAGTCTATGGCATTAATATGGTTGCTCTTATCGATGGACAGCCAAAATTATTTAATTTAAAACAGTTATTACAAGCTTTTTTAAGACATCGCCGAGAAGTCGTTACTCGTCGAAGTATTTATGATTTACGTAAAGCTCGTGAACGGGCCCATATACTAGAGGGGCTGGCCGTAGCGTTAGCGAATATAGATGATATAATCAATTTAATTAAGACCTCTGCATCTCCCGCGGAAGCTAAAGAGCGATTACTGAATCAAAATTGGCAGGCAGGATCATTAGAATCACTGTTGGCTAATATAAGCAAGGAAGATTTAAAAAATGCAAGATTAGCTGATTTAGCTGCAGACTTTGGTTTAATTAATAATAATCAATATAAGTTATCTTCAGTTCAAGCTCAAGCTATCTTAGACTTAAGATTACACAGATTAACCGGTCTAGAGAAAGATAAAATAATCAAAGAGTATGAGAATCTTTTATTGCTTATTAAAGATCTTTTAGACATTTTAAATAAACCTGAGCGTTTAATGGCTGTTATTGATCAAGAACTACTCGAGGTCAAAAATGAATTTGCCGATCCTAGATGTACAGAAATTCAAAATAGCCAAAATGACATTGTACTTGAAGATTTAATTGAGCAGGAAGATGTGGTAGTTACGTTATCACACAAAGGTTATGTTAAGTATCAGTCTTTAAATGTTTATCAGACTCAAAAGCGGGGCGGTAGAGGGAAAACAGCGACCACAACGAGTGATGAAGATTTTGTAGATAAACTGCTAGTTGCAAATACCCATGATACTATTTTGTGTTTTTCAAGTAAGGGTAAAGTCTATTGGTTAAAAGTCTATCAGTTACCTCAAGCTAGTCGTACTGCTCGTGGTCGTCCTATTGTAAATCTCTTGCCGTTAGAAAAAGATGAAAAAATAAGTGCTATTTTACCCTTGAAAGCTGCAGATATAAAAAACGGATCAGAACATTATATTGTCATGGCGACGTCGTCAGGGCTGATTAAGAAAACATGTTTAGATGAGTTTTCTCGTCCAAGAGCAAGCGGTATTATAGCATTAGAATTAGTCGATAATGATCAATTAATTGACGTAAGTTTAACAGATGGCAACTATGACATTATGTTATTCTCAGATTCAGGAAAAGCTATAAGATTTGCTGAGTCAGCGGTTCGGGCCATGGGGAGAACAGCGCGTGGAGTGCGAGGGATAAAACTAGCAGAAGATCAAAAATTAATTGCCTTAATAACTGTTGCTAAATCAGATAACAATACTATTCTAACGGCAACAGAAAATGGTTTTGGTAAGCGTACATTACTAGATCAGTATCCAATTCATAATCGTGGTGGGCAAGGTGTTATTGCTATATCGACTTCAGTAAGAAATGGTAAAACAGTTAGTGCTATTAAAGTTACCAGTGAAGATGAAATTATGTTAATTAGTGACGGTGGTACTTTGGTGAGAACTGAAATTTCTGGGATTTCTGAAGTAGGGCGTACAGCACAAGGTGTTCGTTTAATTAACTTATCTAATGGTGAAAAGTTGGTAAGTGTTGCGAGAATTCAAGAGTAAATAATATAATTACTGGCAGTATGAGTAAAAAAATCCCCATAATAACAATAGACGGACCAGTAGGTTCAGGAAAAGGCAGTTTAGGGGTAATGGTTGCTAAAGAATTGAATTATCATCTATTAGATAGTGGTGCTTTATATCGTGTTCTAGCTTTAGCAATAACAAAATATGGCATAAATATTAAAGATGAATCTGCAATACAGCATATTGCAGTAAAGTTAGACATAGTTTTTAGAGAAAATGTTATTGGCGAGCCAGCTGCGATAATTTTAGATAACCAAGATGTGAGTGCGCAAATAAGACAAGAGAAATGCGGCAGTCTAGCTTCCATTATCTCCGCTTACGCTACTACTAGGGCTGCTTTAATGGGGAGGCAACGAGAGTTTCTAAAGGCCCCGGGACTTGTAGCTGATGGTCGGGATATGGGGACTGTAGTCTTTCCTGACGCTGATATTAAATTCTTTTTAACTGCTAGCCAAGAAGTTAGGGCTCTTCGTAGGTACAATCAGTTGCAAGATAAGGCGAGTGATGTTACCCTTACAAATCTATTGGACGAAATAAAGGCAAGAGATGAGCGAGATATTAATCGAAGCATCTCCCCTTTGCGTTCTGCTGCCGATGCCATAGTGATAGATAGTTCAAATATGACTATTAGTCAAGTATTTACTCATATGATGGATATTGTCAACAATACATCATTAAGGAATAGGTAAAGCAAAGAATAAAAGCAGGGCTATAGTACAATTGAAGAAGGCGGCTAGAATAAATTAAGTTATCTTAATTATATTTTTGCTTGAATATAAATAACATTAAATAAAGGCTGTATGAGTTAATTCAGCTAGGAAAGACGTATGAGCGAGAGTTTCGCAAAATTATTTGAAGAAAGTTTATCACAAATTAATATGAAGCCAGGCGCTATTATCAAAGGTAAGATAATTGCGGTAAATGATGATTTTGTTACAGTAAATGCTGGATTAAAATCTGAAGGGATTATTCCTGTAGAACAATTTAAAAATGATCATGGTAGTTTAGATGTACATATTGGTGATATTGTTGATGTTGCATTAGATGCTATAGAAGACGGTTACGGCGAAACTCGTTTATCTCGTGAAAAAGCAAAGCGTTTTGAAGCTTGGCAGGAATTAGAAAAAGCGTACGAAGAAAAGAAAACAGTTGTTGGTGTGATAAGTGGTCGTGTTAAAGGTGGCTTTACAGTAGAAATTGACAGTGTACGTGCGTTCTTACCTGGGTCATTAATTGACAGCAGACCAGTAAAAGACAGTACTCCATATGAAGGTAAAGAGTTAGAATTTAAAATTATTAAAGTTGATCAAAAACGTAATAATATAGTAGTGTCCAGACGCTCATTAAATGAACCTGATAACAGTGAAATTCGTGATAAACTATTAAGCGAATTAGAAGAAGGTCAAAGAGTTAAAGGTGTTATCAAAAACCTAACTGATTACGGTGCGTTTGTTGATTTAGGTGGTCTAGATGGTTTACTACATATTACAGATATGGCTTGGAAACGTATTAAGCATCCTAGCGAAGTAATTAATGTTGGTGATGAAATTGAGGTTAAAGTCTTAAAGTTTGATAAAGAGAAAAACCGTGTTTCATTGGGTTTAAAACAGTTATCAAGCGATCCATGGAGCGTGATACAGTCAACGTATCCAATTGGAGCAAAAGTCAAAGGTGTTGTAACTAATGTTACTGATTATGGTTGCTTTGTAGAGCTTGAGCCAGGTGTTGAAGGTTTGGTTCACGTTTCTGAAATGGATTGGACTAACAAAAATATTCATCCAAGCAAGATTGTTCAACCAGGTCAAAAAGTCGATGTTATTGTTCTGGAAATAGATGAAGATCGTCGCCGTATTTCTTTAGGCATTAAACAATGTGCTGATAATCCATGGCAGGCTTTTGATGCAAAACATCAAAAAGGTGAAATTATATCTGGAAGAATTAAATCAATTACTGATTTTGGTATCTTTGTAGGCTTAGATGGTGATATTGATGGTTTGGTACATTTATCTGATATATCTTGGAATAGTGACGAAGAAGCTATTAAAGAGTTCAAAAAAGGTCAGGAAATAAATGCTGTATTACTTTCTGTTGATCCAGAGCGTGAGAGAATTTCTTTAGGCATTAAGCAATTAGAACAAGATAAATTTGGTACTTTTGCTAATGAGCATGCTAAGGGTAGTATCGTTAAAGGTAAAGTGATTGAAGTCACTGCAAAACTTGTGAAACTACAATTAGAGGATGGTATTGAAGGTACTATTAAAGCTGGTGAGTTAGCTAGAGAAAGGGTTGAAGACGCACGTAATCACGTTCAAGAAGGTGATGAAATCGAAGCTAAAATTATGAGTGTTGATCGTAAAACTCGTATTGTTGCTTTATCAATTAAAGCTAAAGAATCACAGGACGAAGCTCAAGCGGTTAAAGACTTTAATAACAGCCAGAATAGTACTATATCAGTTACTTCTTCATTGGGAGATTTGTTAAAAGAAAAAATGAAGAATAATAAATCTACTGACTAATCTACTGATTGGTGCAGTTTTAAAGTGTGTATTACCACATTCCATCTGATACTTGTATCAGATGGAATGGTTTAACATGTCATGAGCAATTAAAAGGATTTAATATGATGCGTAAAATTAGTATATTACCAATGCTTCAATATATAATGCTCTCCTCATTGTCATTATTGTCGTTATTTACAGCTGGGTGTATAAAATCTGAGCAGAATCCTAATGCTAGCAAGATAGTTGTAAAAATATATGAATTAGTTTCAGATGGCAAAAATAACCCTGTTGGAACTATAACCTTTTTTGAACAAGCTCCTGAGAAAAATACCTCTGGGGTTCAAAAGCTTGTAATAGAGACAGATCTTAATCTGCCAGGAGTATCGCAAGGTGAGTATGGGTTTCATATTCATGAAAATCCAAGTTGTGACCCTGCTGAAAAGGATGGAAAGCAGGAGTTAGGATTAGCAGCAGGCGGTCATTTTGATCCGAATAATACTCATAGGCACTTAGGACCAAACAACCCAGAGGGGCACTTAGGTGATTTGCCTGTGCTTGTTGTAGGTAAAAGAGGGCGGGCTCAAAACACGTTGGAAGTACCACGTTTGACGTTATCTGATGTGATAAATCATTCTGTTATGATTCATGCTGGAGGAGATAATTACTCAGACTCACCAACATCTTTAGGTGGTGGTGGAGCAAGAAGATTTTGTGGGGTTATAACTACAAATTGATATAAAATTTTAGAATCAATTGCTTATTGTTAAATTATTGCTATATTTTAAATATGAATTGCTTAAGTTAATGAAAATAAATGAGATAAGGGAAGCTTAATGACTAAATCAGAGCTTATAGAGCAGTTGGCTAATATTTATACCCAAATTAGTTATAAAGATGTAGAGTTTGCTGTGAAATCTGTTCTTGATTATTTAACTAATTCTATGTCTACAGGTCGTAGGATAGAGATTAGAGGGTTTGGCAGTTTTTCTTTACATTATCGCGCTCCTCGCACAGGTCGTAATCCTAAAACGGGTGATTCTGTAAATTTATCAGGGAAATATGTTCCTCATTTTAAGCCAGGCAAAGAGATGAGAGAAAGAGTTAATATGAGCTTGTCTGATGGCAAGCCTATAAAGCTAGCCCGTGATGAAGCAGAATAAAAAATGGACAGTACAGTGCAGCACTAGAAATAAAAAGTTATATACGATATTCTGTTTACAAAGTACTTATATTTTATATCCATATGCGAGTTATTTACACTAGTTTATTCATCCTTGTCTCAATAATAATAATAAGTCTGACAATTACAAATTCCGAGGATATCAGTATTCACTATTATTTTGGGAGCGCAACGCTACCATTATCTTTGGCATTAGGTATTACTTTGATCCTGGGGGTTATAATTGGAATGCTGGCTTGCTTAAAGACTATTGTTACAGCGAAGTATCATGTGAGAATTTTAAAAAATGAGATTAAGATTGCTAATACAGAAATTTCAAATTTAAGAGCTATTCCCATAAGGGATCAACACTGAGATGCTAGAGCTATTTTGGTTATTGCTACCAGTTGCTGCAGGATCTGGGTGGTTAGCCGGAGTAAAAAATAATAAAACTCAGCTCAATACTAAAGCAAAAAATAAAGATATTGCTTTTAATCAAAAGTATATTAAAAGTCTAAATTTAATTCTAAACGAACAAACTGATAAAGCAGTTGATGTTCTAATTGATCTATTTTCTGTAGATAATGATACGGTAGAAACGCATCTGGCTTTAGGAAGTCTGTTTCGTAGGCGCGGAGAGGTAGAGCGAGCTATTCGAATTCATCAGAATGTTATTGCTAGGCCAAATCTAGCGCCACAACAAAGGTTAAATGGTTTATTGGAATTAGGGTGTGATTACTTGTATGCGGGAGTGTTAGATAGGGCAGAAAATGTTTTTATAGATATCTTAAAACAAGATACGCAAAACATACAATCTTTGCAATATTTATTAGACATCTACCAACAACAACAAGATTGGCAATCTGCAATTAATATAGCATTACTTTTACAAAAACAAACATTCAATAAATGCACTCAGCATGCTAAGTATGCGAAAAATATAGCAAATTATTATTGTGAGCTAACGGTAGTAGCTAAAGAAAGAGGTAATCTGACAGAAGCCTTTTTTTATAATCGCCAAGCTTTAAAGTATCAAGAGAATAATTTGCGTGCTAATTTAATTTTTGCTGATTTATGTATTTTAAATAAACAGATTAAAAAAGGCTTAAATATCTATATTAATATTGCAGATTCACATCGAAATTATTTGGATATTATTATGCCTTTACTTATAAAGGCTTATTTACAGCATGAGTCCAAAGTTAACAACTTAATAATTTTTGTTGAAAAGCAGGTTAAGCAAGTTCCGCAAGTTTTGTGTATTAATGAAGTTATTGCTTTATTTACAGAACACAAAGGATATAATTACATTTTAGAGATGGTTGCTGACAGTGCTGTTAAAAGCCCAAAATTGCGATCAATTTTTAATTTATTACAATTGATAGGTGAAGAGGGATTTGTAGATAGCAGAAATTATATTAGAATACGTGATTGTATAGGGAATATTATTGACGAACAAAAATTATATCAATGTAATAATTGTGGTTTTAATTGCCGTGAATTGCTCTGGTTATGCCCAAGTTGCAAAAGTTGGGATACTATTTCTAATATAGAATTTGTAGATTAAATTTTAAATGCGGTACAATAAAAATATTATAATTGCATTAGATTTTTTGGATATTAATCATGCAAAAGATTTTGTTAAAAAAATATCTCCTAATTTGTGTCGGGTTAAAGTAGGCAAGGCCTTGTTTACCCTTGCTGGTCCAGACTTGGTGAAATGGTTGCAAGATAAGGGGTTTGATGTTTTTTTAGACTTAAAGTTTCATGATATACCTAATACCGTCTATCAAGCCTGTATTGTTGCAACTGGTTTGGAAGTTTGGATGTTAACTGTGCACCTGGCCGGGGGACATGAAATGTTACAAGCTGCTAAAAAGGGGATCGCTGATGCGTGTAACTTTAACAATACAAAGCCATTATTAATTGGCGTTACTGTTTTGACAAGTTTCAATACTGAAAACCTTCACTCGATAGGAGTAGTCGATAATCTTGAAAACCAAGTCCTTAGAATGGCTAATATAGCCAGTAATTGCAAGATTGATGGTATTGTTTGTTCTGGTTTTGAAGTGCCATTATTGAAAGCCAAATATAAAGATCTATTAAAATTTGTAACACCGGGCATAATTTTAAATGATAATCATAACGCATCTGCTGATCAAAAAAGGATAATGACACCTACTGATGCGCTACAAGCTGGTAGTGATTATTTAGTAATAGGTAGGGCAATTACAGCTCAATTAGAACCCAATATAGTTCTTCAAAAAATAGTAAGTAGCATAGAAACAATCTAATAAAATGGTGGTTAATTTGTTGTTCAATATTAGTAAGACAATTTTTAAATTAGTAATTGTTATAATATTTTTTAGTTTTTCAACTGTTATTTATCCTACAGAGCCTAGACAATTTCATAAGAAAGAACGAGGTCTAATTGAAAGCATTAGAGTTGCTGAGCCTGTAAATATAAACACTGCAGATGAACTTACCCTTAGTCAATTGCCGGGTATTGGCAATAAAAAAGCCAAGCAAATTTTATCTTATAGACGGGCCAATGGGCCATTTAAAAAGATTGCTGAAATCAAGCAAATCAAGGGAGTTAATAAGTCGGTTTATACCAAAATTAAGCCATTGATTACAGTTTAAGTATGTTTATTTACTAACAAATAATAAGCAAATGACAGTGTGTTTTTATCAAAAAAAATATAATCTCTAAAGTAAGATAATAGATAAGACGATATTGTTTGCATGAGCATACAACTATTGTCTAATTATAATAATAACAAACCTGAAATAGTAATAAACGCTACTAAGATATCTGTCGAACAAAATTCGGCTAAGATCTTTGAGTTTGTTTTAGATTTAAGCTTAAAAGTAGTAGATTGTTGCTATATACCTTCTGTTTCACAAAAAACTATTACTAGGATTCATGACTATTCGGATAGTCTAAAGGGTGATTTATTTGAGCTTAACCATGTAAGAATTAATCCTAAATTAAACAATGAGTTAATTCTATATAGGTTCAAAAAAAGTCTTCAAAAATCAGGAATAGAGATTAAAAATCCACCTGATGAAATACTCATGGCTATTTGTTATAAACCTATTGGAGAACTAACAGGTATTGTAAGGTTTTACTTATCTGAAGATAGTCACTTAGTCTTCCTTTCTCATGCTGTAAAGCTATCTATTGTATAATGCTAAGTGTATCATACTTGTTTTTATATGAGTAAGTTATTGCTTATTAGCTACAGATTGCTTATAATCCGTATCTTATATAAATCGATTATTTTGGGTGTTGGAGTTTTGTTATGTATGCGGTGATCCAAACCGGCGGTAAACAATACCGTGTAGCCAAAGGGCAAAAATTAAAAATAGAAAAAATAGAGGCTGAAACAGATAGTCTTATCAAATTTGACAATGTATTAATGGTTAGTGAGGGTGGATCAGTAGTTTTAGGTCAGCCATTTGTTAAAGGCGCTGTGGTCACTGCTAAGGTCCTAGATCAAGGTCGTGGTAAAAAGATTAGAATTATCAAATTTAAGCGTCGTAAGCACTATATGCGTAAGATGGGCCATAGACAGTGGTTAACTCATATAGAAGTTACAGATATCACAAATTAATATAAACTATTGCGAGGTAAATCATGGCTCACAAGAAAGCAGGTGGTAGTTCCAGTAACGGTCGCGATTCAGAGTCGAAACGGTTGGGTGTGAAATTATATGGTGGGCAAGAAGCAATTGCTGGCAATATAATTGTTAGGCAACGTGGCACTAAGTTTCATCCAGGTGTGGGTGTTGGCATGGGTAAAGATCATACTATTTTTGCAAAGGTAGATGGAAAAGTACTTTTTGAAAAAAAAGGCCAGCCATATCGTCAATGCGTGAGTGTTGTTCCATTTAGTAACTAATTACTGAATATACAAAATATCAGCTCCCTCCAAAATACTCAATACAAGCATCAGTAAATATTGGGTAAGTGTTCATCCGATCTCGAATTTTGTCATCCCAGTCAAGCGCAAAGCGCGCAGAACTGGGATCTATTATAAATAGATCTCGGTTCTGCGCCCAGTTTCACTGGGCTTGACCGAGATGACAATACTACGTGAACACATACAATATTGGTGCTTGTATTTATTTTTTTATATTAATGTTTATATATACTTTTTAATCCCATGAAATTTGTCGACGAAGCAGTAATTGAAGTTATAGCCGGCAATGGCGGCGATGGTTGTTCAAGTTTTCGCAGAGAAAAGTTTATTCCTTTTGGCGGTCCTAATGGTGGTGACGGCGGATCGGGCGGTAGTATTTATTTAGTTTCTGATCCAGATTTAAATACATTAATTGATTTTAGATATAAAAGAATCTTTAAAGCTACCAAGGGCCAAGGTGGTATGGGTAGTGACTGCAGTGGCAAAGCAGGGGATGATTTATTTATTGCTGTTCCTTGTGGAACCAAAGTCTTTAGTCATGAAACAGAAGAATGCTTAGGTGATCTAACAACTGTTGGTGAAAAGTTATTGGTAGCCAAAGGTGGTAATCGCGGTCTTGGAAATGCTAGGTTTAAAACTAGTACTAATAGGGCTCCTACAAAATTTACTAAAGGTAAATTAGGTGAGGCTAGAAAACTAAAATTAGTCATGAATGTTCTAGCTGATGTTGGTTTATTGGGTTTACCAAACGCTGGTAAATCAACATTTATCAGCAGTGTCTCAGCTGCTAAGCCTAAAATTGCTGATTACCCTTTTACAACATTGCATCCTAATCTTGGTACTATAAGGCTCGGCGAAGGCAGAAGTTTTGTTATTGCAGATATCCCAGGTATTATTGAGGGTGCAAGCCACGGGGCCGGTTTAGGGCATAAGTTTTTAAAACATCTGCAACGTACAAAAGTGTTGCTTCACCTAGTTGATATATTTAATCCAAACTACATTCAAGATATAACAACTATTATTAACGAATTAAAATTATATGATGAACAATTTGGTACGGATCTGCTTAATAAACCACGTTGGTTAATTCTCAATAAATGTGATCTCTTGCCGCAAGAAGAAGTTAATAATATTATAGACAATATCAAGAAAGAACTATGTTACAAAAATAAAATATATATTATTTCAGGTGCCACTAAATATAATACTGCTGATTTAGTCAATAAATTGGGTGAGTATATATATGAAGAAGAGTTGTAACACTAAATCTAATCACTCTGAATAAGTCTGGCAATAGACCTCTTTCGAAATTTCAGAGTTTTGTCATACCGGCCGCATGAAAAAATATAAATCTGGATCAATATGGTCTTTCAAGCTTAGAAAGATACTCTGTACCATAATCTAATACATTGAATATTAACCTTTGTTGGCCTAAGATCTGAAATAGGAAATTAAATATTATCTTATGAAAAAGTTTTATAGTTACATAAGGGACTTTCTTAGAAAGATACTCTGTACCATAATCTAATACATTGAATATTAACCTTTGTTGGCCTAAGATCTGAAATAGGAAATTAAATATTATCTTATGAAAAAGTTTTATAGTTACATAAGGGACTTTTTAAATTATATGCTCAATGAGAACATGGAAGATAAAGAGATAACGTTGAATATTGATTGCCACTCCCTAATAAGCATTCCTGATCTTAAAGATATTTTTAATATTCTCTATAAAGAGCGTTCGGGTTATACTTCGGCTTTAAGTAGAGAAGATGCAACTCTTGCGCAGCAAAAGATATTTCTTACTTATGGTGAAATTCTTCCTGAGGGCTTAGCTAAGTTATTTGAGTTTGTAAAGGTTTCTCAAGATGATAGCTTTGTTGATTTGGGGTCAGTGGCAGGTAAAACGGTGCTTGAGGCTTATTTATCTTATCAAATGAAAAATAGCTACGGTGTGGAAATAGATAGTGCTAGGCATCAAGTTGCTTTGGAGGCATTTAGTGCTTTAGAACGTGTGTGTCCAGGTGTTATTGATGATAGGGGTAATAAGTCACAAACCATAGAATTTGAGAACATCAATATTATCAATTTTGATTTCAGAAAGGTTTCTTTGGTTTTTTGTAATGCTACGTGTTTTGGTCCTAATTTGATGAGTATTATTGCAGGTAAAGTAAATAACAGCCCCAATGTACGAGCAGTAATGAGTACGCACAGGATGGAAGACTTAATTCATTTAACGAAAGAATCTACGGTACAGATAGAAGTATCATGGCATGTTCCGCCAAATACTTCTCCTTGTTATGTTTATACAATATAGATCCCGCTAGGCGCCGGGATTACAATAAACTAAGCTGCGTTAGAACCAAGTTGTTTTAATTGAGCATTTAAACGGCTTTTATGGCGAGCAGCTTTGTTTTTATGGATTATCCCTTTGGTAACCATTTTGTCTACTATTTTAGTTGCTGCGTGATAAGCTTCTTGTGCTTTATCAGATTCTTTTTTAGTAATTGCTGCAACTACTTTTTTAAGACTAGTACGCATCATAGAGCGTAATGTCATTGTGCGCTGGCGGCGTTTCAGCCCTTGACGAACACGTTTTTTTGCTTGCTTGGTATTAGCCACTTAACTTACTCCGAATAAACTTATAACTAATTATTTAAAAACAGAATATGCCTGTTTTTACCTAATTTGTCAATCAATTAAGATAGAATTAAAGATGTTAATAATACATCGAGAGTATTATTACACATATTTATTTACTGCATTTAGAATTGCCTGTTTTGCTGCGTTTGTATCTTGCCAACCTTCAATTTTTACCCATTTGTTTGGTTCAAGATCTTTATAATGAGTGAAAAAATGCTCGATTTGTTTTATTAGTAAGTCAGGCATATCTAGGTAATTTGCTATTTTTTCATAAATAGGGCACAATTTTGTTATTGGGACAGCTAAAATTTTTATATCAGTACCAGCCTCATCAGACATCATTAAACAGCCGATAGGTCGAGATCTTATAACTGAGCCTGGAATCACAGGGAAAGGCGTTACAACTAAGACGTCAGCAGGATCGCCGTCTTCTGCCAGAGTTTGGGGTATATAACCATAGTTGCAAGGATAATGCATACAAGTGCTCATAAAGCGATCAACGAAAATAGCCCCTGAAACTTTATCAACTTCGTATTTTATAGGGTTTTGATTAGCTGCAATTTCTATTATCACATTGATTTCATCTGGAATATTTTTTCCAGGAGGTATTTTATCAAACATAGGTATTCTCTAGAGCTTAAATATAGGTTTTATTGCAAGATTGTAATATAATACCACCACATTTGCGAACATAAAAACATAAATATTTGTCGTTTGTGTGTCCCTAGTTGGGCTTTATTAGAATATAAGTATGCACGATCAATCTGAAATCTTTCCTGAAATTTCTGTAGCCCCTATGATGGATCTAACAGATCGGCATTGTCGTTATTTTTTAAGACTATTTTCTCCTCATATAAAATTGTACACAGAAATGATTACTGTTAATGCATTAATTTATGGAGATAAACAGCGGTTTTTACGATACACGCCTGCGGAACATCCTCTTGCAATACAGTTAGGCGGTAGTGTACCTAAAGACCTAGCTTTTGGTGCAAAGCTTGCACAAGATTATGGGTTTTGTGAAGTTAATCTGAATGTGGGTTGTCCAAGTGATAGAGTACAAAAAGCAAAGATAGGGGCATGCTTAATGGCTGAACCTCTATTAGTTGCTGACAGTGTTAAAGCTATGCAAGATGAAGTTTCAATTCCTGTAACAGTTAAAACGCGTATAGGCATAGATAACCATGACAGTTATGAGTTTTTATATCGTTTTATTGAGATAGTAAATAAAGCAGGTTGCAAAAAATTTATTATCCATGCTCGTAAAGCTTGGTTATCAGGGCTTAACCCTAAACAAAATCGCGAAATTCCAGAGTTAGATTATTCGCGGGTTTATCAAATCAAAAAAGATTTCCCAAATTTAAAAATTATTATTAACGGCGGATTTGAAAATATACACCAAATTACACAAAGTCTAGAGCATATTGACGGTGTAATGATTGGCCGAGCAGCCTATGCGAACCCTTATTTATTGGCCACAATTAGTCAAATAATTTATAAAAATAATCTTATCTCTCGCGATGATATTTTAGAGCAATTGTATCCTTACATATTAAGTGAATTAAATAATGGTACAGCCTGGATAAAAATGGCTCGTCATTTTATGGGGTTGTTTAAAGATCAGCCAGGGGCAAGGTTATGGCGGCAATTCTTAAGTGAGTGCCGTGGTGTGACGGCGGAAAATTTATTAATTAATACAAATAGAATATTACAGTTAATGGGGTACGAGCGAGCAAAATAAAATTCGACTTTGACGTAAATTTAAAAATAAAATATAATCGGCATCAAATCGCTTGTAATGTATTAAAAAAATAATCCAACAATTGAAAGAGCAGCATGTCCTGTTGGCTTGCAGAGCAAGTAAGTGCATAAGTGCGGCGTTAATGCAATAATCAGGGAATCACCTCTTTTTAGGGAGGTGGGAATGTCAATAATTCATTTTTAAGCTGCACGTAATCCGGTAAGCCATTCTTGTATGGAGGGTAGTCTTCTCCTTGAATTAAAGGACTTAAATATTCGCGACATTGAGCAGTTATATGAAAACCATCTTCACTGATGTATTCTTTAGGAAGATGTTTTTCTTGATTAGCAACGGCTTCTAGGGGCACATGGTCGATGACCCATTGATAAGGATTATTAGAGGTTCTTTTGATAGTCAACATAACACCATTCAGGTTTTTTATTGCTAGTTCAATACCTGCCTTGCCAAGTGCATAAGCTTGTTCTACATCAGTTTTAGATGCTATATGGCGTGCTGCTCTTTGTAGGTAATCACAGACGGCCCAATGATTTTTGTAGCCTAAATTTTTTGTAACTATATTAGCTATGATAGGTGCGATGCCACCTAACTGAGCATGGCCAAAAGAGTCTGTTAAGGCGCTTTTTTGCAGCAAATTACCATCTGTATCTTTGACACCCTCAGAAACAACAATTGCACAATGGCCATACGCTTTAGTGCATTCTTTAACCTTGACCAAAAACCTGTCTTGGTCAAAAGGCACTTCAGGCAATAAAATAATATGAGGTGCTTGATTTTTTAATTCAGCTGCTAAACCACTCGCTGCGGCAATCCAACCTGTATGCCTACCCATTACTTCCATAACAAAGATTTTAGTAGATGTTTCAGCCATAGAGAATACATCAAGCCCGGCCTCACGAATGGAAACAGCGACATATTTGGCAACAGAGCCAAACCCAGGGCAGGTGTCTGTTGCAGGTAGATCGTTGTCTATTGTTTTAGGCAGACCTATACAAACAAGAGCATAGTCTAACTCGCGGCTTATTTGGGATATTTTATGGGCAGTGTCTTGGGAATCACCGCCGCCATTGTAGAAAAAATAGCCAATATTATATTTTTTAAAGACTTCTATGATCTTTTTATAAGGTTCAATATTTTGTTTGGGATTGGGGAGTTTGTGTCTGCATGATCCAAAAGCGCCTGCGGGTGTGTATTTAAGCTTAGCGATATCGTTGCTTGATTCAAGGCTAGTATCAATAAGTTGTTCGTTTAGAGCTCCAATAATGCCATTTTTACCTACTAACACTTTGCCAAAAAATTCAGGGAATTGCCTTGCTGTTTCTATGAGCCCACAGGCTGTTGCATTAATAACGGCTGTAACACCGCCAGATTGAGCGTAAAAAATATTTTTGGCAGTCATGTTAACCCCTTGATCTTATATGTATTTAATTTAGGAAATTTTATCAGGAGATAGAGGCTTCGTTAAGTGTAAATTAAGGGTAACTAGTTAAACTTATATATATTTTAGACAGGGAGGTCAATAACGTGTTTACAACAAGGTGTTTACTTTACTAAGCCCATGTGGTAAGTTACATTCTAGAGATTTGATGAGGTGGGTATGTTTAACTTAATGAATTACTGGTTAGGACTATCTATAGTTACATTTTTTATTGTAACGTCTAATATAGCTATTTCGCAGACTACTACTATAGCTGCTGAAGAGATCAATGTAATTGGTACTACATCTGTAAGCATTTCGTTAGAAAATAGTCCATTAGATTTAGTTTTTGCAAAAGAGTACTTTAAACAACATAAGACTATTAGACTATCTACAATAGAGATCAGCCCAAAATCTCAACAGCGTATTATAAACAAAGCGGAAAATATTATTGATGAGCATTTAAGTTTTGGTACACAGGGAACCCCATCTTATGTGAGTGACACAAATTTCAATGTGGATCTAAAAATGGCTAATGTACCTGTTTTAGATCAAGGATCTTTGGGAACCTGTGTTACTTTTGCTATTACTGCAGCTTTAGATGCTTTGAAGCAAGCAGGTGATTTTGTGAGTCAACAGTGTTTATTAGAGTTAAGTAGCACTTATTATATACCTAATAACATTGAATATGATTTATGTAATAATTTATCGGGTTGGGATGGCTATTTTGCTGAATGCCAATTAGCGCGAGTTCAAAGTCACGGAGTAATTGCTAAAGCACAATGTTTAAATAAATATCCAGTTAAAAATAAAAAATTATCAACAGATGAATATAAAAATTTAAGTTTCAATGGCCAATGGTCGAAAGATTTCAACTGGAAATTTATTGAGAGTGGCAATATTGAAGAATTAAAAAAAGCTTTAAATAACGGCAATAGAGTCGCTATGGGGTTTTTAATCAACCCTTCAAAAATTGAGTATGCTAATGGATATCCTATTAATAATAAAACTTCTGGTTTATGGGCTTTGCCTACTAGTAAGACAGGACTTGAGAGCTTTTTTAAAGAATTAGACGAACAAATTGCGAATAATGAGGCTAGTGGTCATGAAGTTATTGTAGTAGGTTATAACGATGCGCAACAAGTATTAAAAATACGTAATTCATGGGGTAGTACATCAGGGGATAATGGTGAATTTTACATGACATACGAGTACTATAAATTAATGGCAATAGATGCTATTGAAATCAGTCCGGGTGGGTAAAAGCGTAGAAAACTCACAATTCAAAAGCTGAATTTATTTATTGTACCCCTTTACAACTATGCAATAGTATTGTAACGTAGTTTTATAACAGACATACAGAAGTTTTATAGTGGGTAGCTGTAATGAGTGTAGAAAGAGAATTAAGAACTATTAGGATAATAACCGAATCAAGCGCTTTAGGTTATTATGTAAAAAGTAAACTCAACAAAATTCCTTTTTTTAGTGGTTACTACGACGCAAATCTTTTAGATATACTTGAATGTGCCATAAATACCAAGCGTTACAAGTTTATAGAGGACTTGCAAACTGCTTGCTGCGAACACGCCAAAGATTTAACCCAGGACGGTTTTGCCAATATTTTATTACAGACATTTATAAAGCACAGTGTAACTAGTGATCACAAAGATCCTGGTTTAAAAAAAATCAAAGTTGCTATCAATAGATATCTTGATGCACACAATCTTAATTATCTAATTAGTAGGCATGATTTGTCTAAAGAATTCACATGGAATGAGTATAATAATCTAAAAAAAGAAAGAATTTCCCGTCGTCGTTTTAAAGATTTTTTTGGATATTTAGCTTTCGCTTTGGCTTTCTTAGTGGCCTTTCCAGAAGGAGCTTTAGCAGTTTATGGTTATGGAGTTTTTACATTATTTAATGTGGCAGTTTTTGGTTTATCTGCTTTTTGTGTAAGTTATTTTTTGTATAAAAATGATATTTATTCATTTATAAAAAATTTTTTTAAATCAGAGAAAAAAGCAGCAAAAAAACCTAAAATAAATTCTTTTGAAGAACAGGTCCTAAATTTTATTACTGTATTCGCTGGTGTAGCGATGGGAATACTTTTATTTAATTCTATTTATGTGCCAGCTGGGATGCTGATCTATGGCTTAGGTTCCGCTGCTGCTGTTATGTCAGCATCATTGCCCTTGTTATTTATCGCATCAGTATTTTTTGCAACGGTTACTGCTTTGGCCAATATAGCATTATTTAAGCCAATTTGTTACAAGACTTATTTAAGTTTTAAAAAATTCTTTGCAGAATCTGGTTGGAAGAAATTAGGTTTCTCAGATTTGATTTCTCTTAGTTTATCAGCAGCGGCGATTATTTTTGCTCAGCTTTGGTTTTATAATGAATCTTTTCAATTACTAACAAGTTTATTTGGTTTTGGCATCACTACCAGTCAAATATCAGCAGGTATAATAAGTGTTCTTGGTTGCTTAAATGGTATATTTTACGGCAAAAATTTATATCAGTTTTTAGGCACAATTAAAAACACCATCTACAGATACTTTAGTGGGACGGCAGATAGAACGAAAGCTGAGTCGTCGACAGATCCTTTAAATTTAGGTAGTAAGAGATGGTATAATAATATTATAAACTACACAATTATAGGTGTGTTGGTACTATTTTGCATAGGTAATGCAACGGGAGTAGCGACAGGTGTTTCGGCGTTGTTAACTAGTGTGTGGGTTTTAAAGTATTTAGCTTTTGGTCTAATTTATACTGCGTCTTTTACTGCTAACAGCAAAGCGTCTATTGATGCATTTAGCCCTTTACCTGATGCTTCAGACTATCCAGCGTCTCTTAGAGTAGTTAGAGTAGTTAGAGTAGCTGGAGTAGCAGATTCTGTTGCACCAGGAGTAGATGTGGCTGCCGCAGTGAAACCTATGCGAACTTATCATTGTTATAAATTTCAACAAAAGCCATTACCAATACCATTAGAAAGTGATGCTCCACTAGCTCAATCAAACGTTTGCGGTGAAATGATTTCTCCTTTGACTATCTATTAGACTCCATAGTACTATTATGAGTAAGTTCTGTTGTCTACTACTTACTCTATATGGCATGATATGGTGAAAAATTTAGATATATCCTGGCAAAAAAAATTAGAACATGTTTTTAATCAGCCGTTTATGGCAAATCTAAAAGAATTTCTAGTTAAAGAAAAAAAAGATGGTCAAACTATCTATCCTCCAAATAATTTAACTTTTAATGCGTTAAATACTACACCGTTCGATAAAGTAAAAGTTGTTATTTTAGGGCAAGATCCCTATCATGGGGTTGGGCAGGCACATGGGTTAGCTTTTTCCGTGCCAAATGGCATTGCATCACCACCGTCTTTAGTAAATATATATAAAGAACTTGCTGATGATCTTAATAGTAATGGTGAGAAATTTATTATTCCTAAACATGGTAATTTAACTCATTGGGCAACACAGGGTGTGTTACTATTAAATACCGTGCTGACAGTAAGAGCAAATCAGGCTTTCTCACACCGCAACCAGGGTTGGGAGATGTTCACAGATAGTATAATTAAGATATTGAGTCATGATAAAAATAAATTAATTTTTGTATTGTGGGGTTCGCCAGCCAAAGCAAAGATTAATTTAATAGATACAAATAAACATTTAGTTTTGACTTCAGCGCATCCGTCACCGTTGTCATCTTATAGAGGTTTTTTTGGGTGTAAACATTTTTCTACTATTAATAAATATTTACGGAGTCATAATCAAGAAGTTATAGACTGGCAGGTCTAAAGAGTAGTGGTATCTGTAATCTATAGCCATGCTTTTAATTGTTCTTGACGTTCTTTGTATCGTTCTTCTAATTGTTGAATTTTATAATCAGTTATTTTCTGTTGATAGTTTGTAAGTTTATCAAACTTATTTGTAGATTTTAACTGCATAATGGCCGCTGATAAATCACCTTTCTGGATAGAGTAATCGGCATAAGCGATATTAGCTTGCCATTTTTGATTTAATTTGTTGTAACACTCAGCTAGTAAAAGATTGACGGTGGGTGGATAACTATTAGAAGATTTCGTTATTTTTTTTAGTATATCTATGCTTTCTTGAATTTGATTATTTGCCAAAGCTAGTCTTGCATATTGTAAGCTAATTGTAGTGTTATTGGGGGTAAATTTTAATTGTTCAGCTAATAGTGATAGCGCGGCTTTTGGATCTTTATTCATCGTTTCAGCATATAAAGAAGTAATAGTTGTATTTTTAGGAAATTTAGCATGTAAATTTTTAAAAATACCATTGGCTTCTTGAAAATTATTGCTTCTTAATAAATGATACCCCATAGCAAATTGCTGGGCACCGGTATCTTCGCTATATTTAAACGCGCGTAAATTATTATTCTTATTATAGTTAAGTAAGCTTTTGATAAGCACAAAATTAATTTCGTCTTCATTTTGGTTGGAGACAGTTGGTACTTGTTGAAGAGTTAGTTTCATTTGAGATTTATTTCGATTTTTATTTTTGCCGATAAAGATCTCATCAGCACGGCTATTTGCATCAGAGATACGATTATCGGTTACTGGGTGAGTTCTTAAATATTCTGGAAAACTGTCTTTATCGGCGTACGAGCCGCGTTGTAGTTTATTAAAAAATGATCCCATACTATAAGGCGAATAACCGCTTTTTACTAACACTGACATACCTATTCGGTCTGCTTCTTCTTCATTGCTTCTAGTGTAATTTATTAAGGCTTGATTACCAGCAGCCATAGATCCAGCTATCAAAGATTGGCCAGCATAAGGATTGTAGGCGGAGACTAGAGCTCCAGCTATGACACCAGCAATCATGGGTAGTTGTAATTGTTGTTGCTTTTCAAAACTTCTTGCTATATGACGTTGATTTACATGGGTTATTTCATGAGCCAGAACGGCAGCCAATTCGCTTTCATCTTCTGCTGCAGTTATTAAACCTCGATTAACACCTATATATCCTCCAGGAAGTGCAAACGCATTGATTTGCGTGCTATCGACGATAAAGAAATGAAAGTCTTCATAATGCTTGTTGCTACTATTTAATAGTTTGGTACCCAAGTTTTGAATGTACGCTTCGATAAGTGGGTCATTAATCAAGGGTAACTCTCTTTGAACATCTACATAGATATGCTCTCCTAGAATGCGTTCGTCTTTATATGACAAAGAAATAGCAGAAGAGTTACCAATGTCGGGTAAATTGTAAGATTGCACCTGTATACTAATGATAACACTTAAGAGAATGAGTATTTTTTTTGAAAAAGGAGGCATTTGACTATTATTATTATTTTTATTTTCTAGTATCGCTATTATAGTTGTTTCTCACAAAAGAACCAAATATCTGATGCTATTGATATTGCTTGATATCTTGAGTTAGTTATTAAGATTTATAAATTTGTAAAAAAATTACATTGATGCCCTGATAATCATACTTAATTTAAAAATTCTTACTATAATCTAAAGTATAGACAATTATAATAATATCAAAGATGAGTAAGGATAAAGACTATGGCCGATAAGCGATTGCAAGTTTTTCATACGGTGGCAAAATTACTTAGTTTTACAAAAGCTGCTGAAGTTTTACAAATGACTCAACCGGCTGTAACATTTCAGATAAGACAGTTGGAAGAGACCTTTAATGCCAGGTTGTTTGATAGATCACATAATAAAATCAATCTTACAGAAGCTGGAAGAAGAATGTATGAGTATTCTGAAAAGCTTTTTGATCTCTATCGTGAAATGGAGAATTCAATACGGGAGGTCACTGGTAATGTATCTGGGACTCTGCGTTTAGGAGCCACCATTGCTATAGGAGACTATGTCCTGCCTAAATTATTAGTAGCATTTAAGAAAGATTTTCCTGAAGTAAATATTCAGCTTAAATTGTCGCATACAGGCAGTATTGCTTCTATGGTTGAAAATAGCATTATTGATATTGGAGTTATAGATACAGAGTTAGATAACAAGATGATTGGAACAGAAAAAATAACCTATGATGAAATGGTTGCTGTTTGTAGTCCTTCCCATCCGCTAGCGCAAGGCAATAACATAGATATCAATCAATTGATTACTCAACCTTTAGTTTTACTAGAGCAGGGTTCGGGTATTCATACAGATTTCACTAAATATTTAATTGCTAACGGATTGAATTACGATAAACTAAATATTTTAATGGAACTAGGAAGTATAGAGGCTATTAAGAATGCGGTTGAAAGTGGATTGGGAGTATCAGTTTTGCCTCATAGTTCAGTTGCAAAAGACATCGAAACTAACCGTCTTAAAACACTGCACTTGACGCCATCATTTACTAATACATTATCGTTTGTTTATAAAAAGCAAAAGTTTCCAGTGTTAAATGTTAAAGAATTAGTTGAGTTTTCACATAAATTTTATCAGCCACTTTACAATAGTGAAGAAGAAAAAGAACTTTCGGTTGATAGTAATAAGTGATAATATATTAAAGTTGATGTAAATATGTAACTTACTTAATATCTAATATTATTACTATTACTGGGTGTAGCTATGTCAGTTCCAGGCTTCTTTAAAAAATGGTATAAACGTCATTTAGGGGATCCTGAAGTAGTTGCACTTCTGGTCTTCATTGTGATTATGTCCATTCTTTTGTTCTCATTAGGCAGTATTCTGTTACCGCTATTAATTGCTTTAGTTATGGCCTATCTTTTGGAATGGCCAGTAGCCTGGTTATCTAAAATGAGAGTACCACGGTTATTATCAGTTTCAATAATTTTTGTATGTTTTATTACAACAGTGGTTCTGGTTATCCTGGGGGTCGTTCCTGTATTAAAGCTTCAATTGTTATCTTTACTAAATACTCTTCCGGATATGTTTACAGAGGGCAAAAAGTTGTTGGTTGCCATACAAAAAGAATATCCTACTATTTTTAATGATAATCAACTAATAGAATTTGTTGATAATATAAAAAATTCAGGTACCAGTGCAGGGAAGTATCTTCTGTCGCTATCAATAGCATCAATAAGTAATATAATGACTATTATTTTGTATTTAGTTCTTGTTCCAGTATTAGTTTTCTTGTTGCTTAAAGATAAAGAAAAATTAATTCATCAAGCTGATTCATTTATGCCAGAAGAAAGCAGCTTAATTTATCGTGTTCTTGATGATGCTCACATAGGAGTAGGCAATTATATTCGAGGAAAATTTCTAGAAGCTATAATAATTGGCGTTGTAACCTATTTTGCATTTCGCTACTATAATTTACAATATAATGCGTTGCTAAGTGTTCTAGTTGGTATTTCTGTATTTTTCCCTTATATAGGCGCTACTATAGTGACTGTTCCTATTGCTATTGTAGGTTTATTTCAAATGGGGTTGGGATACTATTTTATTCAACTTATGATGGTCCATGCAGCCATTCATTTGATTGATGGCTATATTTTAGTGCCAGTTTTATTGTCTAAGGCATTAAATATGAGTTCTATAGCCATTATTTTGTCGATAATATTGTCTGGTGGTGTTTTAGGTTTTTGGGGGGTGGTTTTTGCTATCCCAATGGCTATTTTGGTTAGATCTGTTGTTGCTTTATGGCCTAGTTCTATCTAATCTCTAATCTTCTTCAAACCTGTCAATAATTTACTGAGCGCTTTTCCTCTATGGCTATACATATGCTTTTGGGAAGCTGATAGCTCAGCAGCAGTGCAGTTTAATTTAGGGTCAAAAAATACAGGATCATAACCAAACCCATTGTTTCCCCGAGGTTCTAAAATAACTTCACCATACCACGTACCTTCTGCAATGAAAGGTGTAGGATCATCAGGGAATTTTAAGAGCACAATAATACAATAAAAAAAAGCGGCAAATCTATGCTCAGGTGGAAAATTTAATTCTTTAAGTGTAGTAGTTAATTTAGCAATATTATCTTTAGGATCTTGGGTTCCAGCGTAACGAGCGGAGTAAATACCAGGTGCGCCGTTTAGATCTGCAACTACAAGCCCTGAATCATCTGCTAGAGCAGGGCACTGTGCAATACTGCTTGCATGTCTTGCTTTAAGTAAAGCATTTTCAATAAAAGTAGAACCTGTCTCGGGTATTTCGAGGATATCGAATTCCCGTTGGGGTTTAAGAATAAGATTATATTCTTTAACTAAATCATTTAGCTCAGCAATTTTACCGTTGTTGTTACTTGCAAGCACCCAATAGGATGGAGTGGTAGTAAATGTATTCATGAATACGAGTATATAAAATGGCGAATTGAAGGGACCAATTTTATCATAAATTAACAAAAATAACTTTTTTTTTATTTATGCTATATTTCTAGTCAAGGAGAAATAAAATGGCCGATAAAGTTCCAACTGCAAAGATAGAATTTTATACAATATACGATCCTATAATAGAAACCGAAGATGAAGTTGTCGGTGGACCTTGGTGTTTTTCTATCAATGAAGAGCGCGCCTATTTAGCTTTCCCAAATAAATCTTTAGCTGAAGATTTTTTAAGACGTTGGGAGTCTGGTGATCAACATGAAATTATTTTATTAAATAGCTTAGGCGAAGATTACGAAGAGTTGGTGGAAGATGTTACTTACTTATTAGTCTTACCAACTGTGCGAGATATAAAACACTTAATAAGTAATTTGGAATATTTTCCTTATAACCATTTTATTATCCCGCGCTCAAAACATTTAGTGCATTAATCACTTTCGTTAAACATTAAAGACTATTCTTAATACCGCTATCATTAGTAAAGCAATCATTGGTGATAGATCAAATCCGCCAATTAATGGTACAAATTTTCTGATAAAACTTAATACTGGCTCTGTTAGTAAGTAAACCATAGTATAAAAAGGGTTATTATAAACAGATGGTGAGCTACTAACCATAAAGCTTAGTATAACTCGTAAGATGATACCCCAAAAATAAATTGTTAAAGTCAACTCAATTAGGCATATGAATGCTAATAATAAATAGGCAGGAAAATTTGCATAAACAGGTAAGAAACCTCGGGTAGAGAAAACAACGACCATTAGCATTTTCAAAATAGCTAAAAGATATGCTAGCGCAACGGTCGCGAAATCAATACCCCGGATACCCGGTACAAATTTTCGAAATAATAATACACCCGGGTTGGTTAATTTAATAATAAACTGGCCAATATCGTTATTAAAAGGAGCTCGAACTAACTGAAGTATAAAACGTAACAGCACAAGAGAAATATAAAAGTCAAATAAAAAGTTAGTTAAGAATAGAAATGCATTGCTTAAATTAGTCATTAGGCTGTATATAGGGTGTAGTGGTTGTTGATTATTATTATAATAAGTAATACTAAAAGATTCTAATAATCTTTTGGTATAACATTCGTTAGAGTTAGTTTTATTATTTTAAATTTTAAGTGTTTATTTCATGTTTTGTAATTGTTTGTAACTATAAACTTTAAGATAAAAAAATACCATCTATAATGTATACATAGACGTATAATTTTTATATTAAATAAGCAAAGCAAATAAGAAGAATATGAAGAGCAATTATACTAAGTTAGTTTTTTTACCTTTTTTATTGTTAATTTTGGTTATTAATGGTTGCTCAGTTAATCCTGAACCATTAACTAAAGATGAGATTAAAAAAGCATTATATCTAGATCGTTCTGAGCGTTATCGTACTACTGAACCATTAATCAAGCCATTGACCCTTTCAGAAGCAATTGCAAGAGCTATTAAATATAATTTAAGTTACAAACAAAAAATTCAAGAAGCTGCAGTAGGTTTGATAGAGCATCGTGCTGTTACCTATGAAATGCTTCCAGATCTTGTTGCAAATTTTAATTACACAGCCCGTGATCGACCAGGTAAAGTTTTATCGCCTAATACAAATCAAGTATCTTTGTCGCGTAATAAATATACGAATACATTAGATTTACAATTGTCATGGAGTATTCTTGATTTTGGGATTAGCTACTATAACTCAAAACAAAAAGCCAATGAATATTTAATGCTTGAAGAAAAAAAGAAAACCCTATTACAAGAGATTGTTCGAGATACACGTACCGCATATTGGGCTAGTCACGTTACTAATAATATTATTCCACAAATTAATCTACTTAGCAAAGAAATTGATCAAGCTATAGAAAAGTCTAAAAAACAGGAAAAAGAGCAGTTAATATCTAAAGAAAAAGCAGCTGAATTTCGGATAGCATTATGGGATAAATCTACCGAAATAAATAAAATGAAAAATAATCTTGAAAGAGCGGTGGTAACATTAGCGTTATTGATTAATGTGCCAACAGCCTCAAAAATTGAATTAAATACGGCTTATGATGATAAAATACAGTTAAACTCTTTACCGTATAATATACAGCAAATCGAATTGTTAGCTTTGCATAATCGTTCTGAAATAAGAGAGGAGTTGTTAAAAAACCGTATTGATATGGATGAGATTTATAAAGCTCGGCTTCAAATGATACCAAATTTTACTCTAAATTATGGCGCATTTCATGACAGCACATCTTTTCTAGTTTATAATTTTTGGAAGCAGACAGCAGTTCAATTGACGGGTAATTTATTAGATCTTTTTAGTAAATATACTCGTTTAGAAAAAGCTAATGCAAATAAAGATCTTGGCAAAATTCGTCGTCAGGCTTTGGCAGTATCTATTTTGACTCAAGTTAATATTGCTTATGTGAGATTATTAGAGGCAGAAAGAAATAGTGTTCTGGCTCAAGGTTTTTATGAAGATAATGAGATAGTCTATGAAAATCTTAAAAAACGTTCGGTATCTGATCTGGCAAGTCAATTAGAAGTATACAATGCTAAAATTAATTATTTTGACGCTAAATTAAGGGTTTTAACTGCGCATTTTGATAAACTCTCCGCTTATCATGAATTATTAGATTCTGTTGGTTATAACAGTGTGCATAAATTAACTACATTAAATCAGCCAATAAAAGCAATTGCTAAAGAGATAGCAGATTCTCTTAAAAGCAAGCAAGGGTTTTATATAACATTAGATGAGATTAAGGGCAAATATGCTAAATTTAATAAATCAAAAATAAATAAACCTAAATCCCAATCTATTAATGATATCCCAATGCAAGGTCTTCGATTAGAGTCGCCTAAGTTGAAACAAGCTAAATTGGATAATACATCTGTAATTAACATGAAAGATAAATCTAAGAATGATGCTAAGATTAAATCCAATCATAAAAAAAACAAAGTTTCGAGAATACGCCGACGTCCTGAGAATGCACAGGCAAAATTAAAGGTAGTTACACCGGATGAAGGAAAAAATGTCGCTCCTCCTTTGCAATCTAGTACACCTGTTGCTCCTGTAACTACCCAGACTGAAGGAAATGTTAATCCTCCTTTGCCATCTAGTGCACCGGTTGCTCCTGTAACTACCCAGATTGAAGGAAATGTTAATCCTCCTTTGCCATCTAATACACCAGTTACTCCTGTAGTTACACCAGAACCTGTGCAACAACAACCTAGTTCAACTCCTGTAGAACCTGTTAATCCACCTGCTCCTGCTTCAGTGCTTCCAAAGCAGATACCAAACTCTGAGCCACAAGCAAGAGGTAAAATGCAAACTCAGGTGCGTGTGATAAATAATACTAAAAATATAGAGAAAAATTTAATTAGTGCCGTGCTATGAAGCATAAAGTAAAAAAAATTACATTAGTCATGATTACTACGATTAGTATTTTGCAAGCGCAAAATACGTTTATTTCTAATGATGTTAATAATCAACATAATAAAAGTACAGCCAATCAAAATAATTCCACTAATTTGCCAAATTCACATATAACTTCATTGGGTAGTGAATTAAATATAGATAAGTATGCAGTTCCTGCAGTATTAACCACAACTAATCAAGCAGTCATCTCGACAGAAATAGATGGAACAATTAAAGAAATTTTAGTCAAAGAAGGTGATTACTTTAAAGCAAATGACGTATTATTAAAATTTGATTGTACGGTTTACACGGCAGATTTAGAAAAAAGTAAAGCAGAAAATATTGTTAATGAAAAAAAATATCAAGCTATGAAGAATCTAGCAAATTTAGATGGTGCTAGTAAAACAGAATTACTAACAAGCCAAGGAGATTACGAAAGTTCATTAGCTAAGCTGAAGATTGCACAATACAAAGCTGAACGTTGTATACAAAAAGCTCCATTTGATGGTCAACTAATGGAATTAAAGGTAAGAAACTTTGAAACTGTAAAAGCAGGTGATAAATTGTTTAGCATAATAGACAATAAGAACTTAGACGTAACTGCAATTGTACCATCAGAATGGTTAAGTTGGATAAAAATTAATGACGATTTTGAAGTTTCAATAAAAGAGACTAGTAGTAAATATAAAGCAAAAGTCACCAAAATTATTTACAATGCTGATGCTGTTAGTCAATCAGTGAAGTTGATTGGTAAAATAACTAGTGAGAGCACAGGGCTTTTTGTAGGGGAAAGTGGTAATGCTACATTTAAAGGGCCATAAACATGGCTACAGAAATAAAATTTACTCCATCTAACCAATCAAACGCAGAAGAACAAAAGGAAAATAGTTACGATAAAACTTTAACCTGGTTAATTAGTAAAGCACTCACGTCTACAAGTATCACCCAATTAGCTTTTCATATAGTAAATCATACTAAAAAAATTATTCCTTATGATCAAGCTATTGTTTGGCAAGAAAGTTTGCACGGTTATAAGATTTTTGCAGTCTCTGCTATTAGCGTGGTTAATCATCATGCTCCATACATTCATTTATGGGAAAAAGTCTTGTTACCAAAATTGGCTTTTGAAACTAATAAAGTAACATTTTTTTCTATCGATAAATTTAAAGACGCAATAGCAAGTTACGATGGTGAAATGTATAAGTATATGGTGTCTGTGTTGTTTCCAGGTGCCAGGAAAGGTGGTTTGATACTATTAGCATCAGAGAACTGGACGCCTGAAGTAATTGAAAAAATACCGAAAGTAATGACATATTATTCAAACATATGGCGTTTATATCAAAATAAAGTATCTTCTTATAAAAAATTAAAAAAAGTTCATGAGTCTAGGAAGACTATTATATTTATAATTTTATTAGTTTTGTTTTATCCCATTCGGGATTCAGTACTGGTTCCTGCGGAAATCTCTCCTAAAAACCCTACAGTTATAGCTTCGTCAATAAAAGGAATGATTAAAGAGATTTATGTTCTACCAAATCAGATGGTTAGAGCAGGACAACCGTTATTTAAGCTAGATACAATTACTTTGCAGAATAAATATGATCAATCAGAGAAAGGTCTTGATGTCGTTAGAGAAAAGTATAGGAAAGGATATCAACAATCCTACAATGATGCTCAAGCCAAAAACGACCTAAGGGTGTTAAGTGATGACATTAAAATTGCAGAAATAGAAGCAAATTATAATAAGCTATTGTTAGATCGAGCTGTGATAAGAGCTGAATTTGCTGGTACAGTAATATTTTCAGACCCAAAAAACTGGCTAGGTCGACCAGTAGAAATTGGTGAACGTGTGATGCTCTTGGCGAGTGAGAGTAATAAACAATTAGATCTTTTTATTCCAATTGATGATCTTATTGAAATGCCAGATAGATCACAAGTTGTGTTTTATCCCAATCCTAAGCCATTGTCTCCAATGAAAGCTAATATAAATTTTATCAGTAAACATGCAGACTTACAGCCTGATGATAAACTTGCTTATTACGGTGTTGCAGATTTTACAAATGAATTCAATAAAGATGAACGATTTGGAATAAAGGGTACAGCTAAAATATATGGCAACAGGGTACTGTTGATATATTATATATTTAGAAAACCGATTTCTTGGTTGCGCCGAACAATTGGAATTTAATTATGGCCACTGTAGCTATTCAATCTTTACCAAACTTAAGATCGGAGCTTGATATTATTGATGGAGGGCATGACAAATTTGGTGCTCCAACATGGGTTATTCATGATCCATTGAAAGAAAAGTTTTTTCGTATTGGATGGCAGGAGTTTGAAATAATATCTCACTGGTATCTTGGTAATCCAGATGATATTTGTAAAATAGTTAATGCTACGACGACCACAAAAATAAATACTGTAAATATAGAGAAAATATTAGAGTTCTTAAAATTGAACGAATTACTAGAGATAGATCAAAGCAATACTGGTGATTATCTATACCAAGTACATTCTGACAGTAAAAAACATATTATTCAAAAAGCGCTACAAAAATATTTATTCTTGCAAGTGCCGTTGTTTAAGCCAGATAAGGCTTTGAGGCACATGTTGAAATATGTCAAAGTTTTATTTACCAAAAAAACTTTATATGTATTATTTTTTATTCTTGTGATGGGATTGTATCTTATAATGCGACAATGGGGTGAATTTATAGGTCAGTTTGACTATTTATTTACACCACAGAATATGTTTATTTTATCTGTCGCTGTACTTGTAACCAAATTCTTTCATGAGCTTGGTCATGCGTTTGTAGCAAAGTATTATGGTTGTAAAATACCTACTATGGGGATAGCTTTGTTAGTTTTTTGGCCTGTTTTTTATACAGATACAACAGATACTTGGCGTCTTAAAAGTCGACATCATAGAACTGTTGTTGCCAGTGCTGGTATTATTGCAGAAACTGGGGTAGCCATTATAGCTCTATTTTTGTGGGGGTTGATAGATGATGGAGTGTTACGTAGTATTTTAATTTATATACCAACTGTTTCAATAATAAGCACAATTTTAATTAATGCTAATCCATTATTACGGTATGATGGGTATCATATTATCTCTGAGATTTTAGCGACTGATAATTTGCAAACTAAAGCTTACAACTTGGCTACATGGTACTTTAGAAAGCAGTTGTTTGGAATCAAGGGCGCTCAACCTGTTCCATGTTCAAAATCTGACTTAAGGCTGTATTTATTTTATGCTTATTTCTCATGGGTATATAGAATTAGTTTGTATCTATCTGTGGCTACTATTGTGTATTTTTATTTTTTCAAAATACTTGGTGTTGTATTGATGATAGCAGAAGTTTATTTGTTTATTCTTAATCCAGCCTATAAAGAAGCAATAGCTTGTGCTGCGCTTTTGAAAAAAACAGAACATTTACCTACTCGAGCATTAGTCACAATAACAATTTTTGTATTTGGAGTTATTCTTTTATTTGTACCATTGCAAAATAGAATCGAAACTCCTGCTGTTTTAACATATGAAAAAGAAGTAAAAATATATACTCTTAACCCTGGGTTGTTAAAAAAATTAGATATTAAACAGGGGGATTGGGTGAAAAAAGATGCTGTTTTAGCAGCATTTACTTCAGATGAAATCGATTATCAAGTAAATAAGTCAACCGTTGAGTTAAATATTATCAAAAATAAATTACGAGAACAAAGTGGTTTGGGGCGTGTTTTAGGTGAGAAGCAGGCATCTGCACAAGAGCTGATGGACAAAGAATCTGAGTTGGCAGGTGCTTTAGCTGAAAAAGCTAAACTTACTATAGCTGCTCCTTATGATGGTCAAATTACAGATATATCAAAATATTTGAAGGTAAATACCTGGCATGATCAAAATAATTATTTGTTTACTGTCAGCGATCCTGGAACATTATCTATAACGGGTTATATGGATGAACATGATGTGGCTAGGCTTAATGTGGATATTACAAAAATTAACGGACAATTTTATTTTGAACGAATGAGATTTGCTCCAATACAGGTGCAATTAATAAGATTTAATAAGGCAGGCAGTAAATATTTAGATAATAAATATTTAGCATCACTATATGGTGGTGAGTTGACAACTTTTTTAAACAAAAATGCAGAAACTAAGCGTACAAGAGAAGTTGAAAATTTAATTTTACATGATGCAGTTTATCAGGTTATAGCTAAGCCAAGTAACGTGTCAATAAAAGATTTGCCTAATTTTTCTGTAAAAGGAAAGTTATATCTATATGGCGAAAAAGTAAGTATAATGTCTAGGTTTTGGCGGCGAGCTGTCGCCATCATGTTGCGAGAAAGTGGTTTTTAATCATGACCATAAAAGTTATTTTTTAAAGCAGCAATTTTATCTTTAAAAGTTGTGATTACATGGTTAGTATTGGTTGTTTCCGTTGTGGGTATGTTTTGTTGGCTGGCAATATGGTCTTGATATATTGTTCCTGCTAGTTGTGATTCATCTGTGTTGTATTTAATTTGTGAGATCTGATCATCCTCATCTTCATTTTCAATTAGTTGCACTCCTATTTCTACATCGCTGCTTGTAGTAAATAAATTAATATTTGATGTGATATATTCGTTTAGCGACTGAGCGAGCTCAACGTTGCCAACAAGTAAGACACTTACTGAATCATTGTCATGATCATTAACTTGATAAACTGAGAAATCACTAACTATTGTGCTAAGTAACTCGTTATTACCTGAGTTTATGCTAATCAAGGCAAGGCCTGATGATCCTGAATCAACAAGTTCTTGAGAAGTTTGAGTTATGCTTTCATACCATGCGTTCAGTTCTGAAATCACGCTATTATCATCTTCGTCGTTATAGTCACTAAAGTTGAAATCAAAAGTCCCTGCGACTATATAATCATCTTTGTTTGTAGCTGTGGCGTTGTCACTGATGCCGGTGATGGTTATAGTGCCAGTGTTTGTGCTAAATGCACCGTTGTTATCATACATAGTGTATGAAATAGTTACAGTTGCTGTTTGACCTGTTGCAAGATATTTAAAATCAGTACCTGGGTCAAATATAACTTTGTTGTTATCTATGGTTACAGAGGCTGTTGAAGTATTATTGCTTGTAATACTTACGCTATCTAGAGTATGAGTATCACTTACATCAAGATCTGTATCATTAGCAAGAACATCAATAGTTACACTGGCATTTTCTGTGGTATTTGCAGTATCAGGGTTAGCCACAGGGCCATCATTAGTACCAGTTATGGTAATGGTTGC
>CAZSRF010000006.1:6860-71130 GCA_964609155.1 uncultured Gammaproteobacteria bacterium | reverse complement strand
AACCATTTATTTGGAATTTTTTCAAGTTTTTTATGCAATTTCGCGCCAGCGACTACTTAACTGGGATAACAGCTCTAAACACAATTCATGCAACAAAGCCATCTCGGTTCTGCCACTTCGTGCTTGACCGAGATGACAACTTACAATCATTCTGCGTAAGTCCTAAAGGAGTATTGTGAGCGCGTAAAATTATAAGACACAATCCAATTATCTTACATCTGCTCCCGCCCATACAGCTGTTTCAAGTACTCATATTGTGTCGGCAAGATTTCACTTAGTCTTTTAGATTCCATTGCAATTTTTTGTAAGTCTTTAGTACCCTGCTGCATGATATCATCACGATGATTCAATATAGGTAACGATCTTTGCGGTAACAAGCCTACCCCAGCAAAAATGCATTGATAGCTGCTGTTCGTCCAAAAGTTTTCAAATCTAGCTGCAAAAGAGCTGTATAAATTATTATCACCCTGATGGCTTTTTCTAATTGGCAAGCCTGCTTTTTGGCGATCCAAAATTAATTGCAATGATTCAGGCGTTTTAGTTTCATATTTATTAGCCTTCCAAAAATCAGTGTCTTCTCTTACCGCTGTTTTAAAGTGCATCACAATAAAATCTTTTACATCTTCCACCATGTAGCTTACTTTTTTATTAAATTTATCACGTAATGCAGGCTCCATGTTTTTATCTGGGAAATTCTTAATTAGTTGATATAAAGCCGCATAAATAAAATATATTCCCGTCGACTCTAATGGCTCTAAAAAGCCACTTGCTAAACCAATACTTACACAATTACCAACCCACGATTGTCTGCGGCGACGAGATTGAAATTTTACAAATCTTGCTGTCACACCATCAGCTCTTTTACCAAAATAAGATCGCATTTCTTTTTCGGCATCTTCATCACTAATAAATTGACTAGAATAAACATATCCATTTCCTGAGCGGTTAAATAATGGAATCTGCCACATCCACCCGCATTTCATGGCTTGTGAGGTCGTATAAGGCCGTATGCCGTCTATTTCCGGGGTTTCTGGTATATTTAAAGTAACTGCGCGATCAGTCAATAAGCTTTCAGCATAAGTTACAATAGGCCCTTTTAATATTTTCTCAATTAAGAAACCTGCAAAACCAGAACAATCTATAAATAAATCAGCATAATATTTTTTACCATCCTTACTGACAACACATTTTATATTTCCCTTTTCATCCAACTCAGCAGAAGCAATATCATCAATAACATGGTTGACTTTACGCTCTGTTGACCATTTTTTCAAAAAATTTGCTAACAATAATGCATCAAAATGATAAGCATAATGTTGCACCTGAGTTCCATCCATAAGATTAGGTGATTTGTTTTCATCACATGCTAACAAAGAACTAAAACACGCATAGTCCATCGGGATGTCATAATTTTCTTCTTCAAGAAACTTTTTCATCCAAATATGAGTTAATGGTACATCATCATAAGATGGAATTTCACCAAAATTATGATAATAATAATCACCACCTTCTTCAATTGGTTTTCTCCAATTTGAAAACTTGACACCCATTTTGTATGTAGCATTACAGTGTGTCATCCAATCTTTTTCAGTCAACCCTAGGCGATCAAAAAATTCTGTTTTAATTGTTGGAACAGTGGCTTCACCAACACCGATACGGCCAATATTTTCAGATTCTATTACAGTAATATTAACATTAAAATTAAGGGCCTTAGCAATATAAGAAGCTGACATCCATCCTGCACTGCCACCTCCTATTATAATAATGTCATTTATTCTATTGTTATCGTTTTTCATTTGCGCCCCCTGCTGTTTAGATTAATTGTGCATCAGTAAAAAAATTATCTTTACAAAATGGTAATAACCTATTGTAAACGTTCATAACAAAATCAGTTGAACCAAACACATAGAAATCTGAAAGAGATAATAAATTAATTTTATTCAGCAACACAAGATTTCCGTAGAGTTTTTCAAGATCATAGCGTCCATTAATCTTAATAGGTTTATATTCTATATCGAGATAGATTTCTTTATTTACGTATTTATTCACCAAGGCTTCAAAATGTTTACCTATTATTATTTCATCTTCTGAGTATATAACATAAAAAATAAAAACCTTTAAATTAGATTTAGTATCTATTAAATAATTTATAATAGATTTAATTGGTGATATGCCAAGACCTTTGCCGATTCCAATCATAACATTACTATGCTGTCGAAAATAAGCTCTGCCCTCTGGCAATCCAACGTCTATATAAGCATTTAAGTATTTATAAAAAAAACTGATATTTTCTTCATCTTTACCATGGAATACAAGCAACTGAATATAGTCATCTGTTGGAGATGAAGCTATAGAATAAGGTAATGACTTATCAGTATTTAAATGTACATAAATATATTGCCCAGGCATGAAAGATAGCTTTGTAAAAGGCATAAGAGTAATCTCAGATACCGTATTACTTACTTGGATAATTTTATGTACTTTGCATTGTATGTGATTATGAATCATGAGGTTAAACGATAACTATTAGAACTGTGTTGATCAGTTATCGGTGATCATTCTATAAACTTTACTATAATAAATTTATTAAAATATCACAAGTTATTGACTCGATAAAAATTATTTATTGTGTTTAATTTAACAATAAAATAATAACTTTTAATATCGTAAAAAATAATTATTCAAGATCAGACCACTTTTCATATAATTGCTCTAGATCTGATTTAATACACCCAAGCCTCTCAAGAACTCTTGATGTAACTGCATTATCTTGTAGATAAAAGTTCGGCTCTAACGTTTCATTGAGTAATTTTTTTTCTTCTTTCTCTAGACTTTCAATTTGCTTCATAACAGATTTTAAATCTTTATTGTTATTTATATTAGAATTAGATTTATTAGAAAATTTATTTTTACTATTGTTCAGCGCATCCCGTTGATTAATAATATTTGATTTTTTATCTTTCTGAGACAACCAATCATTGTAATCACCAACATATTCCGTGACAACCCCATCACCCTCAAAGACGATCGTACTACTTACTACATTATTAATAAATTCTCTATCGTGACTAATCAATAAAACTGTACCAGAATAATTTACTAATAATTCTTCTAATAACTCCAATGTTTCTAAATCTAAATCATTAGTTGGTTCATCCAAAACCAATAGATTCGATGGTTTTGTAAAAAGTTTTGCTAATAATAAACGATTTCGCTCCCCGCCAGATAATACAGTTATAGGCGAGTTTGCTCGCTCAGGAGTAAACAAAAAGTCTTGCAAATAACCTATGATATGTTTGTCTTTCCCATTGATGGTTACTGTATTACTACCTCCTGATACGTTATCACGTACTGAAAGCTTTTCATCTAATTCTGCACGAAACTGATCGAAATAGGCAATTTCTAATTTTGTACCCAATGTTACTTTACCAGTATCAGGACTCAATTGACCTAATAAAATATTAATCAGCGTTGTTTTGCCAGCTCCATTAGGTCCAATGATCCCTATTTTATCGCCTCGCATAATAACGCTTGAAAAATTTTTTATTACTAATTTATTTTCAAAAGCAATACTAATATCTTCTGCTTCAATAACTTGTTGACCACTAGCTTCATTAGTTTGAATAACTGCTTTGATATTGCCTTGTCTATTTTGACGTTGTGCTCGTAATTCACGCATTTTCTTTAATGCTCTGACCCTTCCTTCATTACGCGTGCGTCGTGCTTTAACGCCTTGTCTAATCCAAACTTCTTCTTCTGCTAATCTTTTATCAAACCTTGTATTAGCTAACTCTTCACTATGAAGGAATTCTGCTTTTTTAATTAAAAAAGTTTCATAATTTCCTGGCCAATCAGAAAGCATACCGCGATCTAATTCTATTATCCGCGTTGCAACTGAACGCACAAAAGCTCTATCATGGCTAATAAATAAGACACTAGTTTTCCAAGTAGATAATAAATTCTCTAGCCATTTTATGGCTTCTATATCTAAATGGTTTGTGGGTTCATCCAATAATAATAAATCCGGCTCTTGCACAAGAGCTCTAGCTAGTAAAACTCTTCGCTTAACACCCCCAGAAAGTTTATTAAAGTCTTGTTCTATATCTAAATTTAATTTACTTATGATAGACTCTACTTTATTCTGTGCATCCCAAGCATTATAGTGCTCAATCTCATCTTGAACTTTTTGCATTAAATCAAGGGATTTTAAACAACCAGACTCAGCCTGTTTTAATAGCTTATGATAACTACTTATTAATTCTCCTACTTTACCTAAACCATCTGATACAATTTGAAAAATAGATTTGTTATCTGTATTGTGAATTTCCTGCTCTAAAGTCCCTATTTTTATTCCAGTTGCGTACTCTATACTCCCAGAATCTGATTTTTGATTACCATTGATAACTTTAAGTAAAGTAGACTTTCCTGTACCATTTCTGCCAACTAAGGCAATCTTCTCATTAGCGTTGATAACTAGGTTAACATTGTCCAGTAAAGGGTAAATACCAAATTTTAAACTAACATTGCGCAATCTTAATAACATTTACTTGCTCACTACAAATTTTGTATACTATTAGAGTCTGATATAATCTAACGGATTATGATGTGATTTTGGTATATAATATATATTATGAGTTATAAATTCAAACAAATTGGCATTATCGGCCGAGCATCGCGTCATAATATAGAATCCACGCTAGATATTGTTTGTGACTTTCTAAACACAAGCAACGTTTCTGTTTTAATAGACCAAGAAACCGCTGAATTAATTCCCAATCCAAGATTCCCCGTTGTATCACGTCAAGAAATTGGTGAAAAATGCGATTTAGCTGTAGTTGTGGGTGGTGATGGCAGTATCCTTCATGCAGCTAGAGCACTTGCTGACTACAATTTATCAGTTATTGGAATACACAGAGGAAGATTAGGTTTTCTCACAGACATTGCTCCGGATGATATCAATGTAAAACTACATAAAGTTTTAAATGGCGAATACATTCGTCATGAGATGTTTCTTTTACACGCTAATATACTTGAAAATAATAAAATTAAAAAAACTATCGATGCTGTCAATGAAGTTGTAATCAACTCTGGTGGCATGACTAGAATGATTGAATTTGAGGTTTATATAGACAATCAATTTGTTTACTCTCAACGATCTGATGGATTGATTATTTCTACTCCCACTGGCTCAACAGCTTATGCATTGTCTGGTGGTGGTCCTATTATAACTCCAGATCTCAAGGCGTTACTTTTAGTACCTATGCTACCACATAACTTAACTAGCCGCCCCATAGTCATATCTAATCAATCTAAAATTAGTATTATACCTGTAAACAACAGTTTTAGACCTGGCGTTAGCTGCGATGGTCAAGCTATAGAAATATTGGGTGAAGATAATATAATAGAGATTTATAAATCAGAAAAAATACTGCACTTGCTACATCCTTTAGACTATAACTATTATGAGACTCTGCGACGTAAGCTGCATTGGGGTACAAAATTAGTTTAAAAACCAGCTAAACGTTACATATTTTGTTACTATAGTAAAAATTTTATTCTCGTTAGCAAGAAAAAATAAATGACTATACTTTAAGATAATACATACTTAAATTACACACTATGTTACAAGAATTAATCATCGACAACTTAGCTTTATTAAAACATATTCATATCTCTTTTAAATCTGGCATGACATGTCTTACTGGAGAAACAGGTGCTGGTAAATCTATTATGTTAGATGCCATTAATCTAGCCAAAGGTAATCGTTGTGAACCAAGTTTAGTAGCCAATAATACCAAAGCACAAATTACCGCCGTATTTGATCTGACGCAAACAGATAACAATCAAGCTTATGAATGGCTTAAAAGTCATAACTTTTTAACAGAAAATTCTGAGTGTATCATTTCTCGTACTATAGAAAATACGATAAAAAACAATACATCTGTACTTAAGTCAAAAGCATCCATTAATCATATCCCGGCAAATCTTCAGCAATTAAAACAGATAGGACAACTGCTAATTTACATTCATGGTCAGCATGAGCATTTAAATTTGCTCAAAGAATCGACTCAATTAAAAATTTTAGATAATTATGGCCGCACACGTGAACTGGCTCAGAAAGTCAGCAGCCTATACCAAGCTTGGAATAGAATAAAACATGCATTACAAGACGAATTACACAAACAAAACCAATTGCAAGCTCGTAAACAACTTTTAGAGTTTCAGATAGCTGAGTTAGATTCTGCTCATCTTATACATGGCGAATGGGAGGAGATAAATCAGCGTTATCTCCTGCTTGCTAACCAAGAAGAATATACCCATAAACTCAACACAATACATTATATTCTTGAGGAGTCTGATATTGACCGCCCAAGCGTATCACAACAATTAAATCAACTAATTAATATTTTAGCTAATATTCAATCTGATCAACCTGCAATTACTAATATTTCTGAGCTTCTTAATCAAGCAATAGTCAATATTAATGAAGCAGGCTACAGCTTACAAAGTTTTTTAAATAAATTAGAATCTGATCCCCAAACAATGGATATTTTAGATAAAAGAATCTCTAAAATACAAGACTTAGCCAGAAAGTATAAAACCACTCCTGATAAACTTACAGGATTTTATAATTATCTAAACTTAGAATTAAATAATTTGAGCTCCCAAAGCGACTTAATTGAAAAATTGCAAAAAGACTTAATTTTTACCGAACAAGAATATAAACGCTTAGCTGAGCTATTATCACAACAGCGTAAAATAGCAGCTAATAAACTTAGCAAAGAGCTTACCAAACTAATACAAAAATTACGTATGGAAGGCGCCTTATTATCTATAATATTACCAAGCACCCAGACAACGAATACTGATACTATAGAGCCCAGTATAAACGGGTTAGAAACCTGCGTCTTTTTAGTGAAGACCAATTGCGATCAAAACTTAACACCTTTATCACAAGGTGTCTCAGGAGGAGAATTATCTCGTATAGCACTTGCCACCCAAGTTGTTACAGCTGAAGTTGAGGGCACCCCTAGTTTAATTTTCGACGAAGTAGATGTTGGTATTGGCGGCGGCACCGCTCAGATAGTAGGGCAAATGTTGAGCAAAATAGGAGGCTCCACACAAGTGATGTGTGTTACCCATTTAGCCCAAGTTGCTGCCCAAGCTAATTATCATATAAAAGTTAGTAAATCAAAAGTTAATAAAGCTACAGTCACTCATATAGAATACTTAAATCAAGCCGAACGTATCAATGAGCTTGCCAGAATGATTGGTGGATTAACTATCACTAAGCAGACTCTCGCTCATGCAAAAGAACTGTTAGAGAGATCAACAAGTTAACTATCTGCTTGCAAACATCCCTAACTACTTGTTTTCTGATAAAATTATCAAGTAATACTCTATTCTTTTTAATAACAATCAGTTATTCAATCAACATCTTTTTTTTGTGCTATAGATAATATATTAAGTGTACTAACCTAACAATCTTAATATATGAGTAGCACCAAACCCACTGTTCAACTTGAAGTTGATAGTTCTTTACAAGAATACGTACGTATTGGGAAGATGGGAGGAGCGCAGAAGAAAGCTGAAATAGCCAGACAATATGAATCTCGTGGGCGACGCTATTTTATCAAAAGCTCTTTAGACTATCCTGCTGATGATGCTATTGAAGTGGTTGCCAGTAGCTTGATGCAAGGGTTAATCCCTGCAGAAACGAATCCTAATCCGCAGATAGGTGCTTTGATTGCTCCTGCACGTTTTGCAATTAGTACTGAAAAAACTGAAAAACAAGTTTATGTACGTTCTGAAGCTTTTCCTTCTTTTACTCAATTAGTTGATATCAAGGGTGTAAAATGGCTTGGCTTAAGATCTGACGATCCTGTCATGATACCCATGTTTGGAGCTAATCCTTTGTTTGGATCTAATAAAAGAAGGCTCGTAAGTTTTTTATTAGATGATGCAGATAGCCCTTTAACTCTGACTGAACGATCAAGATTACGTCGAGAATTATCACAACTCTTAGTATCCGCTTATTTAGTAGGTGATTATGATGTTCAACCGAAAAATATTGGACTCTATCGAGGCGAGGATGGTAAATTTCATTTTTGTAAAATAGACCATGGATGGGCATTTGCTAATCTAGGGAAAGCAAAATATCTTGAAGAAAAAGCTGCCGTTAAGCCTATTGATGCAAGAAAAGCTGTCATTGCCAAAAAAGCTACTCATGCTAAAGGAGCCGTGCCTACCAATCATTTCAATGACTACCCAGATATTACATCCTCAAAAGAATTTAAAGAAGTTGTTCGAGAAATGACTTCCGGAGAAAACCTAGCAAGATTAACTGAAAATATACAGGTTGCCTTAGAGAACATCGACAAATTGCCTGACGATAAAAAATTGACATACTATCAACTTTTGGCTAATCATATGGGACTCCAGCTGCGTTATCAAGATGCATCTGGCAACGCTCTACATGCTAAAACAAGATCCGAACTAATAGCTTTAATGCTTTGCGCAGCAAAAGAACAAATAGCATCTGCTTTGCTGCATATAGTTACCAGCCGCGCTCTTGCACTACATCATCAACAATTCCCTGGAGAGTCTCCAAAAGCTACCATTTTAGATGACCATTCTGAGTTTGCATCTAGCACCACCCCATCAACCCCTCGTCCAGACTCACCGATCTCTTCTGGCCGAACCACACCTCGTGGTAGGACTTAATGCAGATGTGCAGATGTGCAGATGTATAAAAGATATATAAAATAGTGCACTATTTAAGACAGTGGCTACAAACACCGTAGAGAATCATAGCGTGATCAGTTAACTTAAAGTTATTTTTTTTAGCTATCTCAATCTGTCTGTTTTCAATTACTTCATCAACAAACTCAGATACGGTACCACAGTTAACACAAACTAAATGGTCATGATGATCATTTTTTTGTAATTCAAAGACTGAGTGCTCATTATCAAATCTCAGCCTACTCACCAAGCCAGCAGCCTCAAACTGGGTTAGAACTCGATAAACTGTCGCAAGGCCAACATCTTCGGATTGTGCTAATAGCTGATGGTAAATTTCTTCTGCAGATATATGCCTTTTCTCAGAAGTCTCTAATATCTGTAAGATTTTAATTCTTGGCAAGGTGATCTTTAACCCTACTCGCTTTAAATCATCGTTACTCAAACAAATTCCCTCTTAAAATAAATTACTTAATCGTGTATTATAGCTGTAGTTTTATAAAATATATATATCAATTACACCCACTGCTTATGACATATTTTACTCGCTTTCCCTATATTATTAGTCTATCTCTTTTAAACTTAGCCTTATTGTGCAGCTGTACGCAAACAAATAAAAACGAAAAAATGACTCAAAACTCTATTCTTTCTCGCTCATCACAAGCTGTTCCTTCTGAAGATAGTTTAATTTCAAAGAAGCTATATCAAAATAAATTGACCAGCTGGCTTCACCCTTATAAAATAGACATCCAACAAGGTAACGTCATTACCGCCGAAATGCTAGAACAATTACACATAGGGATGACAAAGCCTCAGGTTAAATTATTACTTGGTACGTCTGTGTTATCTGAATCACCGGCAAAAAATCAATGGCTTTATGTCTATCATAATGCAGAGTCTGGCTTGGTCAAAGGAGCAGAAAATCTAATCCTAACATTTAATCAAGATGAGCTTTTATCTGATATCAGAGAAGAAAAAAGAGTGAATTAATTATCTCTTTGCTCTTTGTTCTTTGGCTCGCATCCTACGTGCGGTCATTGGATCTTTTACCAATGGCCGATAAATCTCAATCCTGTCAAAAGGTTTAACTACATCATCTAGTTTCTTTAATTCACTATTTATGCCTATAGGATTAATATTTAAATTTATTTGTGGGTAATAATCTAGAATACCCGATTTATTAATAACCTCTAGAATAGATGGGTTATCTGAAATATCTGTAACCTTTACCCTAAAAATTCTTTGATATTGTTCTAAAGGATAGATAACATCAATTGTTGTTATGTTATCCATAAATATCCTGCGCCCGTTGACTAAAGTTATTTACAATTCTCTCAGCAATTTCTTGAAATACTTTTCCAAACATAAGAGAGACAAAGTAATTACTAAATTCAAAATCTAACTTAAATTCTACCTTGCATCCTTGATTATTAATTGCAATAAAATCCCAAGTACCTGTTAAATGCTTAAAGGGCCCCTCAACAAGATTCATCATGATCTTATTGCTACTCACTAAGGTATTTGTTGTAGTAAAAGATTTGTCTATTCCACTATAGCTAATGGTGAGTTCCGCAACTATTTCATTAGCTGTATATTCTATTATTTTTGCAGAATAGCACCAATCCAAAAACTCCGGATAACGCTCTATATCGTTAACTAAATTAAACATTTGCTCGCATGAGTAAGGGACAATCAGCTCTTTTTTTATGGCTGTCATACAAGTCTGCTATCTGCTATTTATATGTTATCATATGCTATTATACCTAGAATTTAGTTTAAGAGATAATAAAAATTTAAGCCTGAGAGTATGTCCAAGAAAAATAGCAAATCTAATGCTACAGATAATACCATTATCTATAATAAAAAAGCCCGCTTTGAGTATGAAATACATACAAAATTTGAAGCTGGAATTGCGCTACAAGGTTGGGAAGTCAAAAGCTTGCGCGCTGGAAAAATACAACTAGTAGATAGCCATATATTAATTAGAAATCACGAGGCTTTTTTATTTGGTGCCCTTATCTCTCCGCTTCTTAGTGCATCGACTCATATTGACCCAGATCCAAGGCGTACTAGAAAATTACTTTTACACCGTGCAGAACTAGCCAAGCTGATTGGCAGCGTAGAGCAAAAAGGTTTTACGTTAGTACCTTTGTCTCTATACTGGAAAAGAAATAAAGTTAAAGTTGAGATTGCTTTAGTAAAAGGTAAAAAACTTCATGATAAACGGGCAACCGTTAAAGAGCGAGACGCTCAAAGAGAAAGTAAAAAATACAACCTTAATTAACTTTTTTACTTTATGTCTGCCTTATTTTATCTTATAAAGGCCTGGGCGCTCTAGGTTGATGAAGCTGAGCTTGGGGCCTTAAATCACTCTGGCTTGCACTACGAAACAGCATTGTGGCATCACGAAACAAGCTTAAACCATCTGTAGGGCATTCGTTCACCGCTGCTTTAGCTTCTACCTGCTGAGCATCTAAGTTCCTATTTCCCACATTCTCAGTTTTCTCTTTCTTAAGCTCCATCAGAATTCTATATCTAGTTAAAAAATTCTCTTTTTCAAGCCTGCGAGTATTATCTTCTGGGCTATCCGTAATTATCGTCCAATTTTCTCCTAACCTCGCTTTTCCAGCTACTGCTACTAATTGATTTTGACGCTTTATTTCACTAATTGACCATTTTTGCTTATCACTGTGATAATTATACTTAACATCTACAAGACCACTAACCCACAAAGCTGCACCAAGTGACAGTAAGGCAAACGCAGCTGATAAGATCAACGGCGAAAGAAAAGGTAACCCTACAACTAGAGGCATCGTAGAAAATACATTAACACCAGTGAATGCTGCAAAAGTTGATAACCAACCATAAGAACCAAATACATTATAAAGGGCAATAGAAAAAATAAGTTTAATTTTATCCATAATATCTTTATACGGCCTTGGAACTGGAGATGTGGTGACTGTCTGCAAGTCGTCTGGTAAAGGGATCCCATTTGATTGCAACATTTGCCGTCTATACTGATTTTCACAAAATAACTCTTTTAATTCTTGTTCATTATCATAAGCTTTTTTACATTTACTGCGAACATCGGTAAAATTAACATAGGATAGATATAGACTAAATATGGTACAGCCTATTAAAGCCACAATAACCCATGGTAATGGCACAACACCTGTAATACCAGCTAAAGCCGACACTAAAAAATTAGTCCTTAAATGAGGTATCAATGTTGTAATAACATCCAACATAAAGCCTAATGTTGGAAAAAAGAATAAGGCTGAACTTCCAAAAGCATACCACCAAGCACGACCAAAGGTCCTTGTGCTTTCGTAGCGGGTAAAATAGTGATAATTGTATTCAAATTGTTCTAAATATTCTCGAGTCTTTTCTTCTGGGGTCTGCCCGGTAGAACGCCACTCAGGTCTTAATAATAAAATTTTGCTAAATAGCTTTTTCAAAGAATCCATTATTTTAGTCATAAAAATAAATTTTAACTTATTGATTACTTGAGAGTAAGTATAATACCAAACTACTTACCCCATGTCAAATTAAGTTAGAAGATTTTATTACACTATTAACTAGCTTATTTCATTGATTTTTATAGCTTATTAAGTTATATTAGAGATTGGGGGCGACCTGGCTTCGACATGGGTTGCGAATCCTTTTAGGGCATGCCGAGGATTGTGACTTAGCCTCGTAAAATCCTGTTACAATTTTATAGTTGCAAATGACAAACTATACGGAGAAGCAGATCGCCTAGCGGCTTAATCTGACTTGTCCAAAAGCTGTTTCTTTCTAAACAACTGAGCAGCCGATGACTCAATGGTGCCTATACAGTTGAAATCATCGTCACTATATATAGGATCGTAGGAAGGTTTGCTCTGAATCTGACTATTAAAAATTAAGAGCTCGCTTAAATTTACTCCGTGCGCCGAGTAGGTTTAAGTCAAATATAGGCGTTACTAAACATGTAGATCTAGAGGCATAGGACTTGTGGACGCGGGTTCAATTCCCGCCGCCTCCACCACTGTGTTATATGCACACCAAGCATTCGCTCAAATGAACAAAAGTGACAGAATAAGATCTGTCATCTGAATGTATAGTTATTTACTTAAATATACTTACTGTCATATATCTACCTAATATTAATAGACAGAGCATCTTTCATCTCTTATTATTAAATAACAAACATAGATGCATGTGATCATATAATGAAAACAAAATTCTCATTGTTTCTGATTCCTGGTTTATTAATAAGTAATATTAATGCAGTATATGGTTCCACTACAACAGCCTCGCTTCTGGTATCTGCTACCGTTATTAACGCTTGCAGTGTTACCTCAGGTACATTAGCTTTTGGCTCATATTCTACTCTTAACTCTAGCCCAACAAATGCAACAGCATCAATATCTGTCACATGCACATTAAGTGTGCCCTATAATGTTGGACTGGATGCAGGAACAGGTACTGGTGCCACGGTTGCAGCACGTAAAATGACTAATGGAGCCTCAACTTTGACTTATAGTATTTATCAAGATAGTGGACACACCACTGTCTGGGGTAATACTATTGGCACCAATACTGTAACAGGTACTGGTACTGGATTACTTCAAACACTAACTGCTTATGGCCAGATCCCTGCTAGCCAGGTTGTGTTAGCTTTAGCATACACAGACACCGTAACGGTTACAGTTACTTATTAATTTAAATTATAATAAAATATATTTAGCCTACGCAAAACCAATATTTATAGACAAAATATTGCACTGCATGCATTATTACATTTTTAGATATTTACATTAAGTTACATAGACAGATTAACATTCATATCTTATTATTAAGTTAATCAAAATAGATGTCTTTGATCATAAAATGAAAACAAGAGTCTCATTGTTTTTGATTCTAGGTTTATTGATAAGTAATATTAATGCAATCTATGGGTCTACTACCACAGCCTCGCTTCTGGTCTCTGCTACAGTTATTAGCGCTTGCAGTGTTTCCTCAGGTACATTGGCTTTTGGAACATATTCTACTCTTAACTCCAGTCCAACAGACGCAACCGCATCAATTTTTGTCACGTGCACATTAAGCACAGCCTATAATGTTGGACTAGATGCAGGAACAGGCACTGGTGCCACGGTAGCAACTCGCAAAATGACTAATGGAGCTTCAACTTTGAATTATAGTATTTATCAAGATAGCGGACACTCCACTGTCTGGGGTAATACTATTGGCACCAACACGGTAACAGGCACTGGCACTGGACTCCTTCAGACACTAACCGCTTATGGGGAGATCCCTGCTAGCCAAGCTGTGGCGGCTTTAGCATACACAGATACTGTAACAGTTACTGTAACTTATTAATTTTTATTGTGAAGAAATACATTGTGGCTCATATATTTTTTCTGATAGACTAAATTAATAGATATTAGTCAAGATTATTATACTGAAATAATAAAGAAATATTTACATGCTTTCAGCGTTATTGCTTGTTGATCTTACTAATTTTTATATTTAAATTTACAAAATTTAACTTAATAGCAGAATTGTAAGATTACAATGAAAATTGTTTTTCATGTCATATTTTTTGCATCTATAATTAATACGGTGCAAGCTACATCAATTGCTGTTTATCCAACGAAATTGATAGTATCAAAAGAAGATCCGATTGCAGTTCTAGAAGTAAAGAATACTGGAGACTCTACAACTACAGTTCAATTACAAGCTATGCGCTGGCAGCAAGATAAACAAGAAGAAATCTATAATGACACTACTGATCTATTAGTAACTCCTTTACTTTTTACAATATTACCACAACAAACACAAATTGTGCGCGCGGCTCCATTGAATCAATCTTTCTCCAAAGAGAAAGCCTATAGGCTATTTTTACGTGAAGTACCTAGCGAACAGAAAACAGACGTACAGACTCAGAAAAGCTTATTAACGATTATGTTAAAGATTTCTCTACCTTTATTTATTGTACCTAACGATAAGCCTAATTTAAACATGAATTGGACTGCATCATGGACAAAGGACAATCAATTACGATTAAATGCTCATAATACAGGAAACCGCACTATTTTGGTTAATCAATTACAGATTGTAAATAGTGACGAAAATACACTTATGCCTGAGCAAAAAGTATTTAATTATATTTTACCTGACCAATTACATTATTGGGATATTACTCTAGAAAAAACAAAAAAACCATTATATGTTCTAGTAAAGAATTCTGATGTATTATCCAAATTTGCAATCCAACAAAACAATTAAAAAACTATATTATTTTATACTATTATCATTGATAGTATTTAGTCATTGTTTAGCCAACCCAACAGACAAGATAGATAATTTAGAAATTTTATTATTATCAGTTAAAATCAACGGTGTAAAAATACCTGACATAACTACTGCTTACCTAGACAAACAACAGCAATTATGGATTTCAGATAAAGATTTAGTATCATGGGGTCAAGGATCTCTTACTAGTGAACAAAGTTTTCTTATAATAAATAATGAAAAATATTTTCAATTGGGATCTTTCAAAGATCTCAAATACACTTTAGATAAACAATCCTTGAATCTAGATGTGAACCTTGCAGCAAATCACTTGTCAACAACAATTATAGATGATAAAAAGAAGCAACTATCCGCAATACGACCCACTTTACCAGGTCTATATTTAAATTATGATGCTGCAGTGCAACATAATAGCTTAACAAAAACAATTAATTATTCCACTTTTACAGAATTGGTTTTTTTTAATCGTTATGGTGTTGGTGTTAATACTTTATTGTTTAAAAATTTGAGCACACGCCCTAAAAGTATTCGCTTGGAAACATCTTGGACTCAAGATCAACCAGAAAATATCGCCCGCTGGCGCTTGGGGGACGCTATAACAAGTGCTACATACTGGAGCGGTGCAGTTCGATTTATAGGCGCACAATATGCCACTAATTTTAATACACAGCCTAATTTGATAACATTTCCACAGCCCAACATTAAGAATGTAGCAGTACTACCTTCCACAGTTAGTGTTTTTGTTAACAATGTATTAATGGATAATGTAACTGTCAAACCTGGGCCTTTTATAATCAATAATATTCCTGTAGTCACAGGCTCTGGTGATGTTTCTGTTATTACACAGGACCTTTTAGGTCGTCAACAAGTCATCGTTGTCCCATACTATACCAGCCAACCATTGCTTAAATCTGGATTATCTGCTTTTTCATATGAAACTGGAGTTGCCCGCGAAAATTTTGGATTACAAAGTAACGACTACAGTAATTTTATTGCTTCAGGGACTTACAGTCGGGGCATAAGTGATACATTAACTGCAGGATGGCACGCCGAGTTGTTACCTCAACAACAAACTCTAGGTTTTACAGGAAGGTATCTATTAAATCATTATGGTATTTTATCCTCATCAGTTGCAGGTAGTCTTCATCATGCTAAAACTGGCGTCCTTGGAGCTATTGGTTTTAACCGAGAGTCTCTATATTTTAGCCATGGAATACAAGCCATTATTAGTAGTGCTGACTTTCGACGAATTGGGCTTTTGCCAAAGCAATTGTCTCCTCGTGCAATTATCCAAGCACACATTGGCAAGAGTTTTGATAATGCTGGAACTATATCTGCTAGTTATACATTAACAAAAAATCGAGATCCACTATCAATAGAGCCCACAATAATACAGATTCCAGATTCACAAATAATAACCACATCTTATAACCGTAATTTTTTAAAAAACATTTATTTTAATTTAAGTGTTGTTACTAATCTTTATAACCATCGTGGTAATCAAATTATGGCCACTTTGTCGTATGTTTTTCGTAATACACACTTTATAACAACCAATACTAGTTATCAACCATCAAATCATAGTAATCAAGAAATAGTACAATTGAGTAAAAATATACCAATAGGTGTTGGAGATTGGTATAGTTTATATGCAGCAAAAATAAAAAACTCTTACAACATGCAAGGAGAATATTCCATGCAAACCGATGTTGGCACATTCGCTGCAAAAGCTTCCAGAATTAGCAATCGAAACAATCTTGAACTTGATGCTCGTGGTAGTATGCTATACTTTGCAGAAAATATATTTTTTTCACGCCCAATCATAGATAGTTTTGCCCTAGTCAAAATTCCAGAATTAAAAGAAATACCCGTTTTTTATCGTAATCAATTTACAGGTATTACAAATAATTCTGGTAGTGTATTAATTCCCAATATATTACCTTACCAATCTAACAATATCAGTATTAATGCAAAAGACTTACCATTGAGCACTATTATTGAATCAACAAATCAAGAAGTTACACCTTATTACCGTAGTGGAATATTAGTCAAATTTCCCATAAGAAAAGCTCAGGCGCTTATGCTAACTTTAATCTCTTCAGATGGCAATTATATTAGTACCGGCACTAAAGTTACAATCTCATCTAGCTCAGGAGTTCGTGATCTTTCTGTTGGTTATGATGGTTTAATTTATATAGATGATATTGGTCAAACAAATCTTATAGAAGGTACCGCTTTTAGACCAAATGGCCCATGCAGATTTAAAATGTCCAAGCCATCGTCAATGGAAGTAATTTATAGCTTAGGAAAGGTAACCTGCCTATGAATAATAAATATTTTATCATGACCATCTTTGTCATCGTATTGTTCTGGTATAAATTTTCTTATGCCTCTTGCGCAGGCCTTGGTTGCAGCTGCAGCGTAAGTACATTGCCTGTTGTTTTTGGCTCATATAATCCAATTAGCAGCACAGACACAGATAGTACAGGTACGGTAAATGTTACTTGTAGTGCATTAGTTATCTTTTCTGCATCTTACAGCATACAACTTGGTACAGGCGGCAGCGGCAACTACTCTTCTAGATATATGTCAGGATTAAGTGGCATGAATTTAAATTATAATCTGTATACAACTTCAGCTAGAATCACCATTTGGGGAGATGGAACAGGCAGCACTAGTACTATATCAGATTCGTATACAGCACTTTTACTGTCACAGACAAGAGGTTATACAGTCTACGGTCGCATTCCAGCAGCGCAAGTCGTTAGCGCAAATTCTTACACTGATTCTGTGGTAGTAACAGTTGTATATTAATTAAAATTAACAAAATCATGCTAGAAATTTTAAGTAAGCGTTGACGCAATTGGGTAAACGCTAATACATGTTATTCATAGCTGCTCTACAATAAGTTAAACATATCTAGCATACCACCTTGTTACCATAGCAAAAGCAATCTATTGTATGATCATTGACCATTCCTACTGCCTGCATAAAAGCATAACAAATTGTCGTGCCTACAAACTTAAAACCACGTTTTTTTAAATCTTTTGATAAAGCATCAGAAATTTTACTAGAAGTTGGTAAAGATTGAACAGTTTTCCAATGATTCATTATTGGTTTGCCGTCTACAAAATGCCAGATATATTTAGAAAAACTACCCCATTCTTTTTGAACAGACAAATAAGCTTGTGCATTTAAAATAGCTGCATTGATTTTTAATTTATTACGTACAATGCCTGTATTATTCATCAATTCATTACATTTATTTTGATCGTATTTTGCAATCTTTTTTGCATTAAAATTATCAAAAGATTGACGATAATTATCTCTTTTTTTTAAAATTGTAATCCAGCTTAAGCCCGCTTGTGCTCCCTCTAGTATTAAAAATTCAAATAATAATCTATCGTCATAAATAGGTAACCCCCATTCATTATCATGATAGTTAATATATAAAGGATCGCTATTGACCCATGCGCAGCGGGTTTTATTTTTATGTTTGTTTACCATTAGCTATTTGCTACTTCATTGTATATATCAAAGTATACATTAATTCTAGTGTTATAGTAATTAAATTGTGGTCAAAAGACATAAAACATGCTACTGTGTTAAATTACCAATCTAGCTAACATCTGAGCAGCATATGAGTACAATAGATAGTGATTTTGACTTAACTACAGAGAGTGACGATGGCGTAAGTATAAGACCAGAATATCACGTAATAAGTGATGCTGTAGACAGAGGTATTACCACTTATCGCGCAGCAGGTAAGCTATCAATAACCCAAGCAGAGACTATGAGAACAATGTTAAGAACTGCTGTCTTAATTGAAGACACTGTTTTATCACAAATTGATAAACTAAGCTCAAAAAAACTATCTTATCTTCTTAGTGACGGTAATGAACCAGAACAAATATCCATCGAAGAATTGCGGAATGCGATCCAATATTATGAAAAAAAGCATGGCATTAGTATTTATCTCAATGGGTTTAGCGATACTGAATTACTAAGAAATATGAAATTGGGTTCTAAATTTGGAATATCATACATCCAAAGTATTAGACTCTTGAAGCAATATATACAAAAATATAAAAATAGCTGTTTAAACTACATTGATGACGTAGATACACTAAAAAGATTTAAACCTTATAAATTATTAGAATGCTTTAAAGAAACATCGTCTAGTTATATTAACCTAATATATCAACAATCAATACTACATGAATTCTTATTACGCCCAGAACACAGCGAGGATGATAAGAGGATCAATATACAAGGATTTCAAGATTTTTTTGAAAATGCACTTTTTGATTTTAAGTTAAAGTATTTGTCAGACTATTTTACAGAAAACTTTGATGAAGCAAAGCTACAGGTTGAGCAATGTTTAGAATTCGATGGTATGTTTCCATCTATAGTCATTGAACCGTTCAAAGGACTTGTCAATATGGCTGCCCCTTCTGAAGCTGAAGTATCTGGATATTTGTTATCTTTGCCTAAATACATTATAAATGAAATGTTTGACCAAATGCATCCAATTTTAATTGCCCATTTTGATCAAGATCAAGACCTATACAGTAAACTTCGAGATCCTAATTTTATAGCACATGAAATATTGAATATCCAATCTAATCCTGAGATCCCTAAACCAACCGCTTATGTTTTTTCTTACTATAGAGCGTACGGTTATACACATATTGAAGCTTTTATTATAACAGACAAAGAAATCATCTCCCCAATCTATTACCCTGAAGCATCATTGCTTGTTGCTCGAATAGAAGCCTTGCAAGGTAGACCCATCTGCTCTGCAGCATATTATTCGCAAGAGACGCGTATACAAGCTGATCCATTTTCATGTGGTACATTCACTTTATTAATGATTAAAGAATTGTTAAAAAATAAGGCTGCATTACTTAATAAATTTGATTTAAATATACAAGAGTTTCTAGGTACCAATATTTTCATACCACCACCTCAATTGTTACGCTATTCTCAATCTACAAGATATATTCAAATGATTGAATATTTAATTACTAGTGATACCTATAATTCAAGTAAAGACATCGAGCCGTTAATCCTGCAACTAAAAAGCAAAAATGCGAATACATTACTTATAAGATCTTACAATGAATTCAGAACACGATGGCTAAGCGACTTTCGTTTACATAGCCCCACATATAGACTTATGTATAAAGATGGAAAAAACTGCTACATTGCCCTACGCTCTATAGATATCATTCGACATGCTAAAGAGGAAGAAGAAAGTAAAGAAGAAAAACATAGTAGAGTAACTTTACGAATTAAATAGCATACTTAATTATTATTTTAAAAAACGAGTTCTAGGCAACACTTTAGATGGTTCATACCCTGATACAAATTCTCTTGATAATTCCTGTTTAATTAGTCTCTCTAAAGCTTGTAGTTCTTTAAACTCTTCATGGCAAACCAAAGACAACGCCATGCCATCTTGTCCAGCACGCCCAGTTCTACCAATTCTATGTACGTAATCTTCTGGAACATTAGGCAAATCAAAATTTATAACTTGCGGCAACATATGAATATCAAGACCTCTTGATGCAATGTCTGTTGCAACTAAGACTCGCACTGTGCCATTTTTAAAATTTGCTAACGCTGTAGTCCGAGCGCCTTGGCTTTTATTGCCATGAATAGCTGCGCTATTTATTCCAGCTGTGATTAGTTTTTTAGTTAATTTATTTGCACCATGTTTAGTCTTGCTGAATACTAATACTTGCGACAAATTTTGTTCATTGATTAACTTAATTAAAAGCTCCGACTTTCTGTGCTTATCTACAGGATAAACAAATTGTTGCACTGTTACTGCTGTAGTATTCTCTTTATTTACAGAAATTTCTTCAGGACAATGCACTATTTTTTTAGCTAATTCACGAATTTCTGGTGAAAAAGTAGCAGAAAACATGAGGTTTTGACGTTTTTTAGGTATAAGATGAATAATTTTTCTTATATCATGTATAAATCCCATATCTAACATACGATCTGCTTCATCAAGAACCAATATTTCAAGATCATTGAATTTTACGGCATTTTGCTGATATAAGTCTAATAATCTTCCTGGTGTTGCAATTAAAATATCTGTGCCCGATCGCAACTTCATCATCTGTGGATTTATCTTCACTCCACCAAAAACAACCACGTATTTCAAATCCAGATTTTTTGCATATTTAGCTACACTTTCTCCAACTTGTGCTGCCAGCTCTCGTGTAGGTACCAAAATAAGACTGCGTGCATGGTTTGCCTTAGGATAAGGCCCTTTAAGCAACCTATCAACCATAGGTAAAACAAAGCTTGCTGTTTTACCAGTGCCTGTTTGAGCGGCAGCTAAAACATCTTTACCCCCTAAAACAACTGGAATAGCTTTAGATTGAATAGGAGAAGGAATCTTATAACCAATAGATTCTAGGTTTTTCAATAGGTTATCCGAAAGGCCAAGAACTGCAAAACTCATATAATACAAATATCCTAAAAACTGCTATAATCTTAGTCAGTACATTAAATTTTAATATAGTGGACATTATAACATATATTAAATACACTTATCTGAAAATTATGAAAATCACAAAATCACTGCTTACATACTTTGCATTTATCACATGTTTTTTACCATTCTCAACCATACATTCCTCTGTATCAAGTTTTCCTAGTAGCTACCAAGTACGATTTATAGACGGGCAATATCATCTATTACAAAAGAGAACGACAGAAGATCCCATAGAATTAGGCAAGGCTAATTCTGGAATTGGCTGCTACCAACTAGGAATTGATATCAAATGCATAGCTATAAATATTGATGAATCCGGTGCTGCTAATTGCCAAGAAGCAATTTTCGATCCTAACTCCAATACACAACAAGTTACGTGGCTGCCGAAAAATTGTGGATTGTTTCCTATCTTTGAATTATTAACTGCAGATCGCACGCAGGTAAAATCTTACAACAGTGATCTTCTTGATAATAGCTTAACTGAAGCATTAAATCGGTCTTATCCGAATTATAAAAATATCAATCTTTCACTAGGGGTTAATCAAGAACCTGCTGTTTTAAATATCTATGGCTCATCTAAAATTAATGCTGCCAATTTTGATAACATAACAAATACTCTGGAAAACATGTTAACAAATATTATTGCTCCTGATATTCTCAAAAAACTTGATGGACAACGATTTGTTATTTTAAATAAAAACGACAATGCAACTAATATGCCTGGATTGCAGGATGCGGGAATTCCTGATTTGTCATCAACAAGTGCTTCTTTTTCTGATATTGGTACTACTTTAATTTCTGAAGAACTTGTGTGTAACACTGAGCCTGCAAAATTTGCAGATAACATAACACCACCTGGTATAGGACTTGAAGAAATATATCATCAAGCAGCCCATACCATTGAAAACTCATCTGATTTATTAAGTGAAATACAACGTAATCTTTCCGCTGGCACCTTTGGTGATAGTGCTTTTGTACAAAGCATGAAAAATATTCCTGAAGAATTCTTTCCTATTGTGACTCAAGCTTGGTTCAATTCAAACTTTAGCTATCCTGGACCAAAAACCAGATCTGATCTTTCCAACAATTATCCAAAAATTTATGATTATTTAAAAAAAATATTCAATAGTAATAATACTTGGGTATCACAGTGTCCCACAACAAATTCTATCAGTTACTCTGATTATATAATCAAACAAAATTACCCGGCTGTTATTAGTTACTATAATTATAATAATCACCGATATACGCCTAAAGAATATCTTAGTTTTCGTGAAAACTTTAGAAAAAATAGATACAGAAATATATTTAGCTTTTATGATCCTTCTGGGGTAAGAAATAAACCCGTATTAGAAAAGTCTATTTATGATCCAGTGACCTTTATTCAATCGAACTCCACTGACAAAAATCAACCCAACAGGCGCTTTGATACTACCAAAACATCGGGTCATGGAGCTCTTATTAGAGTCACTAAAGAGGCGAATAAATCTGTTGCAGGACCAGTTCAAGATAAATCATCGGTTACACCACCCACACCTGCCCCTGCCTCAACACCTGCACCTGCATCCACACCTGATCAACAGCAAACAGCTCAACCTGCTCCAGATGCAAATAATTCTTCACAGGCAGCAACACCTCCCGAACAAGCACCGCAACCACCAGCACCTGAACCCCCTGCTGAGGCACCTCCAGAGCAGCAAGGACAAGATCAAGCCCAACCTGATGATGCTAATGCGAACCCACCACCTGATCAATAGCCAGAGTTTAATCTTCTGTGATACGTCTCTGAAGTAACATGAAGACTATGTAAGAATGTGCTACAATTTGGGTGGAACAAAAACAGTAGTCAATTAAGATACTATATATGAAAAACACTAACCAGAAAATCACCGTTTACACTATTGAGCATTGTCCTTATTGCACTTCTGCAAAGGCATTATTGCAACAAAATAATATCCCCTTTCAAGAAATTTATATGGACCGTTCTGATGACAAAAAGATTTCAGATTTGGTACTCAAATCTGGCATGCGCACTTTTCCCCAAATATTTAATGGTGAACAATTAATCGGTGGCTACACTGAGTTGAAAAAGCTGCATGATACTAAAGGACTAAACAATATTCTGCTATAGTCCTTTTCTGCTGCTAGTTACGGACGAGAAGTAATGCGCCGTTGTTCTTCTGGTTCTACCCCTGCTACTGGTTGTACCACCGCTTCTGGTTGTACCGCCGCTTCTGGTTGTACCCCTGCTGCTGGCTGTACCACCGCTTCTGGTTGTACCGCCGCTTCTGGTTGTACCCCTGCTGCTGGCTGTACTACTACTTGTACAGGTTCCAATCCAATACATGCTCGTAATTGCGCTTCAAAATTTTCAGGTGTTACATCTTTAGGCAACTGCAAGGCACTGTAATGAAGTCCTTCAATATGTATAAATACTGGTGGATTAGTACCAACATTAGGAGGTCTTCCTCTCGTTATAAGAACGTTCTCTTCAGGCTTAGAACTAAACATCTGCCATTGATACCCTCTCACCCCATTCTTTTTATAGACATAAATATTACTGCCTGTAAGAGCTGCCAGAACTCGAATTTCTGAGTCTTCCGACATATCTCCCCTTGTTAGCTGTACAATACGAGCCCGATTAGCATTATCATCTTCGTAATGTTCACGTTCAAACGCTATAACCAGTTCGCGCAGCCCAGCTGCTTGATCAGCATCTTGATGCCCGTGACGTGCTTGCAAATAAGAGAAGTAAAGACAATTATTGCCACTGCCTGAAGTCTGTATTTTTTTGAGCTTAGAAGCTAATTCTGATGCAGGATCAGAAGCATGAGTAGCTCTCAGAGAATCGCTATCTTGGTCTTTAAAAAAAGAGAAAAGAGATTGGAAAAATCCCCCTATAGCTCTAAAAAAACTTCTTACCGTACTATAAAAACTGCTAAAAAAACTACTAAAAAAACTTCTTATGGACCGAAAAAAGTCTTTAAAAAAACTTGTTTTACTAACTTTCGCCATAGTGATAGTCTCCGTTATAAACTATAGTGTTGTTCATTGTAGCTAACCCACATTAACTAGAAATGAACACATTCAGAATCTATATTATACCCACAGCACTAATGCACTAGTAATTATACCACTGTGTGTTAACCTTGTAGCCCTAATAGCCCTAAACATTATACTCCTTTTATTAAGCTAGCCTTAATCTTTGTCTGGCATAATTTACACATTAATTCCTACCCCTAACAATTAGCAATTATGGTCAAATTATGGTGACGGTAGCAGTTTCATACAGCAAGAAAATAGGCGGAAGCAGCGTCCTTTCCTTAAAAGCATCTTTTAAAAAAGCTGGCGCTGAAGTTGTAGATGCTGACTACGCAGATATGATTGATGACATACCTACGGAGGTATTTGATACACTATATAAGACTGAAGATGGTCGCAGAACACTATTCGCACATGCCAAAGCTAAAGCAAAAGAAATACTAAAAGATGTAGATGTACTGGCCTTGTCAGGCAATAATGCCATGATCGATCCTGAGCTCTTTGGAGAACAAAGGGACAGCAGTAAAACTTATAATTTTTCTCGTACAATTGCAGAGCTAGCCTTAGCCCATGTGGCTATTGAAGCTGGTATGCCAATATTAGGAGTTTGTGGTGGCCACCAACTTCTTGCAGTCTATGAAGGGGGAGAAATAATTGATTTAGAGAGTGCAAAATTATCTACTCAAGGATACATGGATTATGAAACCATAACGTTAAATACTAACTCCATGCTTTCACAAATTATTACTCGGGGGAAAACTGGGCGTACTAAATACCAAACAGATTTTTTTGGAGCTCATACTCAAATTGTTAGTAAACTTGGTAGAAGTTTTGTAGAAACCGCGACCGCTAGCGATGGAGAATCAATTGAAGCCATAGAATCCAAAGGTGTTGGAGCTCCTATTATAGGGGTACAATTTCATCCTGAAGTTGGTGCTGTTGGATTACCAGAATCTAAAACCCTTTATACCAGATCATCTGAAGACAAAGAAAAAAACCTATCTATAATCAGATTTTTTGTAAAAGCTGGCGAACAGTATCATGCTGCTAAGATCTTAAGAACAGAATTGATGCAATTTAAAGTGTTAGCTCAAATTAATACCCATGGTATTGACATTACTCCAACTATCAAACCATCAGACATTTTAAAAGCTCAAGGAAATCAAAAGACAGATACAAACCAACCCAATGCAAAAGTAAAGAAATCACACAACATATTAGTGTCTTTTCTACATGCCATCTATAAGTTTCTTAAATTTATAAGCATAACAATCGGGGCTATTCTTGGAGAAGTAATAAGAAGCATTTCATCAAGAGGACTTGTGGCTATACAACAACAAAAGCCACAATCTCCAGTAGCTAAACTATCAGTGTCACCACCGTATCGTATACTTAGTGAAACACCTGCAAAGTTGTGGACAGACACAGCACCCCATACTGCTGAAATAAAACCAGATAGTGTAGCACATACTTCAAGCTCACCAAGTCCTCAATAAAATTCCCAAATAAAAGCCCTATAATAACTCTAAATCATTAAAGCATGCTTCAATCTCCAGATCGACTGACCATGGCATATTTATCACAACTAAACCGCTACCATACAGACCATAATCAGGTTGATTTTTAGCCTTAAAGGGTTTGAATACATGATGCCAAATCTTTTCGCTCTGTATTTCCAAACTACCCAGTATCTTAATTAGTTCATTATGATAGTTTTTACCTACTAACAAAGGATACCAGATAATATATATACCTGTAGCATTTTTTTTATAACTGTCTAGAACAAGTTGCGCAATATTCTTATACTCTTCTTTTACCTCATAACTAGGATCCAAAAAAATCACACCGCGTGGTTCTTTATAGGGCACCAATGATCTCACAGCTTGATAGGCATCTTGTTTATAAATTTTAAGATTATTATTTTGGCTTTTATTAACATTAAAATTATCTACCAGAAGACTATAAGCAACTGGGTGCCCTTCTATAAAAACAGCTCTATCTTGTGCTCTTAATTGCGAGGCAATCACTCTTGGCGATCCAGGATAGATATCTTTTTCAATTAAGCTTGAAAACCTATTAAATAATGGATGTTCAATATTTTGATTTAACAATTTCAATCCTGTTAAATACTCTTTATTTTTTGCAGCTTCAACAGATTTTAAGTTATACTGCCCTTCGCCAGCAAAAGCATCAAGAACGAAAAAAGGTGCTGTTTTTTTATGTAGATATTGCAAAATTGCAATCAAACTAATATGTTTATGCAGATCTGCAAAATTTCCAGCATGATATCGATGTTGATAGCTATACATATTTCCGTCTTATTTTATTACCACTTTATTACATTGAAAATTTATTTTTAGCATTTAATAATCCATCATATTCTCGCCAATTCGGCATATATTTTGTCATCAAATTATAAAATTTTTTATTATGACAACGCTCTAATAAATGAACAAATTCGTGGACCAAAACATATTCCAGACAAATCTCATGTTTTTTTGCTAATTCTATATTTAAACAAATTTTTTTATGAGAAATATTACAACTCCCCCAACGGCTTTTCATGGCTTTTAAAGTAACCTTTGAAATTGTCACATTTATAATCTTTTGCCATTTAATAATAAGCTCTGGCAATCTATCTTCTAGAGATTTCCTATAAAAGTCATATAATACTTTTTTACGTAACAAGATCATTCCTCGTCTGTTTACACACATTTTTAAACAATAGTTTTCAACTATCTCAATATGATTTTTCCCAGTCCCATAAACAACCTCTAATAAATATTTTTTTCCTAGAAAATCATGATACTCGCCGGTTTCATAACGGTGATCTGTCCGTAGACATTCTGTATTACTTATTTTAATTTGATTCTTCTTTATCCAGTCTTCCCGAGAGACAATAAATTCTTCTATCGATCTAAGAGATGCTCTCTTAGGAGCAGAAATAAAAATAGTTCCATGCGGTGGCTTTATATGCAAGTAAATATTTTTAATTTTTTTACGAATTATAGTTATATTTTGACCATTAATTATTTTGGTTTCTAAATCTGCACTCATAATATTATTTAGCAATAATTAAACCCTAAAGACTACAAAGAAACATATTATTATATCTTAACTAAGGTATTTAATATATTAGCTTAGCCCCTATCTATATATAGTCTAACTAATATGGTAAGATAGCTTTTTAGTAGCTAGTTGTAATATATCATACTCTTGTCAATGTTGTTTAAGTTGTTTAATTTTTTAAGAATTCCTAAGCTTAAAAAAATTCTAACCCTTTGTGCCCGCAGTGATGTATTTTTTTATTTAGTCATATGGTTAATGATTTTACTGGCCAGTGGTACTATTGCCGAACAGCAGCAAGGATTATACTACGCCCAGCAAAATTATTTCTCTGTGTACTTCTTCTGGGTTTTCGGGCTTCTACCCTTACCAGGTGCCTATACTACTCTGACTGCCATTTTTTTAAATTTATTATGTAAATTAAGTGCTGATAACTGGCAAATTAAAAAACTCGGAACATTAGTAACTCATATTAGTGGTTTATTGTTATTATTAGGTGGTTTTTTGACTGCCCATTTTAGCCAGGAAGGTTATATGGATATCACTGAGAATTCAACCGTAAACTATTTTAATGATTACCATGAAACTGAGTTAGTAATAACTGATTTATCAAATATAAAAGACCCTAAGGTTAATATATTATCCCAAAATGACATCCTAGCACCAAAAAGTATTAAAAATATTGCTGATATACCTAATTTATCAATAACAGTATTAGACTATTGCAAGCATTGCAGAATAAACCAAAAAGAGCTTTTACGATTAGCAAAACCTAAAGATAATGAACAAGCAACGCCAGCTATAGCATTAAAGTTACAATTTAGCCTAAATAATAAAGCTATCACTACATATTATGCCTATTTAACACCTTTCATATCAGGCTCTACAACAGACAACAAGAACCCATATACCATCCAGATAGACAATAAAACATATTCTTTTGAATTACGATTCAAGAGAACAGTTCTACCATTTAGTATTACTTTGAATAAATTCAGTCAAGAACTTCACCCAGGGACGGAAATTGCCCGTGAATATTCTTCGGATGTAACATTAAATGATAACACTATTGATTGGCACGGAGTCATTAGCATGAACCAACCGCTACGCTATAAAGGTTATACTTTTTATCAAGCAAGTTTTTATCAAGAAGGTGAAAAATATACTACTGTCTTAGCTGCTGTTTATAACATTGGACAAAACTTTCCCTACATTGCCAGTATAATTTTATGCTTTGGTATCTTAATTCATTTAGCGCAAAAATTCCCCAAATTATTTAAGACCAACAATTCTTAATTATGAGATACATTAAAAAAAGACTTAAACCTAGCATCATATTACTGCTATCAATCATCTTCATTTTAGGGTATTTCTTTACCAATTACTCTCATACCACTAATCTTACTAGTAATGAACTAAAAATAGAGAGCTATCATTCTCTAGAGATCTTACCTGTCCTTCATGAAGGCAGAATAAAGCCTCTTGATAGTTATGCTAGAGTTTTGCTCAAGTCTATTTCTAACAAAGAATCTATTAATGATCAATCAGCAGGATATTGGTTAATAGAATTATTGCTTGATCCGAAAAAGGATTACCGTAATAAAATTTTTTATATCCATAATCCAGAAGTTCAGCAAATATTAGAACTATCTTCTCAACCAAGGCCTTATTATAGTTTTAAAGATATTATCCCTGGCATAAAAAAAAATATCAATCTTATTACACAACTACAAAATGCACCTATTAATAGTCTCACACTTGCTGAAGAGCAACTGGTAACTTTATATAAAAATATTGTGACTTATTTTGATATTAGCCGTTCATGGAGTTTATTTTTACCCCAGGCTAATCATGTTGATCTCAATACTATACTGCCTAACAATAATATTAAAACAGATCACATAAGTTACTATGAGTTATTGCCATTTAAACATATTATTGCTCAAAATGTAGTAGCTATTTACAATTCTAATAATCTCAATAATTCTAATAACGCTCAAGTATTATTAAAAACAGCTAAAATAATTAAAGAAACAGAGTCTGATCGCATTAATACGAGTTTAAAACTTATCCCTAGCCAATTAGAAAAAAACACAGACTGGATTGCTCCGTGGGAAATCATTGCTTCTGGCAAAGGCACCCCAGATACAGCCATTTATCTTAGTTTAATACAGAACATTGTCTTTAATTTTTATGATAAAGATTACGAACAGATGCTAAATAACAGCAATAAACTAGAAAAAAAAGCATTACAGCTTATCTCAAGCTCCGTCACATCAGAAAAGATTGATTCTTATAAACAACAAAATATTTTGTATACCGAGTATTTATATAATAAATATAAATTATTTAATAAATCTGCTTTTTTCTATTTTTTAGCTTTAGTTACTTCTGTCTGTTTATTATTGAATCCATCTCAGAATAAATTAAAAATAAAAACACTCCATTATGTTTGTACCATCAGTTTTTTTACTGCACTACTATTTCATCTGATTGGTCTCGTTATGCGAGTATTTATTCTGCAAAGACCACCGGTTGCTAATCTTTATGAATCCATCTTGTTTGTCAGTTTTATTACAGCCTTATTAGCGCAATTTATTGAGATCTACAGAAAAGATAAAATAGGTGTTTTATTAGGCAGCAGTATTTGCTGTATTTTACAATTTATTGCTGGTAGCTACGCTGCCTCTGGCGATAGCTTAGGCATTCTCATAGCAGTATTAAATAATAATTTTTGGCTTGGAACCCATGTAATTGCAATAACCATTGGGTACGCCTGCTGTCTTATTTTATCTGCTCTTGCACATAGCTATTTATTTTATACTTGCCTCACAACTGAAATTGTTGTCAATAATACAAAAAAACTAAAAGTATTATTAAAATATATTCTAGCTTTTGGATTGCTCTCCCTCTTTTTTACTTTACTTGGTACTATTCTAGGTGGTATATGGGCTGATCAATCATGGGGCCGGTTTTGGGGCTGGGATCCAAAAGAAAATGGGGCTTTACTTATTTGCTTATGGCTTATAACATTATTGCATGGCAGAATTTCTGGTCATTTACGAGATACTGTATTTGTTGCATTTGCTGCTTTAACCAGTATTATTGTAGCTATTGCATGGTTTGGAGTAAATTTACTTAGCACAGGATTACATTCGTATGGCTTTACAGAAAATATAGCAACAAACTTAATCTTATTCATCATTTTTGAGCTATTCTTAGTACTAGGATTAGCATATATTAATAAAAAGAAACTTAAATTATATTCATGAAAGCAAAACTTTTAATTTTATTGAGCACCCTATTAATATTAGGGTTAATTATATATCAAGAGCATGTAATACTACCCACAGGAAATGCTCATGCAAAGGCAAATAGTCAATCCATAAGTAATGAATCTACAACCAAAATTCCTAATTTTACTTATGATGTCTTTGAAGGCCAACGCGGTCGTAATTTATATGATCTGCAAGCCGATAAAATTTATGTTCACTTTTGGGCTACTTGGTGCGGGGTTTGTAAAAAAGAATTTAATCATATTATTAAGTTTGCAAAAAATAACCCTTCACAAACTATTTTAGCTATATCAATAGATGATGATGCTCAAGATTTAAACAATTTTATAGCAAAAACATCAAAAAACAAGATTGATAATTTAATATTCATTTGGGATCAAAATAAATCATTATCTTCAGAATTATTTAACACCAACATGGTGCCAGAGACTTATATTGTAAATAATAACTTTATTATTGAAAGAAAAATAATTGGAACCCACTCATGGAATTAAAACAAAATATTATTCTCATAACTGGTGCTTCAAGTGGCATAGGTTATGCTGCAGCTGAACGATTTGCGGAGCTTGGTGCAAATTTAATTTTAGCAGCAAGACGTGTTGAAAAAATACAAGCGCTTAGTGAAAGCTTAATTAAGAAGTATAATATTTCTACATTTATTCTTCCTTTAGATGTTAGAGATAAAAATGGTGTCATAAATGCTATAAACAATCTACCTGCTAGCTTTAAGAGCATTGACATCTTGGTTAATAACGCAGGTCTAGCATTATCCTCTGACTTGATCCAAGATGGAAACTTAGATAACTGGGAAACTATGATAGATACTAATATCAAAGGTCTATTATATCTGACTCATAGTATATTACCCGGGATGATTGAACGAAAGAAAGGTCATATTATTAATATAGGATCTATAGCTGGTAGAAATATTTATGCAACTGGTAATGTCTATTGTGCTACTAAACATGCTGTTAAAGCTATCTCTGAGTCTATTAGACATGATACTTTGGGGAAAAACATTCGAGTAACAGAAATAGCACCTGGTGCTGTACATACTGAATTCAGTGAAGTTAGATGGAATGGCGACAAAAAACGCTCAGACGACTTTTACTCTAAATTCACCCCTTTACAAGCTGAAGATATTGCAGATACCATTGTCTTTGCTGCTACTCGTCCTAATCATGTTAATATTTCAGAGATGGTTATTTATCCTTTAGAGCAAGTAGGGCTTAATTATGCTTCTAAAAACTAAATCATTACCCAAAGAAGTCTTTAATGTCTTAATCAACAAAGCGACCGAGCGTCCTAATACTGGTAAGTACACAAATTATTCTAAAGATATTTTAGGAACTTATATATGCCGATTATGCGGTCTTGCTTTATTCCAATCAGATAATAAATTTACCTCAAGCTGCGGCTGGCCAAGTTTTGAGGATGAAATAAACCAAAATGTAAAAAAAACTTTAGATACAGACGGTCGAAGAACTGAAATTGTATGCAATCGATGCAATGGCCATTTGGGACATATCTTTCATGGAGAATTTCATACTTCTAAAAATACAAGATATTGTGTTAATTCTTTATCTGTGGACTTTATAGCAAATAATACAACTGTATTAGACACTGAAGAAGCTATTATCGCTGCAGGGTGCTTTTGGGGTGTAGAATATTTATTTCAAAAACAATCTGGTGTCCTTTTTACAGAAGTTGGTTACACTGGTGATAACAGTATCGACCATCCTAATTATGATCTTATTTGTAGTGGAAAGACAAAACATGTAGAAGCTTTACGTATTATATATGATCCAAATATTATAAATTATGAAGCCATAATTAAATTATTTTTTGAGATCCATAATTTTGAGCAAATTAATGGCCAAGGACCTGATATAGGTTATCAATATTTAAGTAAAATATTTTATTATAACGAAGAACAAAAGAATAAAGCCGCAGAGATTATCAAACTTCTTGCTGATAAAAATTATAAAGTTGCTACAATTTTAGAGCCTGCATATGCTTTTTGGCCAGCTGAGGATTATCACCAAGAATATTACTTAAAAAATAATAAGCAACCTTATTGCCATATTCGCAAAAAAATTTTTGATTAATTTGATATTTTATGTCCAATTACCGAGCTATAATTTAAACCTCATGGCATGAGACATCCCATACTGCACAAAGGAGAAGGCATGGCTATAGGGACAGAAAAACTAGGCTCGAACATACTACTCCAATGTTTTTCTTTTAATGTAATAAGGATAAACTCACTAAGATCTTTGATAACAATGTCAGAAGGATAATCGCCATGGGTGGCTGTTTCTGGATCTGCCCAATACTCTCTTAGAGCTTCAAGTATAGAGGGATGAGCACGTTCTTCAGTAATTTTTTTTGTAGAAGTAAAAAGGTGTGATCTTTGCGTTTGTCTACGTAGTATCGCAATTTCACCAATAGCATCTAGCACAAAACATTGAGTATCAAAATCTTTCTTTACCCTTTCCATGAAATCATCTCTAAATTTAATTGATTGCTCACGGTTTACCGCATAAAACTTCAACTTTAACACGCCCTCAATGATAAACTTAATGATTTCATCAGTATTTTTTTTAAATTTTGGCCCTAATAAAACTTTTTTTAAATCTCTTATTATAGCCAGCCTATTTGCAAAAACAATATACCTAAGATCACCATGTAAATATAAAGACGGAACATCTACCTCACTTTTAACATTTTTTAATAATTCTTTTGCTGATGCACATAATTCCGCATATTTTTCATAATGCACAACACAACCAACAGGAAAAATGGTCAACTCATATACAACCTCTGCAAGAGAAAAAAATATCACCTTGATATTATGTTCATTAATAACTTTCTGTCTAAAATTATCATATTCATTGATTAATGATTCTTGTTTTTTTTTAATACTTCTATTCAACGCAAATAAAGTTTTAAGATTATAATAAGCTGATGACAGTGTTGTTGTTAAAGAAGCTATATATGCCAACCCACCTCCGAAAACACGTATAGATTCTGCAGTAAACTCTTTTTGTCTTAGTGTGCTATCACCTTCAGTCCAAAAAAAACGAATATACACACATGTTGCAGCTAAAAAGAAAAACACAGATCCAAGGCAATAATATAAATATAGCTTTTTATTGTTATCATATGCTGGATTCCGTAATAATTCTTTTAAATATTTAGAAAAAACATCTTTTGCTGGCAGAAGCTCTTCCCACGATTCTTGTTTCAAGACTCCACTTAAAGGTAATTCTTCAAACCTAGTAACACCTACTTCAGGGGAAGCAGCTGTATCTCTACGTGATCGCGCACGTAAACGTGCATCAATCTGCATTGCAACAGGCATTCCTTCGCCCACCACGCCACTACTTATTTCTTGAAACATATTCGTACCACATGAATCACTATTTTTCTATATATCAAACAACAAAGATAGAAAAATCTTTATGATATTTTACTGGCGTAAATTCTGTAATCTCATATACTGCTAGATTATGCACTAAAAATGGATCATCTTTAATAAAATCTTCTAATTGCTTACGGTCAGTAAGTTGGGAAATAATTATCCCACCATCACGAGGACTTTTTGGACCAGAAGTAATAAAATAATTTTTTTTATAACCAACCTCTAAAAAAGCTCTGTGTTCTTCTAGATGCTTATTTATTTCTTCTAATGATTGGATGTATCGAATATTAATAACAAACATATTATTTCCCTATGGCTAATTAATAATTAATTTATTAGAGTCTCTAATGTTTTCCAAATTAGATCCGGATTTAATTCGTCATAACATGGCGGGAATTTATTATAGTCTAGTAAATTACAGTTTTTTAATAAACACGGCGAACACTTATAACGTGAAGATAAGTTAATAAAATTATCACTCAAAATTGCCGTAAGCTTTGCACTAGATGCACCATAAATTCCCACGCCAGGAACACTAAGAGCAGCTGCTAGATGCCCCAGGCCTGTGTCAACACAAACCACCCCACTACTATTAGCAATAGTATTAATTAACTTATTGATACTTTGTGGCTGCATAACTTCTACGTTGTTATTATTTAAATTTTTACCATCTAAATTCTCTCCAAAATCTAAAGAAAATTTGCTAGTAATAGCATAAGTTTGTTGCAACTCTTCTTGATTGCCAGAATTTAATTTAACACCAAAACCATGATTTATAGCTTTCGTGATCAACGCCTGCCAGAAGCTTACTGGCCATTTTTTACTTTCCCAAGTAGTGCAATGTAAAAAAACTAAATACCGTTTTTTATCTGTCGATATTCTCGAATTCTTATCGGAAATGACATAGTCTGTTAGTCCATAGTCAATAACCGAATCACAACGGTAATTAAATATGTTGGCAAAAAGTGTTTTTAACCTTAATACCGCATGTTCATTTTTTGGGACATTGACTCGTTTATGATACAACCATTGAATATATTTACCACGGGAAGACTGGCTATTTAGTCCATAAACATACGATTTGCTTGAGGCATTATCTAATTTTGCCATTCTAGTGATAATAGCACTTTTTAGCAACCCTTGGGCATCTATAATATAGTCATATTTATATTCTCTAAGATTGTACCAAAATGCTTTTACCTCATGCCAAACAGATATATCTTTATTATGTTGAGCACTGAGTTTCTCTTTGAATATACTCTTTCGCCATCTACGCATGGCGATGGGAATAACTTTGTTTATAGCTGGATGTCTTGAGGGGATATCTACAAAAGCCTCTTCTACTACCCAGTCTATAATAATATTTTTAATATTATTTTTTAGCTCAGTAACTGCAGGCAAAGCATGGATAACATCGCCCATCGAAGATATTTTTACTATTAATATTCGCATAATTTATCCACGGATTCTATCACTTGCTGCGGCTCAATGTCTCTTAAACATTTTAAATGCCCATACCTACATGTTTTTTCAAAGCATGGCCTACAAGGCAATTCTGATTTATCTATTGATAAAATAATTTTTTTCTTATCTTCTATCAACGGTGGCGTAAAATTTGGACTCGTTGAACCATAAATACCAATCAATGGAATATTTAAACTAGCTGCTACATGTAACAGTCCCGAATCATTACTTACTATTACAGTAGCCTTTGATATTATAGCTACAGTCTCAGGCAATTGTAATTGACCAGCTAAATTTTTACATTTTTTAGGATTATTTACTTTTTTTTCAATATAATCTGTACTAATCCTATCTTTAACAGAGCCTAATAATACTACATCCCAGCCTGATTGAGTTTTGTCTACGGCAACCTTTGCAAAATATTCCTCAGGCCACTTTTTGGCCTCACCAAAAGCTGCTCCTGGTGCTAATATTAAAATCTTATTACTGATATTAGATGTTGTATCTATACTAAACCTATCAAAGACGCTGGTTACAAAAGAAGGATTTGTTTTTAACTGTGGATTTGGAATATCTTGTTTAGCAAAAATATTTTGATCAAAATTCTTTCCTTGATTAAAATATGCTAAGGCTGTTAATCTTTGTATCATCAACGGCAAAGCATTTTTATCAAGCTTTTGATAATTATTGAGCACACCATATCTAAACTCTCCAAGCCAGCCTGTTCTTATAGGAATATTTGCCCAATATGGTATTAGAGCAGACTTAAAAGAATTCGGCAACACTATTGCTTCATTATATCTTTCTTGTCGTAATAACTTTGCAAATTTGTAGCGTTGATAAAATTTAGCCTGCCCATGATCAAACGGCATCTCAATAGCCAAGTCGATTTCTGGCATGCAATTTAATACTTCATGATTCCATTTAGGAGCTAAAACGTGAATAATTTTATTTTGCGCTTTTAATATTTTAAACAAAGACTGCGACATAACCATATCACCCAGCCAAGACGCGCCCACAATAAGAACTTTAAACATAATCTTTTTGAGCTAAGATTTTGCTGGAAGAAATAGTATTATATGGATGTTGAATGATTTCTGTTTTACCACCATAACTATAAACAATCTCATGCCCGACAATTTTCTCTGGAGTATAATCCCCACCTTTTACAAGTAAGTCTGGTTTTAACCAACGTAAAAAATCCTCAGGTGTATCTGTAAAAAATGGTACAACCCAATCTTGACATATTAAATTTTTTAACAAATATAATCTATCTGCTAAACAATTAATTGGTCGTGATTCACCTTTGAGTCTTTTTATAGAGCAATCACTATTAATAGCGATAAATAATTTATCACCACGCTGTTTGGCAAGATCAAGATAGGCAACGTGACCTACATGTAGAACATCAAAGCAACCATTAGCAAAAACAATTTTTTTATTTTTGGCTCGAGCTGCATCTATTTCTTGTTTAAGATTTATATAATTATATTTACTGTCTAAGATATAATCAGCATATGCTAGCTGTAGTTCTATAATATTTACATTGTACTGACCAAATTGCCTAATAACGTAACTCAGACCAGCATTAGCCAATTCTGCTGCTTTTAAAATATCCTGGCCAGAACTAATTGCTAAAATAAATATAGCAGCAATAGTTTCTTTAATACCTATAATATTTTCAACTTCTGTAGCTAGTGATTCAATTTTAATCTTATTGTTAATTTTGTTGCTAATTTTATCAAAGATAGTTAATCCTGAGGCGTCATAATATAGAATACCCAGGTTACTACAATCAATTAGTTGGCTATTACATTCCAAGCTATTCTCAATATGACTAATTATATAATCTACTTTATATTGATTAATTAAAAAATTTTCTAAAATTTGCTTGTTAGCAGGAACATAAATTGTTTTAATATTTTTAGCATGCGCTAAATCTAACCAATATTTTATATACCGGTTATTAATGACACCATCACCATTATCATAAAATACAATAGTATTATAATCAGCATATAGTTCTAAAAACTTAGTATTTATTTGTTCATTAGCTTCTTTCGGAACCTTATCATTACTAGTAGCAGTAGAATCAATTCGTAGTAGCTGCTGTGCTTGACTTACAATTCTTACTCTTTGGTTTAATTGATTGTCAGAAATAACTACATGCTCAAAAGACAATTGATTATTTAAAAATAAATTTTCTAATTCTGTGCCTAATTTATTATCTTTATCGGCACAGCCTATATCAGTGATTAAATCAACCCTACCCCCTAGCATTCGAATTTGCCCAGCAATATTCCCTATGCCAGCCAACCGATGCTCTACAACTTTAAGATGAGCTACAGGCACAGGAGCTTCAGGTGACGTTCGGTTAGTTACTCCATGCCAATATGTATCAAGAATCAGATCACCAATGGCTAGAATTTTTGCATTAGTAAAATTGAATAAATTATAATTTTCGACTGTCATTTTACCTATAATTTATTTATGTAATTGAGTATAATTTATAGATTCTAAACTATATAGAATCCATAAGCAAAAAAATGAGCAACAATCTCATGCAAATTGACATAGCTATTATCGGTGGCGGTATTGCTGGGCTTATGTTGCAATACAGGCTTAATAATTTAGGTTATAGTACTTTATTACTTGAGCAGCACGCTTTAGGTGCAGGCCAAACTTCGAAAGCTCAAGGTATCATCCATGGTGGAATAAAATATGCATTATTTGGTCAGATAACTAAGTCCGCAATAGCTACAGCCGAACAAACAAAAAAATGGGCTAGCTATTTTTCTAATAGCCCAATTGACGCTGATCTGACTCATAATAATAATCACATTAACTTATCTAATACTAAAATACTGTCTACCTACCATGATCTTTGGAATAATGGCAGTGTAAAAAACAAATTAAAACAATTGTTACTACAAAAAACTTTAAGTAGTCATGGTCAAAGATTAGATCCCAATAATAACAACTATCCCAATCTATTTCATCATAGTGCATTCAAAGGTACTATTTATAGAATTAACGAAACAGTAGTAGATGTTTTTTCTTTAATTAATAATCTATCTCAATCAAATCAAAATAAAATTATTAAAATAGATCAAGATAGCCTAAAAATTAATTTAAATGCTAATGCTAATGCTAATAAAATAGATTATATTAATTTTTCTCACAATCATAATAGCTATCAATTAAAAGCTCAAAAGTATATTTTTACTTGTGGACAAGATAACGACACCCTTAGTAAAATTTTCACTGATTTACCACAAACTCAGTTGCGCCCCTTACACATGGTCATAGCAAAGTTCCCTGAGCCTCATATACTATATGGCCATTATATAGGCGACGGTATATTACCTGAATTAACTATCACTACGCACCATTGTAAAGATGGTCAATATATATGGTATCTTGGCGGAAAAATTGCGGAAAATGGAATCAATATAAATCAAGAAGCTCAGATCGCTCAAGCTAAAATATTAATTCAGCATATTTTTCCTTGGCTATCACAAGAACATTGGCAATGGTCGAGCTTTTTTATTAACCGTGCAGAGCCATTACAAACTGATAACAGCAAACCTGACAATGCTTGTTTCGCTGAACATGAAAATGCTCTAGTGGCATGGCCTGTAAAATTAGCCTTGGCTCCCATGCTGTGTGATAATATTATTAAGAATTTAAACACTATTAATTTTGAACACCATTATCCACAAATTAACATCAAAGACTTTAATTTAACCTATCCCAGCATAGCAAAGCCTATATGGGAAGAATTATTCAATAATTAATGATTATGCAGCTACGAAAACTTGGTAATACGAATCTAGAGTTATCTTTAATAGGGCTCGGCACTGTAAAGTTTGGTCGTAATACTGATGTAAAATATCCTGAATCGTATAATCTTCCTAGTATCGATAGTATTGTGGATTTATTAGAGCTCAGCCTTTCTTTAGGCATCAATACATTAGATACAGCACCTGCTTACGGTAACTCTGAATCTATTTTAGGAAGTATTTTTGAGAAATATACCAATGTAAATAGAGAAAACTGGATATTAATAACTAAGGCAGGCGAAGATTATATAAACAACGAATCTGTTTATAATTTTAATGCTAAGCATATTAATAACAGTATCAATAATAGTTTAAAAAAATTAAATACTGATTTTATAGATATCTTATTAATCCATTCTGATGGTAATGACCTCGCTATTGCTGATAATGAAGATTTATGGCAACTTTTAGAAACCAGAAAAAGCATGGGTGACATCAGAGCTTACGGGGTATCAAGCAAAACTGTAGATGGCGGTTTAAAATGCCTTGAGCGTAGCGATCTTGCCATGGTTACTTATCGTGAAGATTATCTTGAAGAATTACCCATCCTAGATTACGCAGCTAAAAATAACAAAGGAATAATCTTAAAAAAAGTTCTAAACAGTGGGCATAGTCAACTACCAAGGAAAGCTTTACAATTTAGCGCCAATCACCCAGCTGTTACTAGCATGATTATTGGCACTTTGAATCCTAACCATTTAATTTATAATATTAATGCTACGTTCAGCTAGAATGTTTACAATCCATTATTAAACAAATATTAATTATAGATTATTATGAACAAAACTATTATCTTGCTTTTAAGCTTTTTTCTCATCAGCACCAATTCTTCAGCTTTAAATATTTATAATAATAATACTAAAAGCATTCGCGTAGAAATTATGGATTGCCCTAGTAAATTACTCTATTCTTTTCCAACCTCTTGGAAATCTAATTTTTATAATGAGAATCCTCTTCTACATATAGATTTCTTACATATTAATCATGTGTTACCCAATGGTACGGTGTATATTGATCAACACCAAAATCCAGATATGCCCAGTAATGTCTGTATACATATTCAAGGTTGGAGCTCATGGTTTGGCGGCGTCATTACTAAAGTTAGGCATACATGTGATATGACTATTCATGATGGTGGTTTTTTACAAGGTATAACTGCACAGTATCATTCTGGTTGTTAGAACTAATGATGCCGTGCACTGAAGTAGCTATCGCATACACTTGTAAAATTAATATCACGCCAATGCTTCTTCTTCCGTTTCCATTTCTTCAGCTTCAACGCTATCTGTATCTGAAATAGAACCATGAGAAGTAGAAGTTTTCAACAATCCAAATAAATCTGTTATCAAATCACGAAACTCACCTAGCATTAAGGTAAAATCTGCATCTAGTTTTTGCGCATCGGATTCGGCTTCAACATCTTTACGAGCTTCATTAATAGTATCTAAACACTGTATGCGTTTTATAGAGAAATCTTCTTCCAGTGAAAAAGCCATACGATCACGCCAAGTTAAACCAAGTTTCACTACTTGTTTGCCAGACTTTAAATGATTCTGTATTTCTTTTGCGGATAAGTCTTGACGTTGGCATTTGATAATACCATCACCATTGTGTACTTCTTTTAACTCACAATTATCTTCAATATCTAAATAACTTGGTAAATCAAAGTCTTTTAACCAATCGGTCATCACCCGTGTGGGTGTCTTAGTAAACTCAGGCGGAGCTAGTTTTAAGCCACCTATGGTATCTCTTAAAAGTTGTAAAAGAGTTTCAGCTGTAGCTCGAGAACTGCTGTCTACTATTACCCAGCGTTGTTTGGTGTCAATATATAAATAACTATATATTCTGCGTGTAAAAGCCTTAGGCAATAAATCAAAAATAATTTCGTCTTTTAATCTTGCCTTTTCTCTACGTAATACTTTACGTGACTCAGACTGCTCTATTTCATTCAGTTTTTTCTGAAGATATTCTTGAATAACTGGGGATGGCAGTAATCTTATTTCTTTGCAGGCTTTTATTAAATGACAGCCACCTACTGAATGACTAAAGACATCACTGTCTTCACCAAATGGGCTTGCCCAACCCAAGCTTTCCATCTCTGTTTTATTAGTAGGCCTAACAGCCTTTTTAGATAAGCGATCCATTAAAGTATCACTATCTAAAGGGAAAGGCTCGAGCATTTCGTAAAGCAATATATTTTTAAACCACATAAACGTTCCTGTTTACTTTATTATTTATAATTATTTATGTATCTGTGTGCTGAATTCATGCACGGCATTAACAACTACTTGAAGATTCGCTGGATTAACATCTGGATAAATCCCATGCCCTAAATTAAAAATATGGCCTGGGTTTGCACCAAAGTCTTGAATAATTTTAGCTACATGATTTCTAATTTGTTCTGGTTTGGCATATAAAACAGCAGGGTCTAGATTACCTTGCAAAGCAACTTTATGTCCAATGCGTGCTTGCGCAGTTTTGAGATCTACGGTCCAGTCTAAACCTACAGCATGACAACCTGTGTCTGCTATATGTTCAAGCCACTGCCCCCCTTGCTTGGTAAATAATACTATAGGAATAATAATATTTTTAGATTCCGTATATTCTTTAATATTCTGAACAATTTTTTGCATGGGGCTTAAGGACCAGGCTAAATAGCTTTCCTGCGTTAAAACACCGCCCCAGGTATCAAATATCATGCAAACGTCTACGCCAGCTTCAATTTGTGCTATTAAATAAAGCTCGATAGCTTTAACAAGCTTATCTAATAGTACATTAAATAACTCCGGTTCTTGATAGGCTAACGCTTTTACTTTTGAAAACGTCTTAGAGCTACTACCTTCCACCATATAAGTAGCTAAAGTCCAGGGTGAGCCTGAAAAACCAATTAAAGGGATTTTATTATTTAACTCATGCTTAATAGCCTTTACTGCATCTACTACATAGCTTAAATCACTATGGGGATCAGGAATGGGTAGATTTAAGACATCCTGTTTTGTTCTTACCGGTTTTGAAAAAATTGGACCTTCATCTTTAACAAAACTTAACCCCAAACCCATTGCATCAGGAATGGTTAAAATATCAGAGAATAAAATAGCAGCATCTAAATTAAATCTTTCTAATGGCTGCATGGTAGCTTTGCAAGCTAGTTCTGGGGTTTTACATAACGTCATAAAATCACCAGCTTGCGCACGTAATTCTCGGTATTCTGGCAAATAACGACCAGCTTGCCTCATAATCCAAACAGGGGTACGTTCTACCTCTTGACGTAATAATGCTTTAATTAACAAGTTATTTTTTAAATTATTATTTATTGTTGAAACTGACATTGCAATTTTGAAAACCACATAAAATTAAATACGCAGACAAAGTGCCTACAAGAGCCCCAATTATAACATCACTCATAAAGTGATAACACATTAAAATTAAACCTAAGGCAACTAATAAGCAATTAATGATAGCAAACAATTTTATTCTAACTTTATCTGTTTGCCACCACAAAGCCATCATAAAACCAAACATCAATGAAGTATGGCCAGATGGGAAAGATCTATATTCATGCTGAGACTTAAACCAGGTAAAACCATAAACACTATTTTGAATATAAGACAAATTACTGTGAAACCAAGTAGCTGGCCAGTACCGACCAAATATAAACCGTAATTGCTCATTTAACATCAAAGTTAACCACATACTCACAATCATAAGAAAAAAAACTTTTTCCCATTCGTAAATTTTATGTTCATTAATTATTTTAAATAGCAAAAATAAGACAAACCATGGACTTAAAGCAAAATACAAAGGCTCAAGATAAGTTGCATATTGCCATAATAAATGCCAAGAATGTTCACGTGTATGATAAAACGTCCATTCAGCAATTTCTCTATCTAGAAAAAAATAACTTAGCATCCCCATACTGATGGCAAATACACTATATAATATAATATTTTTATAACTTGGAAGTGTCATAACCCTAAGTTTTCTGTAGTAAAAATTTTATCAGCTCGATAGCTTGAACGAACTAATGGCCCAGATGCAACTTCTAAAAAGCCTTTTGCCAAGCCTAGTTCTCGATATTTAGTAAATTCTTCAGGAGTTACATATCTTGCTATAGGATAATGGTTTTTAGTGGGCTGTAAATACTGCCCCAACGTTAAAACATCTACTTTATTAGCTATGAGATCATCCATAGTCTGGATAATCTCTGCATCAGTTTCTCCCAAACCTAACATTAAACTAGTTTTAGTTATTACTTCTGGTTTATATGTCTTAGCATATTTTAATAATTTAATCGTCTGCCAGTAACCAGCCCTGTTGTCTCTCACAGGGTGGGTCAATCTTGCTACTGTTTCAACATTTTGAGCAAAGACATCAACACCGCTGTCAATAATAGTCTTCACACAAGACACCACACCTTGAAAGTCGCTAGTTAAAGCCTCTACTTTAAGATTAGGGTCCATCTCTTTCATAAGTTTTATCGTCTTAGCAAAATGCTCTGCCCCACCATCAGGTAAATCATCACGATCGACAGAAGTTAATACAGCATATTTCAAGCCCATTATTTTAGCAGAATTTGTAACTTTCATTGGTTCATCTAAATCCAACCAACCACGAGGGTTACCTGTATCAACAGAACAAAACTTACAAGCCCTAGTACAAACAGCGCCCATAAGCATAAAAGTAGCTGTACCATGCGACCAACATTCCGCCATATTTGGACACTTGGCTTCCTCACAAACCGTACTTAACTCATTACTTTTTACTAATTTTTGCACCGCATCAAACTTGGGATCATGCTTAATTTTTATCCGTAGCCAGTCTGGCTTACGCAGAGCTTCATAAAGACTCTCATCTTTTTGTTTCATTCCGTCTTTGATGGCACTAAAACCCTGTTTAGTTTTATATTTGTGACCGCTTTTAATTAATCTATGCTCAGCAGGCTCATAAGCTTCAACTAAAACAGGTATATCAATTTTTTGCATAAGATTAATTTATCTAAAATTTTTGGTAATTATAAGATATTATAATTCATATTGATATTACTAACAGATAATGCGATTATACTGGGTAATTTCTATAAAGTTAACTGAAGATATCAATATATTACGTGTTATGAAAACTATTGCAATAGCCAGTGGTAAAGGCGGTGTTGGGAAATCCACAGTAACAACTCAGTTGGCTAGTATATTAGCTCATAATGGTTTTAAAGTAGGCATTATAGATGCTGATATCTACGGCCCTTCCCAATATGGACTTTTGACACCTGTTGACTCTAATATGGACAATAATACAGATAAAAAAAACACTGAGGTAGAGCTTACTGCCGATAATAAAATTATTCCTAATTTTAGCACCACCCATAAAATATATTTCACCGCGGTCAATACCCTTATCCCTGATTCTGATGATAAGCCCATGCTTTGGCGTGCGCCCATTGCTACCCGAGTAATTCGAGATTTAATGGAGAAAGTCGCTTGGCCAGATTTAGACTTTTTATTGATAGACCTACCACCTGGCACTGGTGACATCCAAATTACCATTACCCAATTAGCTAAACTAGATGGGGCTATTATTGTCACAACTCCGCAAAAAGTTGCTTATAGTATAGCTGCTAAGGCTATCCAGATGTTTAAACAAGTCAATGTTAAGATACTGGGTATTATTGAAAATATGAGTGGCTATATTTGCACAAATTGTGATCATGAAAACCATGTTTTTACTAGCTTTGGGGACAATAGCAGTAACGGCGGCGATATTTTAGCTAAAAAATATCATACTGAATTACTAGGCAAAATACCCCTAGAACAAAATTTAGTCTCTATAAGTGACCAGGGTAAATCTGTCATAGATTTAGACAATACTAATAAAGCTAAAACAAGCTACTTGAAAATAATTGAAAACTTATTGATCAAGCTCAGTACTAATAACGCCAATACCAATACTACAGATAATTTAATTAATCAGGATATCAATAATACATTACACTATAAACTAATAGACAAAAACAACTTACAAATAGTCAATATTAACTCTAATCTTATCAAAGACATTTCTTCTTATGATTTAAGATTAAAATGCCCTTGTGCTTTATGTTGTGATGAGATCTCAGGGCATAGTCTTATAAATAAAAACTTAATCTCTAAAGACATTACCATTATCAATATCCATGAGGTAGGAAACTACGGCTTGAGGGTGACTTTTTCTGACGGTCATAATACAGGTATATTTACTATTAATAATTTGTAAATACCTAAAACTCAATATCATAGTCCATAATCAACGGCGCATGATCAGAAAACTTTTGCCCTCTGTAAATTTCAGCTGCTAATATTTTATCTTTAAGATCAGGTGTGACAATATGATAGTCTATTCGCCAACCGACATTATTGTCCCAAGAATTAGCATAATTTGACCACCAGGTATATTGATCTGGTTGTTGATTAACCACTCGAAATGCATCAACGAAACCTACTTTATCAAATAATTTATCAAGCCATGCCCTTTCTTCAGATAAAAATCCAGTTTTATTTTGATTACTTCGCCAGTTTTTAAGATCAATATTTTTATGAGCTATATTCCAATCACCGCAGATAATAAAACTTTTTTTACTAGCTAATATTTCTTCTAGTTTTATTAAATATTTATCCATAAAGTCATATTTTTCTCTTTGGCGATGATCGCCACTAGTACCCGATGGTAAATATAAAGAAGCAACTGAAAAATTATTAAAATCATATTGTATGTACCGCCCCTCATTATCTGCAATAGGCCATCCTAAACCAGTTGTAATCTTTTGGGGGATCAATCCATTTGATTTACTAACTCGACTATAGATAGCTACCCCGCTATAACCTTTTTTCTGCGCATCAAAAAATGTGCATTGGTAGCCTTCTGGCCTAAAGGTGCTTTCTATCAATTGATGCTCTTGCGCTTTAGTTTCTTGTAAACAAAGTATATCGACATCCTTCGTAGCTAACCAATCAAAAAAACCTTTTTTAGCTGCACTTCTTATGCCATTTAAATTTGCTGTTATAACTCTTAACACTGAGATGATTTCCTAATTATTTTTTCTATTGCTGGATATAGGCGTTTCAGATACTATTTATCAATTATGATTTTATAATATACAATTATGACTAATAATAAACATCAATTTATCAAATTTTGTCTCGATCATAAAGTATTAAGCTTTGGTGACTTCACTTTAAAATCGGGACGCAAAAGTCACTATTTTTTCAATGCTGGCTTATTTCATAGTAATTCAGCCATTGCTACACTGGGTGAGTATTACGCTGAATTAATATTCCAATCAAATTTAAAATTTGACTGTCTCTTTGGCCCAGCCTATAAAGGCATATCTTTAGCTACTGCCACTGGTATTGCGCTATTTAAGAAATATCAATTAGAAACCAATATCGCTTTTAATCGTAAAGAAGTTAAAACTCATGGTGAAGGTGGGAATATTATAGGCACAGATGTTACTGATAAAAATATATTACTCATAGACGATGTCATTAGTGCTGGTACAGCAACTCGAGAGTCAATAACTCTCTTAAAACAATACAATGCTAATATAATAGGCATTGTTATCGCTTTAGATCGTAAAATGGAGGCTAACAGCAGTAACTACAAAACTGCAAGCGAAGAAATAACGGGAAAATATAATATTCCCGTTTATAATATTATAACTATAGATGACATAAGAGACTTTACAAAGTCTCATAGTAATTATTCAGATATCGCTAATTTACTATAACAGTTACTGTGATATTGATTGACATTGTTCTAACAATCTAGGGAGCTGTTCAGTAAAATAAAAAGGTATTGATAGTAAATTGTATTTTACATGTTGTTTTACTGGAGTATTAACAGAAACAGTAGTAACACTAAGCTTATCACTATTTATACGAAGGGCTTGCTTTAATGCTTTTTCTGCCATAAAAACATGTAATGATTTCAAGCTGCCAGTAGATCCAGATTTAACCTCAATAGGCACCACACAATCTTGGTATTGAATAATATAATCTATTTCAGCCGCTGATCCTGCCTGCTCTCTTTGCCAATAATATAAGCTTGGTTCTATGTGCATGGGTGAGATAACTCTTAGCAACTGACCAATAACTTGTTCAGAAATAGCTCCTTTATTTATTAAATCAAGTCTGCTTATATTTAGTATATTCATAGCCTTATTTAGCCCCAACATCGCTGTTGCAAGTCCTGTATCTAAAAAGATCATTTTAAAAAACTTGCTGTTCACTTGTGCGCCTAAAGGAATACCATGAGCGTAATTGGCATAAACATAGTGACAAAGACGAGCTTGAGATAAGAGATGTAAAGAACTTTTAATCTCTTGGCCTTTAATATTTGGATTTACTTTACTATAAGTATACTTATTTCCAAGCATTAAAGGAACGCTATACATCACCTCATCTAAACGCTCCGTCACAATCTTTTTATTATATTTATGGAAATCATCACGGTATGTAGTAATTAAATTATTTTGAATGATATCTATCTCTTCACTTGAAGATCGCGTAAAATATTCTTGACAAACCGCTGGCATTCCCCCTATTAATATATATTCTTGAAATAAGATAAGTAGTTTTTCATGAATATTCTCTGAGATTGGAACATTCAGATTTATTTTATAATCATTTAAAAATTGATAGAGATTTTTGTTACCTCCTGCTATTAAGAACTCTTCAAAAGACATTGGCTCCAAAAATAAATAATTAATACGGCCTACAGGCATACTAAAAGTAGGAGATTCCAGCACAAACTCTAAAAGTGATCCTGCTGAAATTACTGGCAATTCGGGTAGTTCCTCTGCAAACCATCGTAATTTAGCCAAACATTCTGGCTTTACCTGAATTTCATCTATAAATAAAAGGCTATTGGAAATATCTATGCTAATATTTAATGAGAGCTCCAAATCTTTGAGTATCTCTCTTGGATTATTAGAAACTAAAAAAGAGTCATATATTTTAGAGTTCCGTTCAAAATTAAGCTCTATCAATTGCCTACTACAACTTTTTGCGAAGTTTCTTACCACCCATGTCTTACCTACCTGACGAGCTCCTCGTATAATCAAAGGCTTTCTATTTGGGTTTACTAGCCATTGTTCTAATTTTTCACTAATTTTTCTATACATACAGAATTAAGTTAATTTAATTATTTAATTAGTCTGTTAATTCTTATTATAGTAGAAGGGATTTGTTTTTCAATAAAACAACCGGTTGTTTTTGTAATTTTTCCAAAAAACAACCGGTTGTTTTTTCCGGAAAATAAAAAACAATGGGTTACAGATTACAACTGGTTTAAAATATTATGACACAAACAAGGTAACTAATTGACAAAATCATTACTAAAAAGGTACCAATCATCCCAAACATTCTTGGTAATAAATTAGGCGTTGGCTTACCATCGACTATAATCGTTTCAAATTTTAATAACCCTATACTGTGGCATACTCTGCTTATAGCTAACAAGCTACACAATAAAATAAAAAACCAAGAGCTGGGGTTATAATAAGCAACTGCATAGAGCAATATTAAATTAAGAGGGACATATTCAGCAAAATTTGCATGAGCACGAATAACACTATTGAAACGAAGATTATCACCAGAGCCATAGAGAACTCTTACTTGACGTCTGTTTCTAATAACATTAATACTCAAAAATAAAAACCACAATGCCATAATGGCTACTGTAAAAAAATAAATATCCATTAAATTTAATTTAGCCATTTTAAAACTCCATTTACAATTATCTTTTAAAAATTAAAGATTAGATTCTTATTAATTAATCGTATATTTCTTTTGAACTCTTCTATTATTATTACCAGCGCTTCTTGTGATCTAGCTTCAAAACGTAATACCAGACATGGAGTAGTATTCGACGCACGAATAAGCCCCCATCCGTCAGGAAACTCAACTCTTAATCCATCTATATTAATTAAATTAACATAATCCTTGAAATCATTATTATTGATGAGATTTTCTATAAAAACAAATTTTTCACTATCGGAGATGTCTATATTTAATTCTGGTGTATTAATACTATTTGGTAGTTCAGCAATTAATTCTTGTAGCAGTTTATCAGGATAATCATTTGCTACAACTTCTAATAATCTGGCCCCTGAATACAAAGCATCATCAAAACCATACCAGCGTTCTTTGAAAAAAATATGCCCCGACATCTCGCCTGCTAATAATGCCCCAGTATCCAACATTTTATTTTTTATATAAGAATGTCCAGTTTTCCACATATAGGGATTTCCACCACAACGAGCAATAAAGTCTTTTAAATGACTGCTGCATTTTACATCATAGACTATAGTAGCTCCGGGGTTATTATTTAAAATAGCCCTAGAAAACAACATCATCTGTCTATCGGGTAAGACCAATTCCCCCGTATTTGTAACTATCCCTAGTCTATCAGCATCGCCATCAAAAGCTAAACCCAAATCTGCTTTTTGTTCTAACACAGTATTTTTTAATACTGTTAAATTTTCTAATTTACTAGGATCGGGGTGATGGTTAGGAAAGTTGCCATCAACCTCTTGAAATAAAGAAATAACTTCACAACCTAAAGCACGAAATAACTTAGGAGCAATGACCCCAGCAATCCCATTGCCACAATCTATAACTACCTTTAACTTATTATTCAATTTTATCTTTGATAAAACATCCTGAATATAATGGTCTATAATAACATTTTCTTGGTAACTACCCGTATTATAATAATAATCTTGTTCTATAATCCGCTGATAAAGTTTTTGCACTTGATTGCCAGAGATAGTCTTCCCTGCAATAATCATTTTAACGCCATTGTATTCTGCGGGGTTGTGACTTCCTGTTAACATTGCACCACAATGAGTTTGATAAAAATGCGTAGCGAAATATAAAACAGGTGTCGGTACCATACCTACATCAATTATATTAATACCTGAAGCAAGCAGACCTCTGGTTAAAGCAGCCCACAAACTTGGGCCAGATAATCTACCATCACGCGCAATAACTATAGTTTTACAATCTTGAACTTGAGCCTGCGTACCCAAAGCTAAGCCGATTTGTTCAGCAACATACTCTGTCAGTTGCTTTCCAGCTATACCACGGATATCGTAAGCACGAAATATTTCCCTTGGAATATCAAAAATAGAAGGTGAGTTACTCTCGTCTAACATATTTACACCCGACCAGAGTGACCAAAACCGCCCTCACCACGTTGGGTTTGCACGAAATCATCAACCATATTAAACTCAGCTTGTACCACTGGGACAATAACTAACTGAGCAATTCTATCACCTGGTTGTATAGTAAAATGATCATTGCCTCTATTCCAACATGAGACCATTAACGGCCCCTGATAATCCGAGTCAATTAATCCAACTAAATTACCTAATACAATACCGTTTTTATGACCTAAACCCGATCTAGGTAAAATCATTGCTGCATACCCAGGATCTGCTAGATAGATAGACATTCCAGTGCTAATCAAATAAGTTGCCCCCGGCTCTAAACACAGAGATTCTGTAAGACATGCTCTTAAATCTAATCCTGCTGAGCCTTGAGTCGCATACGCCGGCATTGGAAACCCACCAGCATTACCCAATCTTGGGTCCAAAATTTTGACACTTATTTTCACATTTACACCCTGCAAATTTATGAATACTATTAAAGAGTTATTATGCATGAATCTGTTATTTTTTAAAATAATTTTCGCAGCCATCACCATTGCTATTAACATTCCCTATACATAGTTAGGCCTGAAGCAGCTCTCAATCTAAATTTTAACCAAAATACCAAGCTGACTTACAAACGACTATTAGTCCTACTAAAATATATAATCATATAAAAGTTGTAATTATTGCTAGAATCTGGTATAAATCTTTGTTTAGTATCAATATTCAAGTTATGTATAGGGGCGGCGTATGCCAAGAAGATGTCAAGTAACCGGAAAAAAAATACTTTCTGGTAACAATGTTTCACATGCTAATAATAAAACTAAAAGAAAGTTTAAAGTTAATCTACACAAAAAGCGTTTTTGGTTAGAAGCTGAAAAACGTTTTGTAACATTAAGAGTATCAGCCAGTGGAATGCGTACGATTAATAAAAATGGTATTGAAGCCGTTTTAAAAAAAATGAAAGAACAGCAAGTTTAAAAAATTAAGAGGCTAACATGGCTAACACGACAAGAGTTAAGATTAAAATGCGTTCTAGCATAAGTCACCATTTTTACACTACAACGAAAAATAAGCGTAATACTCCGGATAAATTAAAACGTAAAAAATTTGATCCTGTAGCAAATAAACACGCTGAATACGTAGAAGATAAAATTAAGTAGTACCTACCAACCCGCGTGCGTTGGGTACATATAGGTTATTATGCCTGAACTCCCCGAGATTGAAACAACCAGACGCGGGTTACTTCCACATGCTAAAAATACGGTTATTCATAATATAATAATTAGACAACCTCTGCTGCGTTGGCCCGTACCGCCGTATTTAAATAATCTGCTGTCTAATCGCACAATCAGTGACATCAAGCGTCGTGGTAAATATTTATTATTTGAAATTATAAAAAAAACCTCTACCTCCACAAACATTAAATCACCCCCTCCAGATATCTTAGCCATACATCTTGGCATGTCAGGTAATTTAAGAATAACTCACCAAGACACCCCCTTAAAAAAACATGATCATGTGGATATCTGTTTAAATAATAATAAAATTATTCGTTACAATGATGCTAGAAGGTTTGGCGCCATATTTTGGATAGAACATCATCAACTAGACAGTCATTCAAGATTTAAGCACTTGGGCCCTGAGCCACTGACACCTGATTTTAATGCAGAACATTTACTCCTTGCAGCAAAAAATAAGAAAACACCTATAAAAGCTTTTATTATGTCAAATAACGTGGTTGTTGGTGTGGGTAATATTTATGCTACAGAATCATTATTTCACGCTGGTATTCACCCCTTAAAGCCTGCTTGTGATTTAACATTAAACAAATGGCAAGAACTTGTTAAACAAATTCAAAAAGTATTGACTATTGCTATTGAAAATGGTGGCACTACGCTGAAAGATTTTATAAATATCGATGGTAAGCCAGGATATTTCAAGCAAAAACTTGCAGCATATGGCCGTAGTGGCAAACCATGTATAAAATGCCATCATATTTTGTGCTCTATTAAACAACAAGGGCGCACTACTGTATTTTGCAAGCACTGTCAAAACTTTTGATATCTGTGCATTCCATTCTCTACACTCAAGTACTATTAAATACTATTAAGTACCCTATAAACACAAAAATTTTAATATTAGTTTAATTTAATGTAGTATAGAATTTCATTCATTCACAGGAGTAAAATATGCCCAAGTCTGTGCTTACAGAAGACGAACAGGAACTAACTGCAGACATGGACGCTCATTCAGAGCGCACAATACCTTTTCTCATGCATGAAACTATTGTTTCTCCTATTGAGGATAGTCCGATAAGAACTTTAGACACCATCAAAGATACAATTGAAGATTATATCAATCGTATTACAGCAGAAGACAATTCAGCAATTAAAACAAATCTCACAAGAGAGTTTACAGAAATACTTCGGCATAACCATGATCTTATTAGCTGTGATGAATTATTTAAAATATTTATTGTTTTTCCAGATCGTTTATTATTTCTACGCGAAATAGACCCAGAGTTTTTACAACGTAAACTCGATCTTATTAGACTTAATGCCTTTTTGGCAAATTTAACATCTACCGAAGCTTTAGTTTTTTTGCTCTGTAGAGCAAATTTAAAACTGGATTTAGATCAAATACAACTTGGAAATATTGCTAAAATTATTTCTAGTGATACCACTCATCTATTAACAGAATTATTAATTAAAAAAAAGTCTTTGTTAGATCATATTGAAGAACCCATACCAGACATTACTGGTTCACTGTCTGATAATTCATTTGTTAAAGATTTATCTTCTCTGTACCCTCAATGTACAAAAACATTAAGCTTACTCCCTGATCAATTATCCAAGATTTTATATATTCTACAGCTTTTACCAGATCCGCAAGTCGAAACTATTGATGCTTTCGACTTTGAATTAGTAATGCATACTAAAGAAATTTTTATAAAAAGCCTAAATTCTACTTCCCTCTCCTCTATAGAAAATATTTTTGAGTTTAGCTTAATTATACAAATGTTTCCCATGGCTTTTAGACTACATATCATTATTCATTTATTCATGGTTAATTCTAACTTTTCAGATAAAGTCAAAAATTTTCGAGATCTCGAAAACATTCTTAGGCTAATACCCATTTCTGATCGAAGTCAACTCTTACAGCACCTACGATTCTCAGAACATCTTAACCCTACGAATGGTTTAGAAATCATTTCATTATTAAACCTAATACCTGATAGTTCATGGCATGAACTTAATCTTTTATACTACTCTTGCTTTAATAAAACGATTCAGAACGTTGCAACCTTAATTGAGATCATGCACGCGGTTCTTAAACACTCAGCCGATCATGCAGAGCTTTCTACAGAGAAATATTTTAAGAGTGCATGCAACATTATTAACTGCATTGATAAAAGAAATATCTATAATTTAATTAACTCCCCATCGACTTTACAGACTTTATATAGTCTTTGTAACAATGTTGAGCAAGCAATAGCCTTAACTCAGGCATTAGATTTAATAACATACCGTAGCTGGGGTATTTGGACTCTTATTCGAAATAAAACAGATCTCTTGGCTTGGCTAGATGCATGTAAATTTGATAAGCACATTTTTGTGGCTAAACTCGGATTAACTGCTTTAAATATCTTAACTGAGAGCCTAGAAGATCTATTATTTCAGTTTTGTTCATTTAGCGTTATTAACATAGACAATATCAAAAAATTCACTGAAATGTTGGTTGAAAATGGCAAGCTATCTAAACTTATAGATGGCGATCTACTTAATTTCCACAAGCTTATGCATATATTACCTGTTGCAGCAAAATCTCAATTCTACTCTGCAATCCCTCAAGATTATATAGTAGAATTATTTTCACAAACTGTGAGAACCCATACCACGCGAGCAGAAGTAGACGAAGCATTACCTAAAACGCCTGATTCCGGAGCACAAAGCATTAAAAGCGATGAAGACAGAATCAGAGATATGTATGAACAATTACTAGCCCCAAAAATATCTGCGGTTGAAGGTGATTCTTCTGATGCTAGCCCCTCTGATCTAACTCAAACTGTTTATGGCCTGCCTATATCGGCAAAAGAGGCGGGATTCAAAACAATTAAAACGGATAGCTTTTCCGAGAGCCGCACTCACGCGCCATCTACACTTCCACCATCTCATCCTCTAAAGATAATCACTCACTATGCCCAAACAGTACTCCCTGCCGCTTATACTGCTACCCATAGCACGTTAAGACTCGCAGCTTCGCACAGAGGTGACATAATGAGGTTTATTATAGCTTACAGAAGCCCCGCTGCAGCTGCGGCTGAGCGGGCTGTTCCTTTGATATATAATACTATCAGACGGTATTATGGTATTTAATCTTTAGACTATCTGCAAACTCGCTTTGCTCGGTGGGTGGTATCGCCCTCAGCACTGCCAGAAGCAGCAAGCGGAGGGAACGACATTGAAAGAAGTGACCTTGTGACGGTTGTATCTGCTGCTGCTGCGTACGACCAGAGTTGTGCTACTGCAGGGTCATCTCCCCCTGCCCCTGCAAATAACCCCCGTGCAATCCCTAGTCCACTTGTCTCACTGTGTTGTGGGCGTCTTCCTCCATGTCTTCCTTTAGAGACTATTGTCTCCAACTGCTCTGGTATGCTAATAGAGGGAAAGTTTCTTTGAATTGCTCGACCTAACTCTAAAATTTCAGCTTTAGAAAAGTCCACTGATACAGTTGCCCCATCACAAAAATAACTTATCCTTATCTGTTCATCTAAGCATTCTTCGTTATGACTCAATACAAGGAGAACAGCTCTTAGACTAGCAAAATCTGATAAATAGTGACCTGATTCATTATTAATAGCTTTAATTTTCGCTCTACCTGCATCCAAACGAACAATAAAGTCTCCAGCAGCATGGCATAGCTGCATATCGTTTAACCAAGGATGTGTACAAGTACCTGTTTTACTGGAACCTACAAACCCTAATTTACACATCCAATCTGCACTAACTACATATCTAACGATAGATTCTCCCGAAGCACAAGGACGAATTATACAATCATCAAGATATTCATGGGTATGCCCCATACGAGAGTCATCTAACAACAGAGTTCTCAAAGCTTTTAAGTGATAGATACTATGAGCTGGAACCAATGGCGTTGCAGGCTTTTGATTTGGTAGTAAATTAAATTGTTCGGTACTCTTCAGCATTTCCTTAAAGTGGTCCTTAACTTGAGAAGACGTTAAGCCTTCAGGGATTACAGAACTTCTAATAGGCATAACAAGAGAATAACGGGGAGGTGGAGTAATGCAACGCACAGGAGAGCTTTCAGGAGAACCTACAGGAGCAGCAATAGGAGTTACAGGACGCATAGCGGATTCAGTTTGTTTTGGCATAAGTTACCTCAGAAATTGTAATAGTAGAAGGATACCGCCACATTAAAAGTTGGTCAATAAATACCATTTTGCGAACACACCTTACCTCTTGTTTCTTGAGATTATTATGACCAACTAAACTTAAAAAAGCCTTAATAGGTTGTTGCGTAAGTCCTAACTATTGCTAAAACTATCCGACAAAATAGTCCATAAGCTGATTGACACGTTTTAATAGAGGAAGTATGATGCAAAATAATAGATTAGTTAACTCAAAAATTTTTATGTTACAATCACGCAAAACAAACAAGCTGCTTAGCTTGCCACCCCCAGCAGAGCCCTCGATTGCCTCAGCCCTCCCGTTTTCTTCGTCAGCAAGTATGGCTTTAGATGAGTTATTAAGCGATCACGCACCCTTTTTTACACGCTACACCGCAGAAGCAAAACAGCCATCAACTCGCACAAAAGCAGTAACTATTCCTATATACCCCATTAAATTGCTTCACATATTAGTAGCATCAGCTATTAACACTGGAGACTACGACCACGCAACAAAAACAACGTTAAGTGAAAATCTTTTCCCCCTTACCCTAAGGTATGTTGTTACTCCTGATAACGATATCTATTTTACACGTGCCGGTATAGCAAACACTAGGACATTAGAGCACAGTGAAATGTCGCCTGAAATGATTGCTGCTGGCCACATCAATGTTGTTGCTGAAGTAGCTCCAGACTCTCCTTCAGTCACCGTAACAAACCTCAAAATAATGCATTTGGATCACAAAACGACAGAAGGAGATTTCCGATTTGCATTTTCATCTATTAGAGCTCCTATCATTCTCCTAATACTGCACACTGAATTGCTCGCAGATGAAATTACTATAAACAAAATTCACTCCAACTGCTTGGTAACACATTCTAGTATTTCTATTCTTAAAGCAGATTTTATAGCTCTAGGCTTGCATATTGCTATTGAACTAAAGAGGTATTTCACACCAGCTAAACCATCAACCGTAGAGAGATTAGTCACCGTTGGTCCACCTAAACTCAAAGTTGAACATGATGGGCCTGATGAGCATAGACACAGGCCAAAAAAAAGTAGACGTCTTTGCATTACTTCTTCATAAATTTTAATGCCTTAACAACCTCAGGCGCTACAAAAGTACTAACATCACCTCCTAACGCAGAAATTTCACGAACCATTGTAGATGAAATAAAAGAATACTGTTCTGCTGGTGTCAAAAATACTGTTTCAAAATCATCCTTGAGCCTTCGGTTCATATTAGCTAATTGAAACTCATATTCAAAATCACTAATAACCCTCAACCCGCGAACTACTGTGTTGCAATTGTTTTTTTCAACAAAATCAACTAATAACCCTTTAAAACCTTGAACTAAAACATTTGTATTAGACTTGAATACTTCTTTACATAATCTTACACGCTCATCCTGTGGTAGCAACGTTTGTTTATTAATGTTGTCAGCAACTGCAACAATAACTTTTTCAAAAAGATTTGTAGCGCGACAAACTAAATCTTGGTGGCCAAGAGTAACAGGATCAAATGTACCAGGGAAAATAACAGTTAAACTATTTTTACGCATTGGAATATACTCTATTTGTATACATTGATTATTTAATTATAAATTTTAATAACTTTTTCTGCCATCCGACTTTAGGCGGATAAAACTTACTAAAGATATCTAATCTTGATTGTTTAAATACTGGACGTAAGGCAGAAAAAGTATCAAACCCATATCTACCGCGGTAACTACCCATACCACTCTGGCCAATACCACCGAAAGGCAAAGACTCTTGTGCAGCGTGTATAACCGTAGCATTATAGCTCAACGCTCCACTGATTGTATTTTTTAAAAAATCATCACGGATTTCTTCGCTTTCAGTAAATAAATACATAGCTAATGGCCTAGGAACTACCTGCATTATTGTCACCAGCTCCCTTATGTTATCATAACACATCACAGGCATGACAGGACCAAAGATTTCCTCTTGCATTATTTGCATAGTATGATTTGCATTTAACAATAAGCCAGGTGATATTTTATAAATACCATTATCAGCACTATGCCATATATTACTTGAAGCCAAAGGATACCAGATTGCACCCTGCTTAACTGCTTTATCGATTAAACTTAAAATGCGATCATAACTAGATTTATTAATAATACTACAATAATCTTTTGATAAAAAATTATCAATAATTTTACTAACAGCTATTTTACTGTATTCTATAATTTTAGCCTGATATTTTAAATCTAATTTCTTGTCTCGTGGCAACCATATGTAATCAGGGGCAATGCACGTTTGCCCTGCATTCATTATTTTACCTGTCCAAATCTTGTCAAGATAATGCTGCTTTATTTCATCATGAACAAGTATAGCAGGTGATTTACCACCTAACTCTAATGTAACCGGCGTAAGATTAGAGCTCGCTGCAGCCATAACTTTTTTACCTATTGATGATGCACCAGTAAAAAAAAGATGATCAAATGGCAAACAACTAAACTCTGCAGCAACATGAGCATCTCCACGAATTATGACCAGTTTTGAATCAACAAAATTTGTTGATAATAATTCATACAATACATCTGAAATATTAGGGGCGTACTCAGACAATTTAATCATCACACGATTACCTGCAGAAAAGGCAGCAACCAACGGTGCAATCGTTAAAAATAGCGGGTAATTCCATGGCGATATAATCCCAATGACACCTTTAGGAACAGGAAACACATACGATTTGCTTGGCCAAAACCATTTTGATGTTTCATGTTTTCGAAGTTTCATCCAATTTAATAAATTTTTTATCGCAAAGTCAATTGATTCCAAACTAGGAAATATTTCTAATACTTCTGTTTCATGCCCTGGTCGACAACCAAAGTCTTTATTAATTGCAGTAATTATTTTATCTTTATTATTTATAACTACTTTACGTAATAATTTTAGTATTTTAATTCTCTGCGTATAATCAGAATAAGGTTGCTGAATATAGCACTCTTTTTGATGATTGAATAATTCTTTTAGATTTAATTGTTCCACTTGGCTCCCTGTTAGTGTTTGCTTAAATTAGATACTATTAGATCATAATATTTATTTAATACTTGTTGATGTTGTTTCATCGCATTAAAAGCATTCATGCCAATTTTGGCTCTATAAGACTCATCAGATAATAATAAATCCATTTTATCGTGCAAATCAGCTGCCGAATTAGCAATCAACAATCCTTGAGATTCTTGTAAATTGTCTACAATATCACTAAAATTATGATAATTCGGACCTATAACACTAGCAACTTTTAGCACAGCTGGCTCAAGAGGATTGTGACCACCTACTGGACTCAAGCTACCACCTATAAAAGCAACATCTGAGATGTTATAAAAATACAATAATTGCCCAATAGTGTCTAATAGAAATATATCTATATTATCATTTAATCTATTCAGCAATTCCAATTCGGTAAAGCGACAAATTGTATATGCATTACTATCATTGTTAATTTTGGCACATAATTCATACACATGCTGGAACCGCTCAGGGTGTCTTGGTACTATAATCAAAATTAAATTATCGTATTTCTTTTTTAATTTTGAGTAGATATTCAACAATATCTCATCTTCTCCAATATGAGTGCTTGCTGCAATCAGGATTATTTTTTTAGCATTGTGATCCGTGCTGCCTAGTAATTTTTTTTTATACTCTGCTGATTTATTTTGCAAGTCTAATGGCAGAGTTAGGTTATATTTTATATTACCAAAAACAGATAGCTTATTCGCAGAAACTCCTAATTTAATAAATCTTTCATAATCGTTCTGTCCCTGAGTTGCAATATAATCTATACATGGAAAAATATTTTGAAAATACATTAAAAACTTAGAGTAACTCTTATAAGACTTTTCCGATAACCTAGCGTTGATGATAAAGAGTTTTATCTTATGTTTTTTTAATTGCTTAAACATTTTAGGCCAAATCTCGGTTTCAAAAAACACAGCCAACTTAGGTTGAAATCTCTTAAGAAAACGCGAGCAGATAACATTGCTGTCATATGGGTAATAGTAATGCACTAGCCTTTCTTTATTTTCAGGATTTTTTGAGTAGTACTCCAGCAAAAACTTTTCTATCAGGTAAGAACCTGTCGGTGTCGTACAGGTAATTAATATTTTATTATCTGTTTTATCAAGCAATTTTAGCAGTAAAGATTTTGCCGCAATAAACTCCCCCACAGAAACGGTGTGAAACCAAAGATCTATCTTTACATTACCTTCACCCGGGTAACACACAGCATAACGCTCGGAGAATCTTTTTTTATATACGGGATTTTTTATAGCTTTAATGCAAAGCCTAGCTGTTGCTAGTGGTAAAAACAATAAAGTATATAAAAAATTAATTAAGTAATAATTAATCATATTAAACACAAAATTCGACTTCATCTACCAGAGAAATTTTACTAATCATATACAATAATTGCTCTTTAGTATGCAATGCCTGATACTGTGGAGAATTTTTTTGACTTAATCGTACTGTTAATTTTGCATTGGGATTATTTTGCTTTAACAATAGCATCTCTTCAACTTCATTGGTAGTTAGTAAAGAACGATCTTCAGGCCAAGTATAAATTACTCTATTATTTGAACCAGAAAATTTTTTTATATGATAATTTTCCTCATTTTCTGAGTAGTGTCGTGCTATTTGATTATCAACCTCTTCTTTAGTTGCAAAGCCTGTTCCAACTCGGCTAACTACTACTGCCGCTGCATGTGATGCCCTCTCAATAGCATAGGTCTTATCTTCATTCTTGCTCAAGGACACAGCCAAAGAAGCTAAAACGGTATCACCAGCACCTGTAACATCATAAACCTGGTTAGCATAAGATCGAGCAGAATAAACAAAGTGTTCTGGTCCAAATAACACCATACCATCAGCACCACAAGTTACTAGCAGATATTCTAAATCTAACTTTTGTAACAAATTAAAAGCTTTTTTATGAAAACCAGCTGTATTCTGCACATCTACTTGACCAACCTCTCCAACAAATTCTTTATAGTTTGGTGTAAGCATCGTAGCATTTTGGTATCGAGAAAAATTCGTACCTTTAGGATCTACTAAGACTATTAGACCTAGGCTTTTTGCATAAGCAATAATTTTCCGACAATTCTCTAAACTACCTTTATCATAATCAGAACATATAATAACTTTATGCAAAGCAATAATATCTTTCACATCTTGCGTTAATTCAAGAGGGCAATATTTTTGTTCAAAATCCACCCTTAATAATTGCTGTTTCTTACTCAGCATCCGGTGTTTCACGATCGTAGCACTATTTCCATACTGCCAATACTGAGTGATGCCTTCTCTTCTCATCATATCAGTTAAAATTACACCATCTGAATCTTGTCCAAGAGGCGCCAAAACAGCTACCCCTCCGCCTAATTTTTTTATATTTAAAGCTACATTAGCCGCACCACCTGCACGATCCTCAGCGCTATTAATAGCTAATACAGCAACAGATGCCTCATCGGCTAACGCTTTAGGCACACCAAACCAATAACGGTCGATCATAACATCGCCAATAACTAGAATATTAAAAGCAGTGCTGGTACTATTATGAATGATATTATTTAAGTTAGAATTGAGATTGTCGGTCATTTGCATTAAAATCAATAACTGCGTATTATATACTTTAAGATATACAAATCCATTACTGATGATACTAAATTAATTTATGCATTAATTATATGGTAATGTTACTAATAATTGAACAAAATTATAACTAAATTTGTTTTTATATGGCAAAAATCCACAAACACTCTTTTAAGAGGCTATTTATACCTAAATATCTTGCAACTTGGCCATTATTTTTAACCATATGGCTTGCAAGTAAGTTGTCGCACAAAAACCTTATTTCTCTTGGTAAAGCTCTTGGCAAATTAGCCTGCCATGCTTTTCCGAAGCGTAGATATATTATAAAGACTAACTTATCTCTATGTTTTCCAGAAAAATCACCGGCTCAAATCGATGAGCTAGTTAAAAAAAACATTGAATTCTTAGCTATCGGTGCATGTGAAACAGCACTAGCCTGGTTTGGGCCAGAAAAGAACATAAAGAAGATTCAAGATAAACTAACTATCAACAATGAACATATTCTTCAGCAAGCCCTTGCTGATAGTAGACCTTTAATATTAATTACTCCTCATGCATCAAGTCAGGAATTATTAAGTAAGCTTTTTGTTAGAAAATACAACTACCGCCCCGTATTTCGACATTTAAACAACCCTGTTGCAAATTATATGATGCAATATGCACGTTTAAAAATATACAAGAACCCTATATTAAAAGAAGATATTCGCCAAATTGTTAAGTCTTTACAACAAAAAGTTACTATAGGCTTATTGCCCGATCAAGACTTTGGTCGTCGTCGTAGTGTATTTGTCCCTTTTTTTGGAGTAATGGCAGCAACAAGTACTTTATTGTCTAAATATAAACGATTAACCAATGCTCAAGTTTTAGCCTTGAGTTATGTACGCGATCAAGACGATCTGAGTAAATTTACTATAGAAATCAGCGAGCCTTTAAATATTACCGGCTATGATTTAGAACACGATGCTCGAGAATTAAATAAAGTCCTCGAAGAGATTATCAACCGCGATATCAGCATGTATTTTTGGGCTGCAAGAAAATTTCGAACCCGCCCCATAGGAGAAGATAAAATATATAATTACGAAGAATACAAGCTCAAAACTAAATATAAAACTCAGACTGAACTATACGATGCTGATATTATATAGTACAGTTTAATTTTATGCCGTTGACAAGGACAAAGATAAGGACAGGGAATGTGCAAACTAAAGTTACATCACATAGGTGCGATAATTTTAGCATTATTTATTCAGCATAATAGCTACGCAAAAGATTATAGTGAAACTCTCATTAAAAATGCTCCAGCTAAAAATGTTGCCATTGATAGAAATCAGTTTCTAACACTTACTGTAGAAAATGATCTCTTTGGTAATGGCTCTGATCGAAATTACACAAGTGGTGTTCTTTTAACATATTTTGACTCGGCATACAGACCAGTTAAAATAGCAAGATTTTTAAATAAACATGTTCCCTTTGTCCCCTTGAATAAAAACAGTAAAATTTCTATTTCGTTAGGACAAAACCTATATACACCTTCTGATATTACCATTAAAGCACCTCAACCTGATGATCATCCTTGGGCCGGTTTTCTTTACGGAGCAATTCGCTCTCTTACTATTACCAACAACCGTGCGGATGATCTTGAGTTAACCCTAGGAGTTGTAGGACCTAGCGCTAAAGGCAAAGAAACTCAAAAGTTTATTCATGATCTAGTCAACGCACGAAACCCAAGTGGGTGGAACAACCAATTACACGATGAACCTGGAGTTGTTCTTTCTTGGGGACGTAGATGGTTAAAAGTTTTAGATAGTAATTTCAATAACCTTTCTTTTACTATTGAACCAAATCTGATAGGTAGTGTAGGCAACGTATATACATTGGCAGAGACGGGATTCATTTTTCGAGTCATGCCTTTATCAGGTGATTGGATGGATACACCTCTATTGATTAGGCCTTCTATGCCAGGTAGTAGTTTTTTTCATTCAAAAAATGGTAGATTTAATTGGTTTGCCTTTACAGGAGCACAAGGCCGAGTGGTTGGTCGTAATATTTTCTTAGATGGCAATACATTTAGAAGCAGTCCAAATGTTGATAAAAAACCTCTGGTATTTGATATTACTGGTGGCTTTGCTTTAGTTTATAGCAAAATGAAACTTAGCTACACCTCTATTTATCGCTCAAAAGAGTTCTATGGTCAAAAAGGTACTACAGTATATGGCAATATAAGTTTGGGTTATAGTTTCTTGTAGACTAGATGAGACAGGCTGAATTTACTACTGACTTTATTGTAGAATATCTGTTCAGAAAACATTCTGAACAATCTATTGAAAATTCACCTGGTTTTTGATAATGTACGTATTCTACTTTTTAAGTATCT
>CAZSRF010000006.1:0-6850 GCA_964609155.1 uncultured Gammaproteobacteria bacterium | reverse complement strand
AAGCCGGGGTGGCGGAATTGGTAGACGCGCTGGATTCAAAATCCTGTGATGGTGACATCATGTCGGTTCGACCCCGACCCTCGGTACCAAAGTTGGTTAAATCACGAAGGAATATGACTCATTGCATATCCATCTAAACCTTTATCCATCTTCTTTGCTGTTTCTTCGGATAGCTGTTCAACAAAAGATATTTTAAAGTTTTTCATGTTTACCTAAATCTATTAAATATTGGTTAATTGCTTGTACTTGATCTTCTGTTTTAAGCATTCCATTTACGATAAAATCAGCATGTAGCTTCAGATCATCATCAAAAAACAATGGCCTTGAATGTGTTAAATAAAATTCTATTTCTTCTAATAACTCCATTTTGGTTTTGTCATGATCCTTAAAATCTCTTAGTATGCGCCTACCTAAGGAGACATCTAACGGCACATCTATATGAATACAAATATCAATATATCGACCTGTTTGGGTATGCAAGCGTCCAAGTGGTGCATCATAAACAACATATTCAGTTGGTCTAAGTTGGGTTTTATTTACAGGATGTATACTAGTTTTTTGAGCTTTCAGTGTGTGCAACACGTCTGCTAGACCTGGATAATCCCATTCATTGTAACTACCTTTTCTGTTATACCAATCAACATAACCATCAGGCCCACTAGAAATGTCATCAAACTCATCCCAATTGACAAGTGTTGCATGGTAATTTTTTGCAAGTGCTTGTGCTAATGTTGTTTTACCTGCGCCTGTTATACCACTGATACCAATAATCGTCATTTTCTTTCTAACCTAACTTTATTTAAAATATCATTAATAAACTCAGTTTTAGCCTCTGTGTACTGCTCACGATCATAGGTATACTGCTCAGCTAATTCTATTTTAAGATTTTCATACTCACGGACTGCTTCAGGGTGAAGTAACAGATAATCTCTAAAATTAATTTTACCTTGCCAGTGTTAAGAAGACCTCTAGTCTTCTCAAATACTGAGCAGAAGCTAAAGCCATGTTTTCGATGATGCTCAATGGCTTTTGCTAACCACTCATTAACCTCAGGGCGAGTACGCACACCTTGGCCAATATACTGCATAACATCTGGATCAGATTGTATGGCGTATAAGTCATCAAAATCTTCAGGAGTAGATGGCTTTATAATTAATCTTTCTGTTTTTAAAAATATATTCATTATTCATTAATCAAATTCTAGTTCTAATTTTAACTTATGACTCTATTGCTTCATATAATGCTCAGCATTTACCATCAAGCCATTGGCATCTGTCTTCTATTACGCTCAGCTTCATTTTTAATTCCCTCGAATGCGGCGAAATTATACCAAATGGTGTCACTCCACCCACTTAATTATCCTCATTATTTAAATCATCCATGAGCGACTGAACTGTTTTAAATGGTTTTAATTGACCTAGTCTTGCCTCCTTCATAGCATTAATAGTTTTTTGATTTGGAATAAGTTGATTACCTGAACCCAATAATACCGCTTGCTTTAAAACAGGTTCTAGGAGTGATCTTAGTGCTACCACCACATTTTGTAATGAAATTGATTGCAGTTGATTTTTTTTCAAAAAAACATTCCAAATAGACTGCCGAGAGACATCATTTCCAAATTCATCTGTTAAACCAATGGGTAAATTGAGAGGAATTTCTGTACCTCTTCTTCTAAAAGTCGCAAAAATTGCATATGCCAATATATTCGCATCGATCTCTTCTAGATCAAACATAATTTTAAGATCTAAGTAATCCTTTAATCGACTATTGACCATACCTAACATTGTGATTGCGTGCAGCTTTTCTGCAATTACCGTATAAACTGGATAAGCTTGCAAGCAAGGCGCCGGAAGATCATTGAGAAGAACAGGATAGGTTGCCTCAATTGGTTCAGGAGTGACTGCATCATCAAATCCAATATCAACTTGTATTTTACAGCGTGCCTTAGCCAATTCGCCAGAAAGAATAACTCTAGCCCCTATATAACCGGTATTTTTTCTAATTTCATCAACGATGATACTATTAGGACTAAAAGAGATCCCATCTTCACAAGTGATTGCAGCAATTTCCTGAAATATACGCTTCAGAGTCAGTAAATCACTTTGCCCAAGACCAAGTAAATCAATATCTTTTGTTGATCTATGTGGCATATCGTACCAAAGCGCAAACAATAATGCGCCTTTAAGTAAAAAGTAATTCACATATTCAGATTGGCTGATACGATATAAAAAACGCTCTAACGCATATCGAGTTAGTAGGACGCTAAAATCCGAGCCTTCAGATTTTGATAGAGTCAATAAGCGCGATCGAATAGATTCCGCAAGATTATTCTTCATTCAATTACCTCAAGATAAGGGCGAATCACATTAGTAACACGACCTATTTTTGCAAAATGCCATAGTTCTTCTGCTGTAGCTTTCTTTTGTGCACGAACTTCTTTTAATGCTTCAATAGCAACATCAAGACCAATTGTATTTCGATATTTAAAACAATCAACCACTGTTTTCGCAGGACTATACACCCGTATGGTTTGTTTGTCATATTCAATAATCTCTACCCCTATTGAATAAATGTTAGCTGAGCATTGAATCATTTTAATTGGAGGATAATCTAGTTTTGGCACATGACTTCCACGTGGCATAGCTATCCATATTTGGCGAGGCAATTGCGTGGTAATCTCATGAATTTGCAAGGCGGTTAGTAAGCAAAAAATCGCTTGTGGAATTTTAATTGCAATTGTAACGAGGCTAGTTTTCTCAGTAACTGGTTTGTTAGGAGCACAATACAAGCCACGAGCAATTTTTTCCAATTGACCACTTCGCATGAGTCGTGTCACAATAACCCGAGGGATGCCCATTTCCTTGAGATCACAGAGTCTGATTACTTCTTTTCTGTTAGCTAGTTCAAGTACTCGTTCAGCATATGTTTTATTTTTCATAATATAACAAGTATGTTGCATTTGTTCGTCAATGTCAAATAATGTACGAATAAATGGAACATCTTGGTCGGAAATATCAATAAGTTACTAACTAATACCCTAATACCACGATCACTTCTAACGGAATAATCTCCTAAATTAAATAGATAAATGTAGGCGGGAAGACGAACACATGAGAAATCTAATAAAATCACCACGTTAGACAAAATATCGTTAATAGGAACACATGAGATTTTAACCAAATTTAAAGGTCTCGAATTCGGGGGAATTAAAAACTTTCATTTAATAATGTGGCTAATTTTATATGAGAACACAGTAAATAGTACTAACAAGCTAAGCAATTCTTAATCATTTTTAATCACCCCCTATTGTTCTTATCCTTTCAGAAAGGTAGAATACTTCACAGTTGGGTAAGATATTGGGTAAGAATTTAAAATCTTTTATTTTTATCAATCAAAATGAGATCTTGTACCGTAGTTCGACACCGACCCTCTACTATAACATCGTTAATCTTTTTTAATTACGTTTTTCGGAACCAGATTAGGCAATTGAATTTTTTGAATAGTCACATCTGAAGGTACAGAATCTGCAGGCTGAGCTGTTTCATCCGCTTCCTCTATTGTTCTACCGTCAGATTTTATGGCTTTTGGTTTAGATAACGATTTTTCACCAGGAATATAAGTATTAGCAGATGGAGACGGTAGCGTCTGTTTTTTTATTACTTGATTGTCATCAGATTGAACAGCTCGGACAGAATTAAGCGATTTTGCTGAAACTATATTGATAACGTTTAAGCCCACAACAATAGATACAATAACACCTATAACATATTTTTTTGAATACATGTAAAAACTTCCAAAAATCATATATATAATTGACTATAGCACAAGATGTTATCTATTCAACTTGTTACAACTGTTTGAAACATATCGATATGACCCTTTCTTGACAACATCCATGGATAATGTTTTAATTCTAACAAAGACATGAACTTATTGGGAGCACTTGATATGCCTATAACTAGGGGACAGCTAAACAGCCTTAAAGATCTTATTCAAAGTTTCACTTCTTTAACCGCAGAAATCCCCAATATTTCAGATGACTATCTAGTTGCTTTCCCTGAGAACCACCCTGAACACCCATTTTTCATAGAGGAAGCACAGTTAACAGAAATAGGGCCCTTATGCCCAGTGTGTAGAAAAGCCTTTTGTGCAGATGGCGCCAGCTTCCAATGCTATGTTTTTCCTGCAAACAAACTTTTGATGATTGTTTTAGATTTTTTCAATCAAGGTCGAAATTTTATTGTTGCCCGCGACCCTAGTCATAGTTTTGATGATATTAACGATTTTTTAAGGAAAAATAGAGATTTTATAGCAAGAGCTGAAATTTTAAGAAAAGCTATTATAGCTGGAACAGAAACTTTAACTGAGATGTATGAGCCACTACGGACTTCTTTATTGTCCATGGTGCAGGGTATTCATGCTGGAAATACGACTGTTATAGCCCAACCTACTTCCAGCTATATGCCACGAACTCTAACTGAAGCCCCTTCTGGAGCACAAATTATAAGAATTACCCCAAAGATAGTACGGCATGATGCAGATATCCCCTTTGATCCTAGAGAGTTCGATGGTACTGGAGTAGAACCAACAGCTACAGCCCCTATGTGGCAGGAAGATCCTGAGCAAATAGCTATTGAACGTGCACTAGCAGCAAGTCTGGTAGACTCAAGAAGAACGGCAGCTTTAGACACAGCTAGAACAACACACGAACAAAGAGAGGTTGATCGCGCCATGGCGGCAAGCAGAGCAACACTTGCAGAAGAGGAATTACGTCAACTTGAGCTTGCTACAGCAGCAAGTCTGGAGGACCAAAGATCAGCTGCAGCCTCAACAATGCCAGATTGGGTAGCCCATGCCCTAGCAGCAGCCGCCCCTGCAGCTCCAACAATACCAGCAGCTGCAGCAAGCCACCCAACAGCCCCTGCAACCCCAACAATACCAGCTTGGGCAGCCCGTGCCATAGCAGCCCCTGCAACAACCTCAACAATACCAGCTCCTCCACCCATTGCTAGTACAAGCGGAGCACCTAGGAATCCAAGTGAGACGTTACTGCTTGTTCTTAATAGCACAATTACCATTTCTTCTGCTGAGCTTACTGATGTTCTAAACAGATTAGAAAAAGGAGAGCTACTGGCTGTACTAAGTTCAAAAGATACAAGGGATAGCATGATGCTATTAACTCATTATATCGCTCAAGACACAAACTCTTTACCAGTATTTAAAGCAATCTTGAAACGACTACAGAGTCTTGGTCTAACAGTAGAAGAAGCGGCAGAATTATTTGGCTCTGAACATACAAGCGGCACATTGTCCAGCATATGTCGTTTGGATGGCGAATACAGGCAGACATATCGCTCTTTCTTTTCTTTCCTTGAAGCTGGAGACATGGTAAAAAAATTACTTACAGCTGAACCAAGTGATGATACTATCACTGAACTAACTTGTCTCTTAGGTACGTTAGATAAAAAAACCCTATTGGACATCTTAAACTCAAAACACCCCTCTTTCCCTGCAACAACGCTAACATATCTTCACGTGTTCTATGCAAATGAGAATAAAAAATACCCTGTAATTCTAGCTCGATTACGTGAACTTGGAGCAACTAAAGAAGAAATTATAGACTTATTCGATCGCAGAACTCAACCACGCGGCCGGTGCTTACGAACCACTGCAGAAGAAGTCAAAGAAATAGCCTATGACTACTTTCCTTACCTTGACCTAGATTACAAAGCGGTAGAAGCGACAACACCAGATACTTTAAGCACAACAAGGCCTAATCCCACGTAGATCTTACCTTAGGATTCACGACCTAGCAGCTTGTTGGACAATACGATTTAAAAACTCTACCAAAATCTGCTAATACCTCAAGAGGATTTGGTACACTTCTTTTATCTAATACTTGTACTTGCTCAGACTTTGATTCAACTGTTGTACTAAGCACTTCAGTAGATGGCTCACATATCTCAGCTATTGAAGCAGGATCAAACGACGGTCTTATACGTTTAGGAGCTAAGCCATCAGCTATAGTCTCTTCTCTCAACCTTATGCGTGTGGATGCCCTAAGTGTAAGAATAGGGTTAGTAGTTCTTGCTGCTTGAACTTCAGCCTGCCTGATTGCGCTATATAATGCTGATCTTAGCCATACTTTAGTGCCCACATGACCGTCATCATCAATAAGATACCAGGGCGAGTTTCTAGCATCACCAATTTTATCCACCGTTTTGCCTGTTACAATTGGAACATCGTCTTCATCAACAAGAGTATAGCCAAGTAACAAAGTACTAAACAGTATGCGCGTGACTTTAGTTTTTATTGTAACATTAGGTATGAGAATTGCATCATCTCCTTCACCTATAGACCAACCAGATGACGCACCAGCATTCCGAAAAAGATTAACTACTATAGGCATCCCCTCCAACTGCTCTGTTGTACATACATCTTTTAGTCCAGATGTGACAAATTTTATTCCTCTTATATCAGCTGGTGGAAACTCACCATGTTTGGATCGGAAATATGTTGGCATGATTATTTTTACAAAATTTATTAAAGAATTACTAACTAGCTTTTCTGTGTTAAATATTTTGCACAAAAAAATCAGACATAAAAAAACCCTGCATGTTGTTACAAACAGGGTTGAAATAAAAAGCTTGGCAGTGTCCTACTTTCACATGGGTAATCCACACTATCATCGGCGCTAAACCGTTTCACTTCTGAGTTCGGAATGGGTTCAGGTGGTTCAAGTTCGCTATTGCCGCCAAGCAAATCATCGGGGTTTTTTCAAACCCAGCATTCTTTACTTATCTTAATTTATCAATTTATTTAAACGTACACTTTCCTGCTTCTACTTACT